>JAOXSC010000221.1 GCA_025800215.1 Marinibacterium sp.
GCCTCTGAATTGTTCAACCCTTCAAGTCCAGCACCTCAGTCACCCCTCAGTGCCGCCCCGTCCGGGCCGCCCCGTCAGCGCCTCAGCGCCGCCGGTGAAGGGGTATCTAAGGAATACACAAACACCCCGCAACAAGAAAAAGCACCCGTCGCAACATTTTCTTCAAAAAACTCGCAACACACTGAAACAACACCGTTATTTTTTGACCCTAAACACAAATCTCAAACCCCACACACTGCAAAACACCAGACCAACCAAACCCAAAACAAATATCCACAGCCTTACACACAGACTTACGCACCAAGCGCAGTGAATCAGGCGGGAATCGTCCCGCGCGGCGCGATGGGCAACAGACAGGAGGCTCAGAAAAACAGCTTCACCCCAAAATAGGGCCCATGCTGGTCCACGTCATAGGCAAAGGCCCCGCTGTCGAGCGTGTCGCTATAGTCCACGCTGAAATAGCGGTAACCGAAGGTCAGAGCGGTGCGGTCGCTCAGCTGATAATCGAACCCGATATTCGCCCCGATCTGCAGATCATTGCCACCTGCGCCAAAGCCGCCGAGTTCGACCGACGCGATGGTGGTCCATTGGTCGTTCAGGCGCCAGGTGCCGCGTGCCCCGATCACGGGTTCGACCCAACCTTCGTCGCCGCCCAGGGATCCGGGCTGAATGGGCCCCGATGGGGACAGGCGCAGTTCCTGACGGATCGAATTGTAGCGCGCCCCGCCCTGCAGATCGACGGCATAGGGACGGGCCCCCGCGCCATAGGTCCCCAGTGCCACGCGATAGGCCGCAAGAAGCGAAACCCATTTCTGACGCACATCCACGGTCACCGGCGTTGCGCGGGGGCCGGGCAGCGACGTATCCTGCTTGATGCCGACGTAATTGGCATCCACCACCAGACCGAACCGGCCTGTCCAGGCCTCGTACCGGCCTGATGCCGCGACATCGAGCGCGTCGAGCACATCACTGAGGGTCAGATCCAGATCTGCCGACTGCCCCGCCACGGTCGAGGTGCCCTGCGTCCTGAGCGGTGCAAAGAGATACAGCGCCCCCACATGGCGCCAGCCGTCATCGGATTGCCCCGGCGCAGGCAGCGCCTGGGCCAGCGCCCCCGTCGGTCCGGCCAGCAACAGCCACACGGTACAGGCGATGGCGGTGCGCGTTGATTTGAACATATGTCTTATCCTTGCAGCAGATTGGGCAACGGGTTGGGCCCGCCAGGTCAGATGATCCCCGGCGGGCCCGGCCAGCGTTATTGCCAACTGTCGAACAGATCGCGGGTCTGGATGCTTTCAGGGCGCAGGTTGGCGATGCCTTCATAGGGTTTGCCCTTGCCAAGCGGCAGATGCGGGTAGGCCTTGATCGTCAGGTTGTGGCGCTTGATCATGTCCTGAAACGACGCCCCGGACCAAAGCGCATTTCCGATCTGCGGGTTTTCTTCGCGCGGGTCGCGATAGATGTTGAACACCGGCGCCGCCGCCCCGGGCACGCCGGGGGGCGGAACGTGCATCTTGAACTCCTGCTTGACCACCGAACGCAGTGTGAGCCCTTCGTATATATAGACATAGTCGCGCCGCGAATGGCCTTCGCCCATCAGCAGAAGTGCGGTCTGGTCGATCCCGTCGATCACCCGATCGCGCGGAATGTGATCGGTGGCCCCTGCGATGCGGGCGAATGTGGTGAACAGATCGGATACGTGTACGATGTCGCCCGCCGCGCTGCCCGCCTCGATCACGCCCGGCCAGCGGATAAAGGCATCGGTGCGCACCCCGCCTTCCAGATGCTGCGTCTTGCCGCCCCGATAGATCAGCTGGCTCAGTCCCGATGTGCCTTCGTACTGATACATCAGCCCGTTGTCGGCCATCAGCACCACCACCGTATTGTCGGCGATCCCAAGCGTATCAAGCTTGTCGAACACCGCGCCCAGCCATCCATCCAGCAATTGCAGCTTGTCGGCGTGAAACCCTCCATTTCGCGACAGCGCCTGATCGGCATAGACAAAGTTCAGCGGATAGAGCGGCCAGTACTGCGCAAAGAATGGTGCGTCCTGTGCGGCCAGACGGTCAAGCTGTTCGAGGATCTGTCGCTGATAGCGGTCATTCATCTCTTCGTAATGGGCCTGGGTCCAGACCTCACCCGCGTCGATCCCCACCTCATAGGCGGGGCCCCCCGCTTCGGCTTCGACGCCGGTGACAAGACCATAGGGTTTGAACAGCCGGTCCAGCGCAAACTGGTTGGACTGGCCCGACGGATCAAAGCCCAGCATGGTGTTGGCCTCCATCGCCTCGCGCGTCATCAGCGACAGCTGAACCTGCTGGTGCAGTGGGAACGCGGCCCAGTCGAACCCCTGATTGTGCGGATAGGACTGTTCGATATCGCCCTGATGCCATTTGCCCACATGGGCCGTGTTGTAGCCTTCGGCGCTCAGAACCTCGGCGATGGTCACCTCGTCATCGGCCAGCCCTTCGCCCACCAGCGCGACTTTGACCTCGGCGATGCCCGCGCGATAGGGCTGCCGCCCGGTCAGAAACGCGGCCCGCGTGGGCGTGCAGGACGGTTCGGTGTACATGCGCATCAGCGACAGGCCTTCGGCGGCAAAATCGTTGATCCGTGGCGTGTCGATGCCGGTGACATAGTTCATGGCCCGGTTGCCCATCTGGCCAAAGCTGACATCGTCGATCAGGATGTAGAGGAAATTGGGCGGCTTGCCCCCGTTTGCGTCGCGGATCTCGGCCAGGCGGGCGTCGATCTCGGCGTCCTGCTCGGCCCAGGTATCACCGAGTTGCCGGTGCAGATAGTCGTATTCGCCGTCATGGATGATCGGGGTTTCCTGTGCCAGCGCGCTGGCAGCGAGCAGCATCGCGGGCAAAGCCCAGGCGAAGTGTCGGGTCATGGTCTTGGGTGTCCTCTTGCCATTCGGGATCGTGTCGCGCGGGATCACCCCGGTGGGCGCCAGATGGCTGTTCCGCGCTGCAGATCGCTGGGGGTTGGTGACATGCGGCAGCGGCCCGTTGCACGTTTCTTGCCGTATGCTACCGTTGCACCCATGGTCTGAAGCCGCTGGTCCTGAACGAAAAATGGATGGGCGTGCAGGCAGGCCGCGATCGTTGCCGGACCTTCTGAGGAGACCCGCCCTTGGCGCATGGGACAACAGGGCCTGATACACCCCCCGCCCCGCCCGACGTGCGCAGGGCGCTGGCGGCACTTGCAGCTTCGGCGACATTTTCGGGATCCGACCGGCTGATCGGCTTTCTCGACTATGTCGTGTCCGAGGCGCTTGCTGGTCGGTCGGGGTCCATCCGCGCCAAGACCATCGCGCTTGATGTGTATGGCTATACCCCGGACGAGGTGGCGCAGCGCGAAAGCGTCGTGCGCGTGGATGCCGGTCGCCTGCGCCGCAAGCTTGACGACTATTATACTGACGAAGGTTCCGATGCCGCCATCCGCATCACCCTGCCCAAAGGCGGGTATGCGCCGGGGTTCGAACGGATGGTGTCGCCAGCGCCAGCCAATCATGCCGCCCTGCCCCGCATTGCCGGTATTGCCGTGGCAGTCGCGCTGGCCGTGATTGGCGTTATGGCCGTGATATGGGCTCTGCAACCGGATGCGCCCGCCCCTGCCCCCGCCGCCACCGGCGAAAACAGAACCGTCCTGTTCGACACCTCGCCCGAGCGGCTGCAGGCGCTCAATCTGGCGCAGGACGCACGGGGGCTGATCTTTCCCGCGACTGATCCCAACCGGCTGCGGGCGGCGGCTGCGATTTTCCAGACGGCGATCGACATGGATCCGGCCTATGCAGGCGGCTATGCGGGCGCATCGCAGGTCGCGGGGCTTCAGGCGCTTGTGACCCCAAATCCGGATCAGGCAGACATGCTGGCCGAACGTGCCACCGCCTTGTCCCGGCAGGCGCTCGATCTGGCCCCGGACGACGCATGGGCTCTGTCGGCCAGCGCGTGGGCGGCATTTGCCAGCGGCAACCGCGATCTGGCTTTGCGCCGGGCCGAACAGGCCCTGGATCTGGCGCCTGATGATCCGCATATCCTGGAGTTTTCCGCCCTGATCGCACTTTATAGTGGTCAGTTCGAACAGGTGCTTGGCGCAACATCCGCCCTGCAGGCCAGCCTTGGGGGGCCGCTGCCCTTTGTCTTTCAGAACGCGCGCTCGGCGGCCTATTTCCACATGGGGGACTATCAGGCCGCGGTCGACGGGTTCGATGCGGCCATTGCTGCCGGCGCGCCGCTTGGCCCGGTGACCGTATCCTATCTGATGGCGGCCTCGGCCTATCTTTCCCAACATGCGCGTGCGCGCGATCTGGTCCGGACCTACCAATCGACCTGGCCGGAACAGCGCGTGGATCTTCTGTTTGAAAGGCTGTTCTTCGACCCCGAACTTGGCGCGCAGCTTGGGCAGGGTATGCGCGCCGCGGGCTGGCAGCCACCACAGTAGCTGATCGCGCAGTCACAGGCCCGCCCGCCGACACCGCCCCGAATTTGAGACCCTGTGACAATGACTTGGCCCAAGGCGAATGGGTACGACTTGTTGAAACGGTCTCGTGTTCAGCACATGGGGCCGGCTAGGTCGAACAAGGTCGCCGCGATGCATCGCGCGCGGTTGGGGCAACAGGGACTTTCCAGATGAAGCAATGGCTTGGCCACAGGGCCACAATTGACCACAGGCGCGGCACGACCGACGGGCGCACGCCCCGGTTGATATAGCGCACCGACATCGCCTTTTGGATGCAGAAGATGGCCCTGGCCCGCGCCTCTGCAGATGCAGCCCTGTCTTGATACGCCCAGCGGATTGGAAGTGATCAAATGAAGCCCAAGCTTGTCTTTCCCGTTATCACCGTGATCGCAGCCGCGCCTGCGCAGATCGCACAGGCCGCGTGTACCCAGACGGGCAGTGAAACCTATACCTGTTCGGGCGATTTTTCCGGCCAGACCATCCGTGCGCCGGGAAATGTGCCTGACAGCGTGACGTCGGTCACCATCGAAAACCTGACCAGCGATATCGGGCCCCAGCCCAATGACTCGTACACCAATCTTGGTGTCGTGGGCCTGAACTATGGTGTCGACGCGCTTGCCGGATCAGTCAACCTGCTCATCGACGATGACACGTTCGGGATCGCAAGCAATGGGATCGGCGATGGCGGCGGCCTGCTGATCACATCCGTGGGGGGCGACGGCTCGGGCACTCTTGCGGGGATTGATGATCGCAACATTTCGCTCCACAGCAATGTTGATATCGGGTTCAGCTTTGGCAGCGCGTCCAGCAACTATCAATCGGCGCTGACGATCGCGTCGCACGGGGGCGACGGTGGCACACCGGGCAAGGCTTCGAATGGCAATGGCTCGGATGCGGGTGCAGGTGGCGCGGGCGGGGACGTTTCGGCGATCCTGGGCGGCACCTATTCCACCCTGTCGGGCACTGGCAGTATCGGTATCGGCGTTGGCATTCTGACATCGGGTGGCGATGGCGGCACCGGCGGGGCGTCCAGCAGGGATGATGGCGGGACCGGCGGAACCGGTGGCGCAGGGGGCACCATCACGCTGGGCACCAATGCCGATCTGAGCATCACGGCAGGAGGCCCTCTGAGCTCGACCATCAACCGCGCCGGCATCTATGCTTGGTCATTGGGGGGCAAGGGCGGCGATGGTGGCAACGGGAACGACAAGAACGGCAGCGCCGGAGCAGGCGGTGCGGGCGGCAACATTGCCTTTGTCGACACGACCGGCACCACCCGGACCATCGCCACGGCAGGCGTGCCCGGCATCTACCTGCTGAGCCAGGGCGAACGCGCGGGCAGCAATGGTCACAGCGTCGCCGGTGACAGCGGGCGCGGCGGCAACATCACCAAGAACACCGGGTCCACAACGATCATCAACAGCACCGGGGACGGTGCGGCCGGGCTTGTCGCCATCTCGCGCGGGGGGAATGGGGTCGAAACCAACGGCAATTACAATACCCCCGGTCAGGGCGGGAACATCACCCTGAAGGACACATGGAACATCACCACGGATGGCACATCGGCCAACGGGATCGCCGCCTACAGCATTGCCGGGCAGATCGCTTCGGGGGCGTCTTCGGCGATTTCCAGTTCGGGGGGGACGGTGACCATCGACACGGCGGGGGGCAAGATCGAAACCAAGGGTGACGAATCCTTTGGCATTCTGGCGCAGTCGATTGCCGGGCATGATGGTTCGGGTGGCACCAGCGACACCCCCGGGATCAATTTCGGCGTGTCGGCCAACACGCCCTTTGGCAACGGTGCTTCGGTGAACGTGACCAACGCTGCCGACATCCTGACAATCGGAACCGAATCCGCCGGGATCGGGGCCCAGGCGACGGGCGGCGGCGGCGGATCTCTGGGGACGAGCTTTGACGAATTCTTCAGCGGCAGCGCCCAGACCGCGGGTGGCGCAGGTGGGACGGTTGCCGTGAAGAACACCGCGACCATCAACACCAAGAATGCCGGTTCGGACGGGATCATTGCCCAGTCCATCGGGGGGGCCGGCGGGGTCGGGTCGTCATCCACACCGGGGTCAACCCTGGGATCTGCGCCAACGCGCGACGGATCGGATGGCGGCCAGGTCACGGTGACGAACTCGGGCACCATCACGGCCGGGAACACGGAAACGACCGCCAGCAGCGATCCCTGCGGCGGCGGCTGTTCCACGGGCATTCTCGCGCAATCCATTGGCGGCGGTGGCGGCAAGGGTCACACCGCAAAAGGCGCTTTCCACGCCACTGGTGGCAAAGGCGGCGATGGCGGCGATGGCGGATCGGTTGGAGTTCTCAACTTCGGTCTGGTTCAGACCTATCTGGATCATTCTGCCGCAATCGAAGCCCAGTCCATCGGCGGCGGTGGCGGCAAGGGGGGCGGCGCAGTGGCAGCCGGGACGGTCTTTTCGCATGCGGTTGGCGGTCAGGGTGGCGATGGGGGCAACGGGGGCGATGTGCTGGTGCAGAACACCTATGCCGATGTTGTGGGCGAAGGTGAAAACAGCGATGCCATTCATGCCCAAAGCGTCGGCGGCGGCGGCGGGCGTGGCGGTTTTGCAGTGGCCGGCACGATCGAAGGCGTGTCACTCGCGGTTGGTGGTGGCAAGGGCGGCAGCGGCGGCGATGGCGGCGCTGTCAATGTGTGCCTTGATCAGACCAATGGCGGCCTGAACGCCGCCTGCCAGCCGGTTGATCCGCCCCGGCCCAACCCTTCGAGCATGGTGACGATCGGCGACAATGCCAAGGGCGTCTTTGCCCATTCGGTTGGGGGTGGCGGCGGCAATGGCGGGTTTTCCGTGGCCGTCAGTGCGTCGGTCGGTCTGTCCGAAGCGTTTGCCATCGGCGGCAAGGGCGGCGGCGGCGGATCCGGCGGGACGGTGAATATCGACGGCTCGTTCGAGATGGTCGAGACCACCGGCGATGATGCTGGCGGCATCGTGGGTATGTCGGTCGGGGGTGGCGGCGGCAGCGGCGGGCTGGCGGTTGCAGGCAGCGTGACCATCGCCGCCGACGACGCAGGGGCAGGATTTTCCGTGGCCGTGGGCGGTGACGGCAGCAAGGGTGGCGCCGGTGCCGCAGTCGGTGTGAACGCGACCGGGACGGTGTCGACCCAAGGCGATCGGTCCAGCGGTATTCTCGCGCAGTCGGTGGGTGGCGGCGGCGGCAATGGCGGGGCCAGCGTGGCCGGCACGATCACCAGCCCCAGCTCGACAAGTGTCAGCCTGGCGCTAGGAGGCGCTGGCGGATCGGGCAACAATGCCGAAGCGGTTAACGTCACCTATGCTCAGGGAACGGGCAGCGGCATCACGACGGGCGGCCAGTCCGCACATGGGATCGCCGCGCAGTCGATCGCCGGTGGGGGCGGTCATGGCGGCATGTCGGTGGCCGGTGCCATCAGCTTTTCCGAAAGCACGACGATAACAATGTCGATTGGCGGCGAAGGCGGCAATGGCGGGACAAGCGGTGCTGTCAATGTGAACAATTCCGGGAAGATCGCGACCTCGGGCTATGATGCCCATGGCATTCTGGCGCAGTCTTCGGGCGGCAGCGGCGGGTATGGCGGGATGAGCCTTGCCGGTGCGATCACCACCTCCAAGTCGCAATCGCTGAACATGGCCGTGGCGGGTCAGGGTGGTGACGGTGCTGTCGCCAGCACGGTCGCGGTGGCCAACCATTCGGCGATCACCGTGAGTGGCGCTCAGTCCAAGGCGATCATCGCACAATCGGTCGGCGGGGCCGGTGGCTATGGCGGCATGGCGGTAACCGGTCAGATGACGGAATCCGACGACAGCAAATCGGTCTCGGTCAGTGTCGGCGGCAAGGGCGGCAAAGGCGGAGAAGCCGCGGCGGTGACCGTGACCAACAGCGCCGCACTGGTCACCGGATCGGGGGCCAGCGATACCGATGCACTGTATCAGGGCTATGGCATCCTGGCGCAGTCGATCAGCGGTGACGGGGGCTATGGCGGCATGGCCGTCACGGCTGAAACCAATCAGGGCCAGAAAACGGTAGAGCTGGCCGTGGGCGGCAGCGGCGGTGGCACCGGTGCGGCGGGCACGGTGCAGGTCAACAGCCACGCGGCCATCACCACCAAGGACGACAATTCAGATGCCATTCTGGCGCAGTCGGTGGGTGGCAATGGTGGCGCGGGCGGCATGACCGTGAACGCCGCTTATACCGATTCAGATGCATCGACCAACACCTATTCGGTTTCGGTCGGCGGCGGCGGTGGCAGCAGCGCGCAGTCGAAAGAAGCCAAGGTCATCCATTCTTCGGGCGCCATTCAGACCCAGGGCGAAAACGCCGCGGGGATCGTGGCGCAGTCGATCGGTGGCGGTGGCGGCAATGGTGGATCGAACATTTCCTATAACACCGATGTGTTCTCTGGCGGCAAGACCAGCGCCTCCAAGGCGTCGGTGAATGTCGGCGGGTCGGGCGACAACGGATCACCCGCAGGCACCGTGTTCGTAGAGCTGTCGGGCGGCTCGATCGAAACCGGCACCAACGGCATGGCGCAGGACGAAGCCGATGCCCACACGCGCGGCCATGGCATCTTTGCCCAATCGCTTGGCGGTGGCGGCGGCAATGGTGGCATGGGGATGATCGGGGATCTCGATACCAGCAAGGATGACAATGGCGGCAGCGTCACAGTCGGCGGCAGCGGGGGCAGCGGCGCCAGCGCCAACAATGTGACCGTCTCGGTGACCAATGCGACGGCGTCGATCACCACGCATCTGCGCAGTTCGGACGGGGTGCAGGCGCAGTCCATCGGTGGCGGCGGCGGCAATGGCGCCATCGGGGTCAAGGGGGATGTGACCACCAGCGGCTCCAAAGGGGTGTTCGCCACCATTGGTGGCAGCGGCGGCAAAGCAAGCTCCGGCGCGACCGTATCGGTGTCGGTGGCCAGCGCGATCACCACCCATGGCGTGCAGTCGCGCGGGATCACGGCGCAATCCATCGGCGGCGGCGGCGGCAACGGGGGCGTTGGCGTGTCGGGGAACATGGCTGCTGAAAAGAAGGATGACAGCTCGGGCAAGCTGTTCGGCTTTGCCATGGGCGGCCAGGGCGGCGCGGCCAGCGATGGCGGGGCGGTTACGGTGACACTTGGTGCCTCTGGCAGCATCCAGACGCTGGCGGCCGGAACGACGGCGGCCAATGCGTCGCACGGAATCCTTGCGCAATCCATCGGGGGTGGCGGCGGCAATGGCGGCTATGCGGTGGGCGGCAGTCTTGGCACCAATGAAGACGGTGGCAAGGCGGCGCTGATGACGCTGGGCGCGACGGGTGGCACCGGGGGCGCAGGCAAGACCGTCACCCTCGACAGTGCGGGCGCGGTATCGGTGGCGGGCGATTTTGCAAACGGGATCCTTGCCCAGTCCATCGGGGGTGGCGGCGGCGCCGGGGGGCTCGCCCTGGGCGGAGAGCTGGTCACCGCCAGCGGCCACGAGATCGTGCTGGGCGGCAATGGCAGCGGTGGCGATGCAAAGCCGGGCGGAGCTGTCAACGCCACCATCACCGGCGCGATGAGCACGGGCGGCGACTATGGCCATGCCATTGTTCTGCAATCCATCGGCGGCGGCGGCGGGGCGTCGGCCTCGTCGATGAAGGGCGGCATCAATCAGGCCAAGGCTGGCAGCATGTCGATGATCCTGGGCGGCGAAAGCGACAAGGGCGGTGATGGCGGGGCGATCAACTTCAACCAGTCATCCAGCGCATCATCGGCCAAGGCGATCACGACGGCGGGCAGCACATCCTTTGGATTGCTTGCGCAGTCGGTGGGCGGCGGGGGTGGTCTGGCGCTGGCCGAATATGGCGCGTCGGCCAGCACCCTGTCGAGCATCGAGACCGCCGCAGGTGTACAGTCGGGATCGCAGGACGAAAGCGATGGCGGCACGGTCACCCTGACCAACCACGCCAGCATCACAACCGGCACCAAGGCGGCAGGCGACAGCACATCGGTGCTGCAGTCGCACGGGATCATCGCCCAATCCATCGGTGCGGGGGGCGGTGTGGCGCTGACCACGGGAACGCTGACCTTCGATGGTTCGGTCAGCGTCAGCGAACGCGCCGGTGCTGCGGATGTCGAAGGCAACAGCGCGCTGGTGAAGTTGGAGAACCGCAACTCGGTCACCACCCACGGCGTGGATTCTCACGCGATCCTCGCTCAGTCGATTGCGGGCGGAGGCGGTCTGGTGGGCAACCTCACGAAGATCGAATTCACCTCGGGCGATGTCTATAAGGCCGAAACCAATATCGGCGGCACGGGAGGCAGCAACAAATCCGCCGTCTCGGGCGGTGTCGATCTGATCAACACCTCTACCCTGACCACGTCCGGCGACGGATCCTATGGCGTGCTGGCGCAGGTCATTTCGGGTGGCGGCGGGTATTCCAGTTCGCTGTTCGGGATCGACGCCGCCCTGCATGATCCCGGGGCGACCACGGTCGAGGCGGGCAACACAAGCGATTTCAGCATTCGGCTGGGCGGCGAAAGCGTGCTGACCAAGGGTGAACAGGATGGCAACAGCATCAGCGGCAGCGTCACGGTCGGCAACAGTGCCAACATCACGACCAGCGGCCGGTCGGCCATCGGCATTCTGGCCCAGAACATCGGCGGCGGCGGCGGGGTCGCGTTTGACGGGGGCTGGAACAACAGTTCGGACAAGCCGTTCAAGGGGCTGACCGTTGATCTGGCGATTGGCGGCAAGGATGTGGATGGCGAAGACAATGACAGCAAGGGCGCATCCGGCAGCCTTGTCGTTGTTCAGCACAACGCGGGCACCATCCAGACGTCGGGGCGCGGCGCATCGGGGATCTATGCCCAGTCGATCGGGGGTGGCGGTGGGCGCGGCTTTGTCGGCGGTGTGACCACCGATGGCAGCGCGCCCGTGGTCGGCGGGACCGATGGCACCGATGGCGATGGCGGCAGTGTGAGCGTGTCGGTGAATCCGGGCGCGGTCGTCAGAACCGGTTTCAGCGATGACGATGGCCTTTCGGTGGCCGCGTTTGGTGTCTTTGCCCAATCCGTGGGTGGTGGAGGCGGTCACGGAGGCGCCACATCCTTCAACATCTCGAACGGGGCCAATGCGGGCACCAAGCTGGGCGATGGCAACACCGCCGGCGCCGGCGGCGATGTCAATGTGGGCGTGTCCGGGGTGGTCGAAACCCAGGGCGACAGTTCGGTCGGGGTGTTTGCCCAGTCGGTAGGCGGTGGTGGCGGCCTGCTCGGTACGGCGAATACCGGCACCGGTGTATCCTTTGGCAGCAATGGTGGCACGGGCAAGGCCGGCCCCGTCACCGTCGACGTGTCGGGCACGGTCAGCACCACCGGCACCGCAGCGCATGCTATCATTGCCCAAAGCGCCAGCGGCTCTTCGAACAAGGGTCAGCCGATTACCGTGGTCGTTGGCGGTACCGGCCGGGTCAGCGCCAGCGGCTCTGGGGCCTATGGGCTCTGGCTCGACAGTGCGGGCGACAATACGGGCACGATCTCTGTCACCAATTACGGCACGATCAGTGGTGGCCGCCTGACGGAAAACCCGGGCTCGTCCAGCGCCACCAGCCCCGACAGTGCGACCGGAGACGCAACCGTGCCCGTCAGCGCCGCTGCGGTTGGCCCTGTCACCGGGCCTGTGACGGCTGCGACCAGCGTCAGCGATGACAACGCCGATGCCGGGGCGCTCCTCATTACCAATGCCGAACATGCGACCATCACCAATACCGGCACGATCTCGACCATTGCAGAGGTTGACGGCGATCTTCTGCGCAGCGCGGCTGACATGCTTACGATCACCAATTCCGGCACGCTGGTCGGTGACATCCACCACAGCGGGGCCGGCGCCAGCATCACCAACCATGCGGAGGGCACCCTGCGGGCAGGGGCAAGCTATGACATAGGAGGGACCGGCGCAGGTGTGGTGACCAACCATGGCCGGCTGGAGATTCTGGGCACATCGCGCACCGGAACCACCGCCATCGACGGCGATCTTGAACAGTCTGCCAGCGGCGTGCTGGCGATGGACCTGTCGCCATCGTCAGGCGGCGCGGACAGGCTGACGGTGACGGGCACTGCCACCTTGGACGGGGCCATCGAATATCGGCTGCTCGATCTGGGCCGCAGCACCGACGGGCCGCAATCCATCGACCTGATCGCCGCCGACGGGGGGATCACGCTGCCCTCCGGCGCGCTGATCGGCACCCAGAGCGCCGTCGCCGGTTTCGCGACCACTTTTGAGGACGGTGCGGTTCGGCTGACCTATGATATTGATTTCGAAGGTCAGTCATTTGCCAACCCGCTGACGCAGGATCGGCAGGCGGTGGCGCGCTACCTGACGGCGTTGCAGGATGCGGGCGAGCTGACCGATCTGCTGCTGACGCTGACCGAGCTGGAAACCGAAACCGACTATGGCGATGCGCTCAGTTCGCTCAATGGTTCGGCCTATGCCGACAGCCATGCCGCCATCCTGCTCTCGAACATGGACTTCGAATCCACTGCCGGGCGCTGCGACACGCTGGGGCGGACCGTGACGGTCAACGGTCTACCGACCTGTTCGTGGGTTACCCTGTCGGGGCAGCGCTATGACATTGACGACGGCGATAAGACGCAGGGATTTTCCAACAGCACCTTCACCCTGGCGGGCGGCGTGGATCTACCGCTGGAAGACGGCCGGTCGCATATTGGCGCTGCATTCCAGTATGTCCGACATTCGATCGACAGCGATGCCGGGTCCAGCAGCAGCGGGCACAGCTTTCAGGCCCTGTTTCACGCGGGCCGGACGGTTGATGATCTGTCCTTCGGGCTGTTTGCCGGGGGGGGCAGCGGGTCGTTCGATGTCACCCGGACCGCTCTGGGCGACAGGCTGGATTCGGACATGGACGTCCCGTTTGTGAACCTGGGTGCCTATGTGTCGCGCCGCTTCGACAGGGGCGCGTTTTATGTCGAACCCAAGCTCCGGGTGGGATCGACCCATTTCTTTTCGACATCGGCGTCGGAAAACGGGGGTCTCAATCAGAGCCTGTCCATCGAGACGGCCGACCAGACCAGCATCTATATCCGCCCTGCCCTGCGGATCGGGACGGAACGCATCCTGTCGGGTGGTCTGCGCATGATGGCGTTTGGAGAAATCGGTGTCACAGGATTTCTGCAGGACGATGATCTGCGGATTTCGGCCGCCTTTCGCGGCGCCAGTGACGGGATTGGCAGCTTTGAGACGTTGTCGCCTGTGAGCAGCCCGATTCTGGATCTGGACGCAGGCGTGACGCTTGCGGCGCGCGACAACTGGCAGGTCCAGGCAACGGCCTTTGGCCGGGTGTCGGACGAGGTCCGATCCGTTGGCGCCAGCCTTCAGTTCGGCTTGCAGTTCTAGCCGCCCCGGTCCGACGGGCGGTCAGCCAGGCCGGTACGCCGTGAACATCGGCAATCGTTGGTCATGCAGGGCATCCGGCCTGCCCTCCAGCATATGCGCCTTTGCCAGTAGCCTGATGGGCGGCTTGGCTCTGTGCAGGATCTGGACCTTGGACCAGTATGCGGCTGTTGGGCCTGGCGGTCTGGCTGCGGTTGAGGCCAAGGTTTCCGGATCCAGATGCAACAGGTCGGCGGGTTCCGGTTTCAAGTATGCTCAAACCGGCCAGTGGGCCGGGTCCGCCAGATCAACATGGATATGATTACGACCCTCTCGATCAGCATGCATCGCAGAGGGTGTCGGGCTCTATCCTGGGCTTTGACAGCGATGTCGCTGTGCCGGTCGCTGGATCAAGGTGTCCAACACCGGCACCTGTGCGGCCAAACGTGGTCAGGTCCGACGGGCGGGTCTGACGATTGAGCATTCAGTCCGCAACCGGAGCCCGAGTTTTCGCGCCGGCCATGTCGACCGCAGGACCGGGAATTTTGAATGCTATCAGGGGGTTGTCGTCGTCCGGCGGGATCCTTGATGCAAAGCTGGCGTCCAGCAACTGACCGCGACCGTCACAGGCAACAGCAACAGCGCGCCCGCCAGCCACATCGTACGAAGACGGTGCTGCGCTGCGCTCATGCGTTCTGATTCCGAAGTCTTAACAAATGATTAATAGGGAAGAATTGCGTACATTTTTTCTACACCGCAGAATTATGACTGTATGCAAATGGAATAGCATTCCACAACGCGACCCGCGCCGCTTCAGATATTACAGTTCGATCTCAATATCAATTTGATCATAATCTTATTCGGCGCCCATTCCAAAATGAGACCCCATGACAGTGAACTAAGCGTGATCACGTGTTATCAAAATAAAGCAACCCAAAGATGTCAAAGACGGGAGAAAGAGAATCAGACTCGAAACAATCGTTTTAAAACAGCAGGTTGAGAACGTCTAAGCTAATTATTAAAGCATCAGACACCCCCGGGACGGGCTTCGTTCTCTATCAGTTAAATTTGTATGAATGATTTTGGCTATTTGTGACGCGCAGCGTGGCAAATCCAGTTGGCGAGTGCCTGCAGTTTGGCAATATTGGCTTCAGCCTGACCCTCATTCAGAAAAGGCGAAACGGGCAACAGACCCGTCGTGCGACGCGAGCCGGGGCAACTTTCGCCGGCGGCTGCCTTGCGCCCTTTTTCATCCCGTTTGTCTTTCGGTGAGCAAGGGACGGAACAAGACAACGGGTATTTCGACATGAACACCACGATTCTGACTGACACCGAAAATCTCTATTCCTGGAACACTCTGGAAACCACCACGGATGAGAACGGCAATCGCGTGCAGATGGTGCGGACCTATGATGATGGCCGTGTCGAAACAAGGGACTATGATGAAAATGGGACCATCGTTCGCCGGTCATGGACCGACCCGAACGATGCCCATAACTGGGACAGCATCGTATCCGAATTTGACGATCAGGGCATTCGGTCCACGCAGCTGACCAGCTTCGGCGATGGCCGCGTCAAACTGCGGTCCTATGACGAGAACGGGCAGGTTACCCAGGTCGAGCTGACCGACCCCACCGACCGGTTCACCTGGACCAAGATCACACGCGATTTCGGCCCGACCGGCACCCTGATCCGCGAGATGATCGAATATGACGACGGGCGCAGTCAGCAAGAACGCTACGACGCGGCGGGCAACACGATCGAGACCACCACGATCGACCATCTCGACAACCAGCCCTGGTCTCAGCAAACCCGCGAATTCGACGCTTCGGGCACGCAGACCGCGCTTGTCACGACATATGACAGCGGGCTGGTGGAAACCACGCGCTTTGACGCAAATGGCCAGATCACCGAGGTCGAGCATGTCGACGCCACCAATCTGGAAAGCTGGACGCGTCAGCTCAGCCAGTTCGATACCAACGGCGCCGAAACGCTCAAGCAGACGGAATTTGATGACGGGCGTGTCCGGGTTCTGGAATTCGGATCGACAGGGCTGAAGACGCGGATCAGCTGGACCGATCCGACCGACGCCACCGATTGGTCCGAAATGGTGGTGACCTTTGACGCCAACGGCGTGCGCGCGACCGAAAGCCGGCGGATGGACTCGGGGCACGTGGAAACCAAGATCTACGATGCCAACGGCAACCGGGTCGAAATGCGCCTGACCGATCCCGACGATGTGCAGGACTGGCATAGGATCACGCGCACCTATGACGTCAACAATCTCCTGGCCTCCGAGGTCGTGGTGGATGACAGCGCGGATCCGGTGACGGATGCGGACACCGCCCAGACGCTGCTGGGCCAACCGGTGACCATCGACGTTCTGGCCAATGACAGCGACCCCGACGGCGATGCCATTTCGGTCCTGTCGGTCAGCGACGCTCAGCACGGCACCGTCAGCATCGACGCGAGCGGCATGGTGGTCTACACCCCTGCGCCCGGCTATCTGGGCAGTGACAGCTTTACCTATACCGTGTCGGACGGCGCGGGTGGCCGGTCCACCGAAACCGTCACCGTGACGGTTGCCGCCCCCAATGGCCCGCCGCAATCCGACGCGCCGATCCCCGAGCTTGGTGCCGAACAGGGCGGGCAGGCGCAGGCGCTGGTCTATGACCTGGCGCCCTTCTTCAGCGATCCCGATGCCGACCCGCTGACATTTAGCGCGACCGGCCTGCCCGACGGCTTTGAACTAACCGCCGAAGGCGAGCTGCGCCAGACGGAAACGGCGACCCCCTCTGCCCAGGGCACCCATACGGTGACCATCACCGCGCGCAGCAACAACGGCGATACCGTGGACCAGAGCTTTGAGCTGGTTGTGCGCAGCCGCTCGGATTACGGCACCGGCTTCAGCACGGGCGCTCAGCAGAGCGTGGCAACCGGCGCACTGCCCGATGCGCTGTATTTCGGGGATTATGCGGGCTCGGCCGCAGGCGATCTGTCGGTCGACACCGGTGAGGGCTCCGACCATGTGTCGTTCGAGGACGGTGCCGCGTTTGAGGGCAACGTGGCCCTGACGACGGGGGATGCGGATGACAAGGTCAGCATCGGGGATCTGTTTGCCGACAATGGCAGCGCGTCGGTGGATCTGGGGGCTGGCGATGACAGCCTGGACATTGGTGATCTGGCCATGCGGCAGGCCGGGTTTGTCGATATTGATGCAGGCAGCGGCGATGATGCGATCCGCTTTGGCCGGGACGCGGCCATTGATGGCGGGCGGCTCGAGCTTGACGCAGGCACTGGCGCCGATGCGGTGTCTTTTGGCGACGGGCTGGGGCGCAATGCGGCGTCCATTGCCATTCATCTGGGCGATGACGACGACCGTGACAGCCTGAGCTTTGATGGCAGTGTCAGCTATGCCGCCGTTTACGACTTCCGGGCCGATGACGTGCTTGATCTGCGCGGCAATGCCCGGATCGGCGACAGCGTTGTTGTCACCCGCAGCGGCGATCTTCTGACCGTCAGCGCCGATGATTTTCGGATTGATCTGATCAATGCGTCGCCCGCGGGCGTCGGGCGCGCGAATGTCCTGCTGGATGATGGGGTGACCCTTGAGATCGCGCCGGGCGTGGTTGCGGATGGCCGGATGGTGACAGAGGTCGGCAACCAAGCCACGCCTGCCGCCGTCGCGCTGTCCGACCATTTCTTTGACCCCGAAGGCGGTCCGCTGCAATTCAAGGTCCTGAGTAACCTGCCCACCGGGGTTCTGTTTGACGGCACAACGCTCAGCATCGACCCGACGCTGGCCGACCTGCCCGATCTGGCCGGAGACCATGTCATCACCATTCGCGCGACCGATCAGGCCGGGCAGACCTATGAGCGCGATGTCACCTATGTGGTCGAACTGAAACATGATTTCGGCACCTTCTTTGCCGAAGGCGCCGACACGGTGTCGGTGGGTGGATCGTCGGGCGATGACGCGCTGGATATTGGCGATTCATCCTACAAACAGAACGCGTCCCACGGGGCCGGAAACAAGATCAGCGACCTGATCGACCTTGGGCTTGGGGATGATACCATCCGGCTTGGCGACAATGTTGCGCTTGAAGGGATCGTGAACGTCTTTGCCGGCGACGGCGACGATCTGATCGAAGTTGGCGACTTCTTTGCCAATGGGCAGCCCGTGCCGTTCGCAGGGCACCTGTATGTCGCGGGTGAAGCGGGCGATGACACCATTTCCATCGGGGATTCGGCTGCAGGCTTTGGCGTGACACTACATGTGGACGGCGATCGGAGCGCGGGGCGCACAGGCCCCAATTCAGGATCTGATACCGGCGATGATCTGATCACCTTTGGCAAGAACGCCGCCTTTGGCGGAACGATCGTGGTCGGCAGCGGCGAAGGGCAGGACACGATCGAATTCGATGACGGGGCGGCGTTGAACGGTGGCATCATTTCGGTTTCGTTCGTCGATAGCCGCCTCGTCGCAGAGGGCGATGTTCTGCGCCTGAAGGGCAGCGCTGGCAGGGTCGAAATGATCAGCTTCGAAGCAGGCCAGGACAAGCTGGACCTGCGCGGCAACACGGCGCTTGGATCCACCTTGACGCTCTTTAGCGAACCGCGTGCCGGGACCCCTCAGACCGACCTGCGGATCGCGGGCGGCGGGATCGAAAACGTGTCCTTCGTCAACGGCATCGACCTTGACGTTGGCATGGCCGACATCCTGCTGGACGATGATGTCACGGTCGAGATCGGCACCGTGTTCGAAGCCCAAGCCGGCAATCTTGTCGCCTCGCAGGGTCAGCCGGGGCTGTCGGTCGATCTGTATACCTATTTCGGGGATCTGGGGGATCGCGCGGATCTGAGCTATAGCGGCGATACCGTATCCTCAACATTTTTGATCGACGCGAACGGATCCGGCCTGCTCGTGCAGAATGAGCAGAGCCGTTTCGGCACAGCAGGTGTCGGTGACCACACACTGCAGATCACCGCGACCAATACGCAGACGGGGCAAACCGTGACCCGCGCGCTCGACGTGAGCGTCGCATTCAACTCGAACATCGGGCTCGGGCTCCAGACCGATCCTGACGCGACGGTCACGGGCAGTTCGCTGGGCGACAACGTCAACATCAGAAACCAGTTCTCTGTCGCCGATCAGACCCTGACCGTCGATCTTGGCGCCGGGAACGATACGGTAACGACGGATCGAATCGAGACGAATGGCGATGATGGTCACGTCACCATCCTGACCGGCGACGGCGCCGATCAGGTCGATCTGTTGACGTTCGGCGGGTCCATTGGCAGCGCCAGTATCAGCGTGTTCGGCGGGGCCGGAAATGACACGATCAACGCCAGCACCGCGGTTCCCGGCGACAGCGCTGACGGTCTGCTGATCGACGCGGGCGCAGATGATGATCTGATCACGATCGCGCGCCAGTCCGTTAACATGGACGCAGTGATCGACGTCCGGGCCGGGCTTGGCAATGACACGGTTCAGCTGGGTCAGGATACGGTCGCGCCGGGCGCGAAAGACATGTCTGTCGACCTTGGCGGCGGCGCAGATCGGATAGACATCACTGATACATGGATGGCTGATGACGCGGACTTCCAGATCATGCTGGGCCGGGACGGGTCGCAAACGGGGGACGGTGCAAGCGACAGTGTTGTCCTGGATGAAGGGTCTTTCAGAGTTGGTTTCGTCGGCGAAGCGGTGGTGTCGGATTTCGAGGCGGGCATCGACAAGATCGACCTGAGCGGCGTCACCTCGCTGACAGATCTGACGCTGCTCACCGATGGCGACGATCTGGTGGCGCAATGGCTGGGCAACACGTCGGGCAACGAAGACTTCAAGCTGCGGATCGTTGATGGTGTCCTGAACGGGGTGAGCACGTCGGACTTTGTGCTGAACGACGGCGTGACGGTTGATATCAACACCGCGCCCGAAGCCCGGGATATTGACGTTGGCGTGGTCATCCCCGGGGTGCTTGACGTCAGTCAGGACGAGATCGCAGGCGATGGCGCGCCGTCGGTGACCGTGTTGAAGGATGGTCGCCATCTGGTGGTCTGGCACACGCGCGATGGTGACGAAGACAGTGATGGCGCCGGCATCAAGGGGCGGATCTTCAACGTGGATGGTTCGCCCGCAGGCGATGAATTCCTGATCAACAGCGTGACAACAGCCGATCAGACCGCACCCAACGTGCTGGCCCTGTCGGATGGCGGCTTTCTTGTGGGATGGCAAAGTGTGGATGGGACTGGCAGCAATCCGTCAGGGACCACGATCAAGGCACGCGTTTTTGATGCCAGCGGCGCAGAAACGGTGCCGGAATTCATCGCGAATCGACTTTTCGACTATGATCAGACGAACCCTGTATTTGCCGAATTGGCGGATGGGCGCATCGCCGCGGCATGGGTGGCGCAAGACACAGCAAACAACGCGACGAACTCGCACATAAGGGGCGCTGTCTTCGATTTGATCGGCACCAATGGCCCTGTTGGGGACATCGGGTTCAATGTCCAATTCG
Organism: Marinibacterium sp.; assembly: GCA_025800215.1. GTDB lineage: Bacteria > Pseudomonadota > Alphaproteobacteria > Rhodobacterales > Rhodobacteraceae > JAOXSC01. The sequence continues at coordinate 20,366 of JAOXSC010000221.1, forward strand.
AGGGCGAAAAGGGCTCTCCTTCGATCGACGCAACCGAAGACGGCCGTTTTGTTGTTGCCTGGCAAAGTTATGATCCGTCCAACGCAACCGGCCTGTCGCGCATCAGTGCACGGGTTATCGACAAAGATCTCAAGTACGGGAACGGCGAGCTCGTTGTCAACCAAACGTTCACAGCCATTCAAGAGGCACCGCATGTGGTGGCCCTGACAAACGGGCTGTTCCTGGTGACCTGGACCACCGATGATGGGTCGACACCCCTGTCCGACAGGGATGTCGTGGCGCAGATCTTTGACGAAGACTACAACCTCGTGGGGTCGGAGTTCGCGGTCAGCAGTGCTGTGACGGACAGTCTGCAAAGCACGCCCGCGGCTGCCACACTCAGCGACGGGCGGATCGTTCTGGTCTGGCAGAGCGACGAAGACCCCGCCCTGGGCACCCAGATCAAGGGGCGCATCATCGATGACGCTGGCGCAAGCCAGACTGGCGAATTCACCATCTCCGATGCGGTCGAGCGCGGGCGCTTTGACCCCGATGTCGCTGCAACCCCCGATGGTGGCTTCGTTGTCACCTGGCGCAGTGTCGAAACCGACAGCAACGGCGGGGCCCGGGCGATCAAGTCGAAGCTGTTTGACGCAGACGGGACGCCGAGCGGACCCGCGGATGTGAGCGACGTGCTGAACATCAGCAAGCATGCTCTTCTGGTCAATGACACGGACGCCGAAGGTGACGTGCTGAGTATCCTGTCGGTGGAAACCAGTGCTCTTGGGGCGCGCGTTCAAATCGACGCGGCGGGGAACGTTACGTATGATCCGACCACGGTGCAGGCCGCCATCGCCCTGGCCGAAGGCGAACAGCTGGTCGATACCTTCACCTACACGATCACGGACGGGCGCAAAGGCCAGTCGACTGCCACCGCGACCGTCTATCTTGAAGGCAGCAATGACGCGCCCACCGCCATTCTCGGTGTCTCTTATGCGGCCTTTTCCGTGGGCAGCCGCCGGGACGAAACAACGTTTAGGTCGACCCTTGACACAAAGCGCTATCTTTCCGATGTGGATGCGTCTGATACACTGACCTTTACCAGCCCGGACCTTCCGCCGGGGTTCGATCTGGATCCCGCGACCGGCATTCTGGGGCCTGTGGACCTGGCATCGCCCGAAGGCGCAGGCACGCACACGGTAACCATCGTGGCAACCGACCCCCATGGCCAAAGCGCGTCGCAGAGCATACGCCTCGTTGTGTCGCTGTTTCATGATTTTGGCGACGCCTATGCCGAAGGCAGCGATCCCGACGCGCAGCCAGCGATCGTGACCGATGCCGGCGGTGTCAGCCAGATCGAGTTTGGCGATGGCGCGGCCCGCGACGGGGGCGATCTGAGCGTCGAGGCCTCGGGCCCCGAAAGTCCGTTTGGCAGCGATATTGACACCGTAACCTTTGGCGATGACGCGGCCGCCAATGACGGGTCCATCGTGGTGGATCTGGGCGCGGCCGCCGACACCGTGTCCTTTGGCGACAACGCGGCCGTTCAATCGGGCATGATCCATGTGGATCTGGGCGCGGCGGATGGCGCTGGCGACGTGGTGCGCTTTGACGGTGTCGTTGCCGATGATGGCACCACACCGGCGGGCACCGTGATCATCACCGGGTTCGAAGCCGGGATCGACCGTATCGACCTGAGCGGCAACAGCGCGCTCACCTCCGGCACATTGACCGTGACGACGGTGGGGGATGATCTGCATGTCAGCGCGCCCAACATCGCCTTCATCCTCGAAAACGGCGCGCTTGAAGGGGTGACGGCTGCGGATTTCGATGTTCAGCCCGGCGTGTATATCGACTTTCTGCCGGTCGCCGAGCCGCGCAGCCTGCCCAGCTTTGGCGAACAGCTGGCCAATGATGCCACGCAAGGCTACCCGGATTTTGCGAACATCATCACGCTGGCGGATGGGCGTATCGTTGTCGCCTGGTCGGTCCAAGGTACCGCCGACGCCCCCGAAGAGCCTGTCGTTGCGCGCATCCTGAACCCCGATGGCAGCGTATCGGTGTCCGATTTCCAGTTGAACACATCTGAGACAGGCGGATCCTTGGGTGTGCAGCTTGTCGCGCTTGATACCGGCGGGTTTGTCGCCTCCTGGGCAGGACAGTCTGCCAGCAGAGCGGATACTTCATTTGTCATGGCCCGGGCCTTTGGCGTCGATGGCAATCCCGTTTCGGACGAAATCATCATCAATCCGGCGGGCGTCGGCTCCGCCAGCAACGTGCGTGACATCGCGACACTGCCAAGTGGCGAGATTGTCGTGACATGGGACGAAGACGACAGTTCCGGCGGTCGGGACACGCGGGCCGCGATCATTGACACATCGGGCGCAAGCGTTCTGGCCCCCTTCAAGGTGTCTGACACGGCCTCGGATGCAACCTTTCTGGGCGGCGTGACCGCGCTGGCCGACGGCCGTTTTGCCATCACATTCGTCGAGGATCAGGCCCTGCCCGGCGGCGATGACGTGGCTTCGGTGCGTCTGTTCGACGCCGATGGCACGCCTGTCAGCGACAATATCTATGTCGTGGGTGACAGTGCGGTAGATGCCGCCATCGTTGACAGACCGAACGGGATCGAAATATCGGGCCTGGCGGATGGCGGGTTCGTTGTCACCTGGCAGGCGGCCAATGCGCCATGGTCCGTTGGTGCACGTGTCTTCAACGCAGACGGAACCGCTCGTGGCGATGCGTTCCTGGTGGATACGGTCAGCCCCGCGGGCCTGAGCGCCAAGCAGCAGGACCCCAGCATTGTCGCGCTGCCGGATGGTCGTTTTGTGATCACATGGACGGCCAACAGCACCCCGCTGGACCCGGATCAGGCCGGTGTGCTGGGCCAGCTTTACGAAGCCGACGGCACCCCGGCCGGGGCGCAGTTCCTTGTCAACGAACTGACCGATGGCCGGCAGATCCGCTCGAGCATTACCGCGCTCGACGGTGACCGGATTGCCGTGGCATGGACAAGCGTCGATCTTTCGCAGGGGACCAGCCCCGACTACAGCATCAAACTGCGGATCCTCAAGGCCGATGGCACCCCCATCCCGCAGGCTGTGGACGAAGACAGCGCGCTGATCCTGCAGCCCACCGATCTTGTGGCCCCGTTTGATGTGCGCGACGGGGAAACGCTGAGCATTGCGTCGGTGCAGAACAGCACCCTGGGCGCAAGCGTGACCATCAATGCAGAGGGTCAGGTGGTCTATGACCCAAGCGGCGCTGCCGAACTGCAGAGGCTTTCCAACAACGAAACCGTTCAGGACACCGTGGTCTATACGATCATCGACGGATCGGGGAACACCGTGAATGCGCGGCTCCAGATCGAGGTGCGCGGCATCGAAGATGGCCTGCGCATCTTGCAGGCAGTGCCCGCGCAGATCACCGAAGAGGTCGGCAGCGAGCTTGCCGCGCCCTCTGGCACGCCGCAGGTCGTGATCGACCTCAGGGATCATTTCGAAGATCCCGAACACGCGCCCCTGATCTTTGCTCTCGATGACGCCACGATCTCGGCCCTGGCCGGGTCCGACATCAGCTTTGACGCCGATGAAGGCGTGCTGAGGATCAATGACATCGACCGGATCGCAAGTGTCGGGGACTACGTGATCAGGGGCACTGTGCAGGATGCCTCTGGCGACAGTGCAGATTTCTCGTTCTCGCTGGCCGTTGCGCTGAACCACAACTTCCTGGATGCGGCACATTCCGGCAACGGCCCGTCTGCGGGCGCATTTCAGGGCAGCAGCGTCGACGATACCGCGATCTTCGGGGATATGTCGGGGGCGGGGTCGGGCGCGCTGACGCTCGACACATTTGGCGGCGATGACATGATCACCGTGGGCGCCGATGCCGGGGCAAATTCCGGGTCGTTCCAACTGAATACAGGGGACGACAATGACAGCGTGACCGTCGGATCCGGTGCGGGGGCCGACGGGGTCGCCAGCTTTGATCTGGGTGCGGGTGACGACAGCCTGACACTTGGCGAAGGCGCAGCCGGTAGCACTGGCATGGTCGCGGTTCTGGCTGGCGACGGCGCCGACCAGGTGCAGTTTACAGGGGATTTGGCGGATGCAGGCGGGCTCGTCTCCATCAACCTTGGCCTTGACGATGCGGCCGATCAGTTGCGGTTCGACGGCCAGGTCAACGCGCGGGTTCAGGTGACCGCGTTTGACAGCGATCGTGACGTGATCGACCTGTCGAACAACACCGCGATCGGCAATGAGGTCACCGTCAACGTGGATGGCGACGATCTGATTGTCTCGGCCACAGGGTTCAGACTGACGATCGTGGGGGGGGCGCTCGCACCGATCTCGGCGGCCAATTTCAACCTGGCCGATGGCATGACGCTGAGCATCCCGCTTGTGGTCGAAGATGAGCCTTCGGTCGTCGGCACGCTCGCTTCTGAAATCGTGGTGAACGAGCAGACCGATGGCCGCCAGTTTAGTACGGATGTCGCGGTGCTTGAAAATGGCGATGTCGCATATGTCTGGTTAGATGATACGCGCGATACCGGTGCGGTGCCCGCTATCATGTTGCGCGTTCTCGCCGCGGATGGCACGGAAATCGTTTCCGAAACAGACATCCGGTCTGACACCAGTCTCCACGGCAATGTCCCCCAAGTGATTGCCCTGCCCGACGGCGGATATGCGATTGCGTGGAGTGCGCGGACCGGGATCGAATTTGATGTGAAGGCGCGGATCTTCAACGCCGATCACACCGCGCGCACGGACGAGTTCGATCTTGCGGTTGAGACGAACGGGGACCAGAAAGGTCCGAAGCTTGCCCCGCTCGAGACGGGGGGATTTGTTGCAACCTGGCACAGTAGAGACGACGGCAACACCACCGAAGGAGCGGACGTTCGCGCCAGAATCTGGGACGCGGACGGAAACGCTGTGACCGGCGATTTCCCTGTGAACACCGTCTCAAATGGTGAGCAGCTTCAATCTTCGGTCGCGGGCCTTGCCGGAGGTGGCTTTGTCACTGCCTGGATCGACTCGCCAGGGGGCAGCTATGACATCGAGCTGCGGATCTTTGATGCGCTCGGTACCGAAGTAGTCGAGGGTTTCACCGCAAATCAGATCACCGACGGCCGCCAGGCTGTGCCGTCGGTCACGGCCTTGTCCGATGGAGGATTTGTCGTGGTCTGGGAAACTCCCGAGACTGATCCAACGCTCGGCGCGGAAGACGTCAAGGCGCGGGTTTTCGACGCGGATGGACAGGCGCGCGGCGACGAATTCTTTCTCGCCAGCGATCGTTTCGGCGGCGAGGTCGATCCGGCCATCGCGGCCCTGTCCTCGGGTGGGTTTGTCGCCGTCTGGATGCAATACGACCCCGCAAGTGGCATCAATCGCATTAACGCTGGCCTCTTTGACAGCCAGGGCAACAAAACCCTGTCCGACTTCTTTGTGAGCGGACCGACGTTGGACGGCGCAAGACCATCCGTCAGTGCCACCGCCGATGGCGGGTTCGTGGTGTCGTGGACGCGTGCAAATGGCCGGAACGACGATGTTCTAAGCCGGGTCTTTCCGGGTGATTTGCTGGCTGTACAAGCGGATGGCACCGCGGTGCGTGCCGCGCAGGCCAACACCCCGGTTGCAATCGACGTGGCCGATCTGCTGGCCAATGACTTTGACCCCGAAGGTGGCAGCCTGACCGTGATCAGTGTCGAAAACAGCGCCAATGGCGCGACGGTGACGCTGAGCGCGGATGGCACGATCACCTACAACCCCAACCCATCCGACGCATTGGCTGCGCTTGCGCAGGGCGAGCTGCTTGAAGACAGCTTTGTCTATACCGTCGCCAAGGCCGATGGCACCACGGCGCAGGGCACTGCCACGCTTTCTGTCATAGGCATCGAAGGTGGGGTGACGGTGACCAGCCTGATCCCGGATTTCGACCTGACCGCGGGCAATCGCGAAACCCCGGCAGATCCGACGGTGGTCGATTTCAACGATCATTTCGAAGATCCCGAAAACGGCCCTCTCAGCTTTGTCATCGACGGGCTGCCGGCCACCGGGTTCACCTTTGACGAGGCCACGGGCATTCTGACCCAGACCGATCCGGTTTCGTTTGCCGGGCTGGGCGAACACCAGATCACGGTGACCGCCACCGACAGTTCGGGCGAAAGCAACCAGATCAGCTTTGATCTGGATGTGCGGATGTCGCATATCTTCGGGTCGAGCTTTGCCGCAAACGAAGCGCGGGTTGATGATTTTCCGGCTGTCAGCCTGTCGGCCAGCGGCGGGGATGATTATCTGCAATTTGCCCATCACACCGCACGTTTTGGCGGTGATCTGAACATCACCACGGGTGCGGGTGACGACACGGTCACGCATCTCAGCTGGACCGCCCGCTATTTCGGATCGTCCTATGTGCTCCACACAGGGGCCGACAATGACACGGTAAGCTATCTGGCGCAGACTGCGGCCAATTCCGGCTATGCGGCGGTCAATCTGGGCACGGGCGATGACACCGTGTCGTTTGGCGCAGAAACGGCCCGCTTCAACGGGACTGTCGAGGTTGATGCAGGCCAGGGGGCCGATACGGTCAGCTTCGGTACGGGCACCGGAGCCGACAGCGGGACCGGCACCGTGACCGTTGATCTGGGCGCTGATACCGATGCCGACACGCTGGTGCTGACCGGCACGGTCGAAGGCACGATGCTGGTGCAGAACTTCACCGGCGGACAGGACAAGGTGGATCTGTCGCAGAATACCGAGATCGGCAACCATATCATCGCCTTTGTGGTGGATGACGACATCCTTCTGACCGGCACCAATTTCGCCGTTACGCTTGAAGGTGCCGCAGACGGGTTCAGCGCCGCCGACATGATCCTGGCGTCGGGCATGACATTCGACGTGGCCGCGCGTGCGGTCGACGATGTGTTCGGCACGCAGAGCGAATTCCTGGTCAATCAGCAGGGGGCCGACATCCAGTACGAGGTCGATGTCGCGACCCTGCCGGATGACGGTCTGGTCTATGTCTGGACGACAACCGACGAATCTCAGGACGGGGACAAGACCGCGATCAAGGGGCGCATCATCGACAAGTTCGGCGCCAGCACCGGCGTCGAATTCCTGGTCAATTCCACGGTCGATCAGGTGCAGAAAACACCATCCGTGACTGTCCTTGCAAATGGTGATTTTGTCGTCACCTGGGAATCTCTGGATAGCATCGCAGAACCCAACGGGTCATCGGATGTGCGCGCACGGGTCTTTTCCCCCGATGGCACGCCGCGCGGGGATGACTTCATCGTCAACGCGCTTACCGACACCAGCCAGTCTAATCCCGAGGTGGTCGCACTTGCTGGCGGCAGCTTTGCGATAACCTGGCAAAGCAGCGACGGCCAGGACGACAGCTCGGGCAGCGGGATCAAAATGCGCGTCTTCAAGGAAGGCGGGGCGCCCGCGCGCGACGAAGTCCTTGTGAATGCGCAAACTCAGGGCAACCAGACCGACCCCCATATCATCATGCTGCCCGATGAAAGCTATGTGGTGACATGGCTTGATGACAGCGGCACGTTTGACAACGACAAAACCGGCGTTGTCGGGCGCATCTTTGACGAAGACGGCACCGCCTTGACCCCGGACTTTGTGGTGAACACGCAAGCGGCGGGCATGCAGTTCACGCCGCGTCTGATCGCGCTGGACAATGGCACCTTTGTCGCGGCCTGGGCCACCGAAGTGGGTTCGGAAACACATATCAAGGCGCGAATCCTGGACGCAGGAACGGGCGCCGAGGTCAAATCCGAATTCCTGATCGGCACGGCTCCGGACGGTATCGAGCAGCAGTTCGACATCGAGGCCCTGACCGGCGGCGGCTTTGTCGCAAGCTGGGTCACGGGCGCCGACGACGGGCGCGACCTGATGGGGCAGATCTATGATGCCAATGGCGACACGGTCGTGCCGGCATTCGCGATCGCTGATGACATCGCTCAGGCCCAGCTTCTGCCAAAGGTCACGGCGCTGTCTGGTGGTGGGTTTGCCGTGGGGTGGGTGACCCTGGATCCCGCTCAGGACGGGTCGGGTGCCGCCGTCAAATCCAAGCTGTTTGACGCCGACGGCACCGCACTGGCCACCGCGCCTGCGCTGAACACGGTGAATTCCCTGTACTACTTCACGTTGGCGGATTTCCTGGGGAACGATTTCGACCTTGATGGCGATACGTTCTCGATCACGGCGGTGGACAGCACCAGCGCGCTTGGGGCCAGCATCACCTTCATCGAGTTTGCGGGCTTTTTCACCTTTGACCTTGGAGCCTCGGCAGCATTGCAGGGGCTGGACGAAGGGTCTGTGCTGGAAGACAGCTTCAGCTACACCATCACCGATGCCAACGGGCATACCGACACGGCGACGGTGCGGCTGACCTTTGCGCTCAACAACGACACACCGACGATCAGTCAGGTGACCAATGACCTGTCGATTGCAGCAGGCAGCCTGAACACGGCTGCCGATCCGGTGGTCTATGACTTCGGCGACTATTTCGAAGACCCCGAAAATGGTGCGCTGACCTATGCGATCACGGGGGCGCCGACCGACGGCTTCGTCTTTGACACCGCCACCGGGGTGCTGACGCAGCTTGACCCGACCGCGCTGGACGGGGTGGGCGACTATGCGATCACGGTCACGGCCACGGATGTCTATGGCGAAAGCGTCAGCCAGAGTTTCGACCTGAATGTACGGATCTGGAACAACTATCGGGTCGAATTCGGGAACGGGGACGTCAGCCCACCGATCACGGTGACCGGGTCCGAAGGCGACGATCATCTTGTGATCACCGACAGGCCTGCGGTCAACAATGGTGATGTGACCATCTCGACGCTGGGGGGCGATGACACGTTCCGCATCGGCTGGGCGGCCGGGCTCAATGGTGGGTCCTTTGTGATCAATGCGGGCGACGGCGAGGATGATCTGAGCTTTGGCGACCGCACCGGTCGCGACGGTTTTGCGCGGATCGACGCCGGCAATGACAACGACCTCATCGTCCTTGGCAATGAAACCGCGCTGGATGGCGGCACGGTCGAAATCGACGCCGGATCGGGGGACAACACGATCGTCTTCGGGGCCGGGACGGCTGGCAATGGCGGCACGGTCGAAATCCACGCCGGATCGGGCGATGACCTCTTCAGTTTTGACGCCCTGGCCGGGGCCAATGGCGGCACGATCGAAGTTGTGGCTGGCGACGGCAGCGATGTGGTCAGCTTTTCCACAGGGATCGGGTTCATCGTCAACGCGCCGCAGGCCGAGGCTGAGGTGCGGATCTCTCTTGCTACTCCGTTGAAAGCCAGTACCGGCGACCTTGCGGCCGACACGCTGCGCTTTAACGGCAACGTGGCCGGTGATGTCCTTGTCTGGGGCTTTGAGGCCGGGCTCGACAAGATCGACCTGTCGCAGAACATCGAAATCGGATCGTCGCTCGTGGCGGCGATGCAGGGTGATCATCTGGTTGTCACCGGGGGCTTTGGCAATTTTGAGTTCACCATCATGAATGGCGCACTGAATGGCGTTGGCGACGGTGATTTCATCCTCGGAGGTGGCCGGAGCATCGAATTCACGCCCGAAGCCGAGGATGTCACCCTGGACGGCGCGGAAGCGCCCGCCAAGGCGGTCAGCACCATCCCCGGCAGCGACGTGCTGCGCTTTGAGCGTGACGGTGACGGCGACACGATCTCGATCCAGAGTGTCGCGGGCACCAGCAGCCTTGGCGCGCAGCTCACCCTGAATGCGGATGGGTCGATCTCGTATGATCCACGTGCGGCAGGCGGCGTTTTGGCGCTTCGCGCGGGCGAGACTGCGACCGATACCTTCAGCTATACCGTCACCGACGGGAACGGGAACACCGATACCGGCACGATCAGCCTGACCGTCGCCGGGGCCAATGACAGCGTGTTCAGCTCCGATACGCTTGACGACATCTCGGTGTCAGCGGGCAACCTGTCGGCGGCCGGGGCGGTGACGCTGTATGACCTGTCGCAGTATTTCAGCGATCCCGACGGGACAGCGCTGACCTTCCTGCAACAGGACCTGCCTGCAGGGCTTTCGCTGGATGCGGTCACGGGCCTGCTGGTGCAGGATGACCCGACCGCCCTGGCCGGGATCGGCACCCATACCGTGATCCTGGCCGCCGAGGACGAAACCGGATCCAGCGCGATTCAGGCCGTGCAGATCACCGTGTCGCTGAACCACGACTTTGGCGATGACTATGGCAACCCGGCGATGGACCCGGACGTGGCGCCGGTTGGCCTGACCGGCACGGCCGAAGCGGACACCGCAGTGTTCGGCGATCGCCTTGCGGTTTTCCAAAGCGAGGTGACGATTGATCTGGGGGATGGCAACAACAGCCTGTCGGCCGGGATTGATGCGGCCTCGGACCGCGGTGATCTGACGATCAGCACCGGCGACGATCTCGACAATGTCGAACTGGGCGCTGGCGCAGGCCGGAACCGTGGCGAAATCGCGCTGAACACCGGGGCGGGCGATGACAATGTCCGTATCGGGGCGGATGCCGCCAGCGATGGCGGATCGCTTGAAATCTCGCTTGGCGCGGGATCGGACAGCGTGACATTCGGGTCCAATATCGGTGGTAACGGAACCCATGGCACCGGCTTTGTCAGCGTCGATCTGGGCGCCGATGACGGTGCCGGGGATCTCATCGCCTTTGAAGGCAGCGTGCGCGGCCGGTTCGAAATCCACAACTTCGAAGCCGGGACCGACCTGATTGATCTGACCGGATTGACCGGCGCCGGAAGCGGAATGCGCGTCGAACTGGATGGCGACGACCTGAAGCTTCGGGGCAGCAACTTTGACGTCGTGGTGATTGACGGTGCGCTGAAGAATATCGACCAGGATGATTTCCGGCTCGACCCGCAGGGCACGGTGCCGTCGATCGACTTTGTGCCCATTGCGACCCCCGTGGTGCTCAAGGGGTCGGGCGCGCCCGGCACACCGGATGAGGCCTATATCGACGCCAATACGTCCTTTGCCCTGCCCTTTGCCGAGACGCTCGCCGCGATCCACAATCCGGATGGCGATCTGGTGGAACTGTTCGGGATCGCGAACAAGTCCACTCTGGGTGCCCAGCTGTCCTTTAGCGACATGAGCACAAGCGTGACCTATGATCCGTCGCAATCGGATGCGATCCGGGCCCTGTCGGCTGGCGAAGTGGTCATGGACAGCTTTCAGGTCTTTTATCGGCGGGACTTCGGGGTGGCAGTGGACGTCACGGTCAATCTGTATATCGCGGGTCTCAACGATGCGCCCGAGGTGATCCAGGCGCTGACCGGCCACACGGTGGCGGCGGGCAGCCTCAATACCGGGGCGGGCAGCGCGGCGCTGGATCTGTCAGAGTTCATGGCTGATCCCGACAATGACGGCGCGATCTATTCGCTGATCGGGGATCTGCCGTCGGGCTTCACCTTTGACGAAACGACCGGCATCCTGACCCAGACCGACCCGACAGCGCTGGATGGGGTGGGCGACTATTCCCTGACGGCCGAGCTGGAAGACGCCTATGGCGAAAAGGTCAGCCAGAGCTTTGATCTGACGGTCCGGCTGCTGCATGACTTTGGCGACAACTATGGTGCCGCCGATGCCGGCCCGCTGACGGTGACCGGATCGGGTGGCGCGGACGAGGTCGGCTTTGGCGACCGCCTGGCCCACAACAGGGGCGATGTGACCATCAACACGCTTGCCGGAGATGACAGCATCAACCTCGGGGACAATGCGGCAGACGCCGACGGGTCGGTGGCAGTCAATGCCGGGACAGGCGCTGACACCATCACCCTGGGCGGCGGTGCCGCGACGAATGGCGGCACGATCAACATTGATCTGGGCACCGCTGACGGGGCTGTCGACGTGGTGGACATTGACGGGACGATCGGGGGCGATGTGTTCGTCACCGGTTTCGAAAGCGGCACCGACCGGATCGACCTGACCGACGCGCTGTCGTCGGGCGACAATGTGATCGTCCGCACGGGGGCCACATCCACGCTGATTACGGCCAGCAGCCTGTCGCTCGTGGTCGAAGGCAGCGTGTCGCGGTCTGACATCGACGTGGCCAGTGGCGTCATGCTCTCCGAGGTGGTCAACACCGTGCCCCGTGTGGTCGGCGATTTCCCGGCGGTGATCGTCGGGCATGCCGGGGCGACGGCCGTGTTCAGCGATGTCGATCTGGGATCCTATTTCCGGGACGACGATGTCATGAGCTTTGCCATCACCGGCCTGCCAGCGGAATTTGCCCTGTCCGAAACCGGTGTGCTGAGCATGGTCAGCCCCCCTGCCCTTGATCAGGCCGGGCGTGTCGACACGGTGACGCTCAGCGTGACGGACCGGACCGGCCAGAGCGTTCAGCGCAGCTTTGATCTGGTGCTGGGCCGGGCCAAGACCTTCGGGGATCTGCATGTGTCGGATGTGACGGGCACGGCCTATGGCGATGTGCTCGGCTTCGGCGCGCAGACCAGCTATACCACGGCCGTCACGGTGGATGCCCTGGGCGGTGACAATGTCATCAGCTTTGGCGACGCCGCGGGCACCGGGCTTGTTGCAAGCACACCAACCGGCCATCCCATCATCATCCCGGGCCAGCTGTCGGTGGTGACAGGTGATGGCCAGGATCGCATCACCTTCGGCGCCGGTGCGGCCGAAGGCTCTGCCGGCAACATCCTGATCACCGCCGGTGGCGGCAAGGATCTGATCGAGTTTGGCACCGACCTGGCCAAAGATGGCGGCACGGTGACGGTTGATCTGGGCGCATCGGATGGGGCTGCGGACCGGGTGATGTTCGACGGGTCCGTCGGCGGTACTGTGACACTGACCAATTTCGAGGTGGGCATCGACACCATCCGCTTTGGTCAGGATTTCGACGCCGATGACATCACTCTGACCACTCAGGGTGATGACATGCTGGTCACCGCAACCGATATCAGCCTTGTTGTCGAGGATGGCGCGCTGAACGGGTTCAACCTGAATGACATCCTGGGCCTGGGCACGCAGTTCAGCGTGCACAGCGCCACATTGTCGAGCCAGTTCGGAAGCTTTGTGGCCAATAGGGCCATCGACGGGATCATCGCCGGTGAACTGCCCCTTGCCCCGACCAATCAGGACAATGTCGCGGTCACGCAGAACGGGCCCGACGAATGGCTGTCGCTTGTGCTGAATGCCGATGGCACGCCCGAGCTGGTCGATACCGTGACCCTGCACAACCGCTTTACCGAAGGCCCGGCTGTCAACGAGCGCCTGAATGGCGCGGTGGTCGAGCTGCGCCACGATGACAAGGTGGTCTGGACATCGCAGCCGATCGACGGCGCAAGCGGTGGCAGCATCCACCAGCTCAGCACCGGCGGCGTTCTGGGCGACGAGGTGCGCATCACCCATTCGGACGAGTTCCTGCAGCTGTCCGAGGTCGAAGTCTTCGGCACCCCGGGTGTCGAGCAGATCACGGTGGATGCGATCCGTGCATCAAGCAACGGGTTCAGCGCGCCGACAGGGCGGGCCATCGACGGCATCATCGGTGGCAACAACTTCAACCACACCCTGAATGGGCCGGATGAATGGCTGTTGCTGGATCTCAACGCCGATGGCAGCGCGGATGAACTGGCCTTTGTCACCATCCACAACCGCGCGGACGCCGTGGGCGAGCGGCTGGAAGGCGCGGTGCTTGAAGCCTGGAACGATGGCGAAGTGATCTGGACGTCCGACCCCATCACCGGGGCGGTGACCGGCAGCGTGCATCAGTTTGCGCTGGATGGGATCCTGGCGGATCAGGTCCGTCTTACCCTGAGTGACAACTTCCTGCATGTCTCGGAAATCGAGGTGTTCGGCTTCGTATAACAAGGGGCAGGCACACGGGCGCGGGATGCGATGTGCGTCGCGCGCCCACTGTGTTGCGGGTGACCCGTCCGATCCCGCAAAACTGGCCGCCGCTTCCTGGGAAGCGGTGGCTTTCTTTTTCTTCACAAACGCCTTACGTCCGCAGAAAAAACCTCCCAGATCCAGAATGTGCCAGAGCTTCCGGGCTATACACGACATGCTGCTCGAAGCTGTTGAAAGCCGGTTTGGCACCCACCGTGCGCCGGAACAGGTAGAAGTTCTGTCAGACAATGGCAGCGCCTACACTGCGAAGGGACTCTGTTGCATAAATCTTGTGAACCCAGCGTGATAGCTGGGGTACATGAGCAAACCCACACCCCCGACCTACAAGACCAGGAATTGGCCGGTGTAGAATGAAGCGCTCAAGCGCCAGGGCTCGCTGACGATCTGGTTTGACGCCGAGATGACCTGGGATGCCGCGCCGACAGGCAAGCGTGGCCGACAGCAGACCTACAGCGATGCCGCTATCCAGACGTGCCTTTCGAGGAGGGTTTTGTTCGGCATGGCGCTTCGGCAGACGACAGGCTTTGTCGAAAGCCTGTTGCGGCTGGTCGATCTCGACCGGGCGGTGCCCGACTTCAGCACCCTGTCCCGCCGCCAGAAAGCCCTGGTCGTCAACATCCCCTACCGTGGACCGAAGGGCCCGCTGCATCTGCTCATCGACCGCATCGCGATCAAGGTGAAGGGCGAAGGTAAATGGCATGCCGTAAGCATGGTGGTCCCAAGCGGCGCGTCTGGCGCAAGATCCACTTGCGGATTGATGAAGAAACGCCAGAGGTTCGGGCTGTGGAGGTCACCGGGAGCCACATCGGTGATGTGCCGGTCTTGACCGACCTGCTCGGCCAGATCCCGGAGGATGAGCAGATCGGCAGCGTCGCGGCAGACGGTGCCTATGATGCGCGCAAGTGCCACGATGCAATCGCTGACCGCGGCGCGCACGCTGTCATCCCGCCCCGCAAGAACGCCAAACCGTGGAAGACCGTCACCGCCGAAGCCGCATCGAAACAAAGATGCACTGTATGAAACTGCTGGGGCAGCGTCTCATGGCTCAGAACTTCGACCGACAGGTCGCGGAGCTTCAGGTCCGTATCGCCGTTCTGAACAGCTGCACCGCGCTCGGCACCCCTGTCACAGAGCCCGTGGAATAAGTCCGGCCGGGGAAAGGGGAACTCCGGCCATCAACCAGTTTGTGCAACAGTGCCGCTTTGCAGGCCCGGTGACATTTCTGAATGGTGTTTATATTCGGTTCACAATTGCGCTGTCCCATGACGGGCTCTGCCAGATTTCAGCAATCAGGAAATCCATGAAGACCCGCACCTTGGGCGACAGGACGTTGGATTTGGGATAAATGAACCAAAGCTCGTTGCCTTCGGCATCTTCGTACTCCGGCAGCACCCGCACCAACCGCCCTTCGACAAGATCGTTCTGGACGCTCCAGGACGCGTTCATGGCAATTCCGGCCCCAGCCACGGTCGCAAGCTTCATGCTCATGCCGTCATCCATGATCAGCGGGCTTCGGGCCGCGCCCGGATCAAAGCTGGCGACATCCCCTTGCGCCGTTCTGAGCGGTCGCGCGCGCCGGTGCCGGAACCCGATCAGCGTGTGACGGGCCAGATCGGCTGGTGTTTCGGGTGTGCCATGGACCTCGAGATAGGCGGGTGCGGCGCACAGGATTCGTTTGTCATCCGCAAGTTTGCGCCCCTTGAGGCTGCTGTCAGCCACCGGCGCATCACGCAGCGCCAAATCATAGCTGCCTTCGATCAGATCGAAGGGAATGTCCGACAGCCGCAGATCAAGGGCCACGCCAGGCTGCTGTTGCTGGAACTTGGCCAGAAGCGGCACGATGTAGAGCTGTGCAAACGTGCTGGGCGCGGTAAAGCGCAGCGTGCCGCTGGCCTGCGCAGCACCCTGCCCCAACGCGGCAAGCGCCGCTGACTCCTGCGCGAGAATTTCGCGCGCATAGGGCAGAAATTCCGCGCCTTCCACCGACAGCGACACCTTGCGCGTCGACCGATGCAGCAATTCGGTTCCCAGCTCTCGCTCAAGCTTGGCCAGACGCGCGCTGGAGACGGCGGGCACCAGCCCCAGTTCGCGGCCCGCGGCGGAGATGTTCAGCTTGGACGCGGCCAGAACGAAAAGCCGCAGGGCTTGGGTGTCCATCGTCTTATTATTCGTGATTTGCGAAAACTAAAACCATAATTGCGTCGGTTTCTTCGGATTTTGCAAGTGATATTTCGCTACGACGAAACGCAGATCAACCGGAGCTTCCTATGTCCGAACAGACCGATGTCCAGTCGCAGATCCTTGATGCCTTCAATTTCCGGCACGCAACCAAGATCTTTGATCCCACCAAAACGCTCAGCGAGAGCGAATTTGCCACCATTCTTGAGGCGGGTCGCCTGTCGCCGACCTCGTTCGGGCACGAACCTTTCAAGATCCTCGTGATCCAGTCGCCCGAGATGCGCGCCCATTTTCGGGACTTCGCCTGGGGCGCAAATGGCATGATGAACGGATCGGCAGGCCAGCTGGGCACGGCCAGCCATTTCGGCATCATCCTGGCCAGCACCGCCGAGATGATGACCGCAGGATCCGACTATCTTCAGCGGCACTATCGCGATGTCAAACAGCTCCCCGATGAGGTCATCGAGATCTTCAATAATGCCTATGGCAAATTTCAGTCCACCGATCACCGCGTCACGTCCGAGCGCGAAATTCAGGACTGGTCCGGCAAGCAGGCCTATATCGTGCTGGCCAACATGCTCACGACGGCCGCGCTGATGGGCATCGATTCCTGCCCCATCGAAGGCTTTGACATGGACCAGACCACCAGGGCACTGGCCGAGCATTTCGACATTGATACCGGCAAATGGAAGCCCGCCGTCATGTTTGCCTTTGGCCATCGCGCCAGCGATCCCGAATTCCCCAAGACCCGCCGCGCCCTGTCCGAAACGGTGCAGTGGTTCTGACACGATACCCGCCACCCGTTCAGACGGTGGCGCCCGCGATTGCGATGGGCCGGAAAGATCCCTTTCCGGCCCAGGCATCTAAATGATAGATATAATGTTCAAGACCGTGCAGCTGCCGTGGCACACACGATTTCCGAACTGCACCCCCAGACGATAAGTTTCTTTTCAAGCAGTGCCTTACACACAAACCTTGCGCACGCACCCGATGGAACGTTGACAAAACCGAAACAAGGGCGATGATGATACGCATCATGCAGAACGGTTGGAGGGCCGGCATGAACGACAAGGGGAGGAAAGTCGTGAAAAAGATTATCGCAACAGCCGCGACCGTGCTGGCGCTCGGTCCGATGGCGGCGGCCGCACAACAGACGCTTATCTTTGGCGAAGCTGCTCCGAACCGCGGCGCGCGGTCCGAGACACTGACATGGGTGATCAACGAAATTACCGACAAAACCGGCATGCCGGTTCAGGAGCAATGGGCCGGGGCGCTGTTCAATGCCGCGGGCGCCCTGGACGGCATTGGCAGCCGGGTCGCCGATTTCGGCACCGTCATCGCCGCCTATAACCCGACCGAGCTGACCGGCTATAACATCGCCGATCTGCCGCTTGGCTATACCGATCCCTGGGTGCTGATGCAGGCGACCGACGACCTGATGCGCTCGACCCCCGAAATCCAGCAGCAGATGGCCGATCTGGGGCTGGTCTATGTGGGCGGCAGCACCACCACCGCGCTGGATCTGGGCTGCAAGGACAAGACCATCACGACACTGGCCGATTTTGACGGGGTGTCCGTCCGGGTGGCGGGCACCTATGGGCGCGCGCTCAGCGATGTCTATGGCGTGATCCCGGTGCGTGACAGCATCTACAACGCATATCAGGGTCTGGATACCGGCCTTTACGATTGTTCAATGGGCTATGCCTATGTCACCAACGCGCTGCGCTGGTATGAGCAATTCACATCCTACACCAAGCTGGGCTGGGGCCAGTTCGGCGGGGTCGGGCTGGTGATGAACCTCGACACCTGGGAAAGCCTCAGCCCCGAAGATCAGGCCGCCATCACCGAAATCGGCAAGCAGATGACCAACCATTTCGGTGAGGCCATCCAGGCCGAAACCCAAGCCGCCTTTGCGCAGATGGAAGAAAACGGGATCGAGATCCTCGAGATCACCGATGCCGAGCGTGAACAGCTTCTGGCCTCGAGCGAGCCCTATATCGCCGAATGGGTCGAACGCGCCAACAAGAGCGGGCTGGATGGAGAAGCCCTTCTGGTCACCTTCCGCGGCCTGCTGGACAAGTACGAACAGGAACGCATCGAACAGGGTTACCCCTGGGAGCGCTAAGCGCACCCCCTGCCCGGCACCCAACACCCCGGTAACACGGGGTGACAAGGGGGCCGGGCGGGGACGGTTTTGCCACATCCCTCGGGATGCAACCGGTCGCGCGCCTGGTCGCGCGGCGCTTGCCCGGCGGCCTCTTCATGGCCACCGGTTGTCCATCAACATCATCAGGAAACCAATCGCATGCTCAGGCAGTTCGAAGATTTCCTTCACAAGTTTTCCGCCTTTCTCATCTTCTTTGTCGGAGCGCTGATTTTCGGCAATGTGGTGGCGCGGGCGCTGTTTCGCACCCAGATCCCCGACACCATCATCATCGTCCCCGAACTGATGGTGGCGATGATCCTGTTCCCTCTGGCCGCCGTGACGCGGGACCGGTCGCATATCGTGGTCGAACTGGTGTCGCGCAAGATGCCCCGGCAGGCTCAGGGCTGGCTGGTGGTCTTCGGATCGCTGATCGGCCTGATCGCCATCGGTATCCTGCTTTATGCCGGGATCCATGATCTGGAAAAGGTTATATCGCGCCAGTCCCAGTTCGCGGGCGACCTTGAGCTGCCCAAATGGCCCGGCGTGGCCGCCTATGTGGCGGGGCTCGCCTTTTGCGCGGTGCGGCTGGTGCTGATGCTGCTGCAGGACGGGCTGGCCTGCCTGCGCGGCGACGTGGATGACCTGATCGCCCCCCATGACACTGCCGACGACATCGAAGACAAGGAGCAAGTCTGATGAGTGCAATCATTATTGGCGCCTGGTCCTTCTGTTCGGCGGTGGGGCTGCTGATCCTGCGCACCCCGATCGCCTTTGCGCTGTCGCTGGTGGCGTCGATCTCGATGTTCCTGATGTTCGCATCGCGCACCGGCACGCTGGATTTCGACCGGGCCTGGACGCCCGCGACGTCGCTGATTTTTTCGTCGACCTTCGAGATCCTGCACAAATACGAACTGTCGATGATCCCTCTCTTTGTGGCGCTTGGCCATATCAGCTATCACGCGCAGATCACCACCAAGATCTACCATGCCGCCCGGATCTGGATGAACCGCATCCCCGGAGGCGTGGCCATGGCGTCGATCCTGGGCTGCGGCGGATTTTCGGCGGTGACGGGATCGTCCATTGCCTGTGCATCCACCATGGGCCGGATCTGCTGCCCCGAAATGCTGCGCATCGGGTATGATCCGCGTCTGGCCACGTCATCGGTGGCGGTGGGCGGCACGCTGGGGTCTCTGATCCCGCCATCGGTTCTGTTCATCCTGTATGGGATCTTCACCGAAACCTCGATCAGTCAGCTGTTCCTGGCCGGAGTGCTGCCCGGTCTGCTGTCGCTGGCGGGGTTCCTGCTGGTGGTCTATATCTGGGTCCGCCGCAAACCCGAAGTCGCCCCGATGATGGAAGACACCGTCACACGGGCCGAGCGGTTCCGCGCCCTGCTGCAGATCTGGCCGGCGCTGCTGCTGTTCCTGATCATCATCGGCGGGATCTATGGCGGGATCTTCACCCCGACCGAAGCCGCCGCCGTCAGCCTTGCAGCGACCATCGCCATCGGGCTGGCACAGCGTCTGCTGACCTTTGAAAACATCTGGTCGTCGCTCAAGGAAACCGCCTATCAGACCACCACGCTGTTCATTCTGGCGGCCGCCGCCAAGATGTTCGTGGGCTTCATCGCCCTGACCGGTGTGGCCGGGCAGGTGTCGGACGCGGCCCAGGCGGCGAACCTGTCGCCGGCCATGCTGCTGCTGCTGATCGCGGTGATCTATCTGGTTCTGGGGATGTTCATGGATCCCATCGGGATCATGATCCTGACCCTGCCGATCTTCATCCCGCTGGTCGAAGGGTTCAACATGGATCTGATCTGGTTCGGCGTGGTGGTGATCAAGCTTCTGGAAATCAGCCTGATCACGCCACCGGTGGGGCTGAATGCCTTTGTCATCGCATCGGTCACCAGCTCATCGGTGAAACTGGACGAGATCTTTGCAGGGATCGCCCGCTTCCTGACCATCGACATCCTGGTGCTGATCCTGATCATCGCCTTCCCGGTGATTTCGCTGCTGATCCCCAATTCGATGTAGCACCGCGCAGGATCGGCTGATCACAGCCTCTGGTGTCGCCGCCCGCCCGGCGGCGGCGCCACCACCGCAACCCCCACACGCCCCCGGAGGTCATCATGAAGAACGCATGCTACTGCGTCACCGAACACCGTGCGCCGCTGCAACGGATCATCCAGGACACACCTGAGCTGACCGGCGATCAGGTGCTGCTACGTGTGACGGCGTCGGGGGTCTGTCACAGCGACCTGCATTTCTGGGAAGGCCGCTATGACATCGGAGACGGTCAGGACATGAGCCTGTCTGATCGCGGTGTCACACTGCCCCTGACCATGGGCCATGAAATCGCGGGCGAGGTGGTGGCGCTTGGGCCCGATGCCAGCGGCATCGACATCGGCGCGCCCTATCTGGTCTACCCGTGGCTCGGCTGCGGCGACTGCGCGGTCTGCGACCGGGACGAAGAAAACCTCTGCCCCAATCAGGCACGGTCGCTGGGGATCTTTACCCCCGGCGGATATGCCGAATATGTGGTGGTGCCACGGGCGAAATACTGTCTGCCTCTGGGCGATCTGGACCCTGCCCGCGCCGCACCGCTGGCCTGTTCAGGGGTCACGACCTATAGCGCGCTTGGCAAATTCAGAGACGCCATCCGCACCGATCCGGTGGTGATCATGGGCGCCGGGGGGCTGGGCCATATGGCGCTGCGCATGGTGCGGGCGCTGTCGGGCAAGGGCGCGGTCTTTGTCGATCTTGACCCGGCCAAGCGTCAGGCGGTGCTGGATGCGGGCGCCCTGGCCGCCATTGACGGGGCCGCCCCGGATGCGGCCGATCAGATCCGCGCGGCCACCGGCGGTGGCGCGCGGCTGGTGCTGGATCTGGTGGGCGCCGAAAGCACGATCACCCTTGGGCTTGCTGCCGGTCTCAAAGGGGTGCGGGTCGTGGTGGTGGGCATGTTCGGCGGCCAGATCAAGCTGCCCACGGTCTATTTCCCGATGCGCGCGATGACGCTGGAAGGATCCTATGTGGGCAACCTCAAGGAATTGCGCGCCCTGCTGGACCTTGTGCGCAGCGGCGCGCTGGACATTGCCCCGGTCACCCGCCGGCCCCTGCACGATGCCAATGCCGCGCTGATGGATCTGCGCGATGGCAAGGTCGTCGGGCGCGTGGTGCTGACGCCCGATCCCGCCTGACAACCATGCGCCGCCCGACCCCATTCACCATCTGAACCACAGCGGAGGATCCCAGATGAAGACCGCAATCACAGAAATGTTCGGCATCGACTATCCGATTGTCCAGGGGGGCATGCACTATGTGGGCTTTGCCGAAATGGCCGCCGCGGTGTCGAATGCCGGGGGCCTGGGCTTTATCACCGGGCTGACCCAGGGCACGCCCGAAAAGCTGGCCAATGAAATCGCGCGCTGCCGCGACATGACCGACAAACCCTTTGGCGTGAACATCACCTTTCTGCCGACCTTTGCCAAGGTGGACTATCCCGGCATCGTCCACACCGTGATTGAGGGCGGCGTCACCGTGGTGGAAACCGCCGGCAACAACCCCAAAGAGATCATGCCCTACCTCAAGGATGCCGGGATCAAGGTGATCCACAAATGCACCTCCGTGCGTCATGCGCTGAAAGCGCAAGAGATCGGCTGCGACGTGGTGTCGGTGGACGGGTTCGAATGCGGCGGCCATCCGGGCGAAGACGATGTGCCCAACATGATCCTGCTGCCGCGCGCGGCCGCCGAGCTTGACATCCCCTTTATCGCATCGGGCGGGATGGCCAATGGCAGATCACTGGTGGCCGCCCTTGCGCTTGGGGCACAGGGGATCAACATGGGCACCCGCTTTGTCGCCACGCGCGACGCGCCGGTGCATGACAACGTCAAGAACGGCATCGTCGCGGCAACCGAACTGGACACCCGCATCATCCTGCGCCCGTTCCGCAACACCGAACGCGTGCTGACCAACGCCGCCGTCGAACGGGTGGTGCAAAAGGAAAAGGAACTGGGCGACAGCATCACCTTTGACGACATCAAACCCGAAGTCGCCGGGGTCTATCCCAAGGTCATGGTGGAGGGCGACATGGATGCCGGTGCGTGGTCCTGTGGCATGGTCGTGGGGCTGATTGACGACATTCCCACCTGCGAAGAGCTGATCACCCGCACCATCGCCGAGGCGCGCGACATCATCGCCAACCGCCTCGCCCCGCTGGCCTGACCGAAAAACCGCCCCCGCCGATCGGGCCGGGGGCGGTTCTGACCAAAGGCCGCTCAGGCCGCTGACACGTGATAGCGCGGGTCGTCCTCGATGGTCAGCCGGTGCAGCAGCCGGTCATAGCCTTCGAACCCGCCGGTGGCCTTGTGCAGCACCGCGCGGTTGTCCCATTGCACCAGCATATCGGGCGCCCATTTGTGGGCATAGACAAATTCAGGGCGCTGCACCCAGGCGTTGACCTCGGCGATGATCTCGGCGGCGGCGTCTTCGCTCAGCCCGATCACATCAAGCAGATAGGATCCCGCAAACAGCCCTTCGGCGCCGGATTCAGGGTGCTGGCGCAGGATGTCATGGGTCACTTCGGCATCTGCGTCGTCGGATGTGGCCACCTGCATCGAGCCTTTGTAATCGGCGTATTTGCCACCGGTCCGCGAATACGCTTTGCGCGCAGAATGAATGCCGACCAGATCGCGCACCCGCGCGCGCAGCTCGTCCGGCATGGCGGCGGCGGCCATCTGTTCATTGCAAAACAGCGTATCGCCGCCCTGCGGCGGGATCGTGATCCCATAAAGGAAGGTGCCCGATGGCGGCACCTCTTTAAAGCTCCAGTCGGCATGCCAGACATCGGCAAAGATCGCGCCCGTTTCATCGGCACGGCGCTGGATGGCGGCGATGCGCTTCTGCCCCGGCAGCGGCTTGATATAGGGGTCATCGGCGATCGGGCCGAACTGTTCGACAAAGGCTTCGAACTGCGGCGGCTCAAGGCTCTGATCGGGATAGATCAGCACGTGATGTTCCAGCCAGGCGCGGCGCAGCCGGGTCAGGCTGTCGGCATCCAGCGGCTGGGTCAGGTCGATGCCTGTGACAACCGCGCCGCAGGGGGCGCCGGTGGGCTCGATATGGATCATCTGTCTCTCTCCCTCTTCGACAGGCCCGGACGGGCTGATGACTGTCTGGCGGATGTTTAGCTCAATATTAGTTGTTGGCCAACAACTATTTTCATTGCAGCCCGGATCTGCTACACATCCACAACCCAAGACCGACCGGAGCCCGCCCCGTGACCGACCAGCCCCCCCGCACCCAAAAGGACCGCCGCAGCCAAAGCGACGCCCGCATCATCGCCGCCGCGATCGACCTTTACGCCGCCCAGGGCTATCTGAAGACGACGCTGAACCAGATCGGGACGGCGGCGGGCTGCACCGGGGCGCTGATCAGCACGCGCTATGGGTCCAAGACGGGGCTCTTGCGGGCAGTGCTGGCCAATATCACCAGCCGTTTTGCCAGCGACCCGGTCTATATCCGCCAAGTCGAAGCGATGTTCACCGACCCGCGCCCGACATCTGCCGACCCCCACCCGACAGCTGCAGATCACGCCCCGCCTGACACCAGCCTGTCCGACAGCGCCGCCGAAGATCACGCCAGCCGCAGCGGGTTTGGCGGCAAACCGGCCCGCAACGATTCCGCCCGGCAGCTGCTGCGCGCGTTCATCCGGCTCTATCTAGAAGACGTGGGGCGCACCCAAAGCCGCATGAAGGCGCTGCATGTGATCATGGGCGAAGCGCTTGGCGCCGTGCCGGAAGTTCAGGACGACATCATCAAGGTCAACACCCTGTTTCGCCTGCGCATCATCAAGCTGATTGAGGCCGGGATGGACGCGGGCGAATACCCGCCCCATATCGACACGCAGAATGCCGCCATTGCGGTTGTGGGCCTGCTGCGCGGGGTGACCATGCAGGCGCTGTTCGAACCCGATGTGGTGCGCATCTGCGATCAGATCCCCCGCATCCAGGATGCCGTCGCCGCCCTGCTGAAGCCGCCTGCCCCGGCTTAGGATCCGGGCCAGAACGCAGGGGTCAGAACGGGGGCTCAGGATCCCCCCAGGTGCAGCGTCACCGGCAGTGGCCGCAGCAGGGCCAGCACCGCATCCGGGATCGCGGCCCCTTGCAGGTGCAGTTCGATCCCACCACCCCTGGTCACCCGCGCGGAAGGCTCGGCGGGGCAGCCCGCCTGCGCAAGGATCTCGGACACCACATGCTGCGCCGCCCGCGCCCGCAGCTCGGGCTTAAAGATCTTGCCCACATGGGTCATCGGCATATCATCCAGAACCTCGACCCGGCGGGGGCGTGCTGGCCCTTCGTCCAAGCGCGCCCGCACGTGATCAAGCAATGCGCCCGGATCGGCGGTCGCACCGTCACGCAGGGTGACAAAAACCACCGGCAATTCGCCCGCATAGGCGCCGGGCGCGCCCACGGCAGCGGCATGAACCACATCGGGATGCGCCGTCAGCTCAGCCAGGCAAAGCTTGCCGTCATCACCCCATAGACGGCCAGCGCGCAGATCACGTAGGGCAGGTTCCAGCGGATCAGGATCTCGCGCACGGGCACCCCCAGATCGCGCGATACGCTCATGGCTCCGTAGGACACCGGCGACACCAGCCAGGAATGGCCCACCAGAAAGGCCGCCGACAGGATCAGAAGCGCATGATGCACCTGTGCGGTCTGCGGCTGGATAAAGAGATCGACAATCAGCGTGGCCGTGATCAGCGGGCTGATCCCCAGCACCGACAGCCCGAGCGCGGCGATGACACAGCCAAACAACACCAGTTCGGGCGCGACGGGCAGCGCCACCAGCACATCCCCAAGATGCAGCTGCCGAAAGATCGGCACCGCCAGCGTCGATACGAACCCGATGATCAGAAACACGCTCAGCTCGCGCGTGCTGGCCTGGAACCGCGCGCTCAGGGCGCGCAGAAAGCCAGACACCTCGCCCGGCGACAGGGGCGAGCGCCCGATGGACAGCGACTGGGCGGCAAAGAACACCACGCCCACAACCGGAAAGGCCAGCAGCAGCCCCAGCAGGCGCGGCCCCTGCAGGATTTCGCCCACGGCCCATGCGATGGCAGGCACCAGCGCCATGATCGCCAGCAATGCCAGCAGCGGCTTTGGTTCGGGGCGGGTCGAAAACCCGGCAAGGCCGACGGTGCCGGGGTTCTGGATCCGGTCCACCCATCGGCCGATCAGCACCAGCGTCACGCTCAGCCCCGCGCCAAACGGCAGATAGTCATGCCAGGCCATGTCCGGGAACATGCCGCTCAGGACCACGATCACCAGCGACACCGGCGACCACAGCGGCACCATCGACACCCCGCGTTGAATGGCCGACGCGCTGCGCCGCCGGATCGTCTGGCGCGCCTGGGGCGACAGCGGCACCGCGCTGTCATCCAACGTCCGCCGCACCATGGTCAGAAACAGAGGGATGACACTGATGCTCAGCAACAGGCCCATCAGGTTCACCCCGACACTGATCGCATAATAGCGCCGTCCGGGTGGCTGGCGGACAAAGACACGGCCCACCCGTTCCACCAGATCAGAGCGGTCAACCGCAGGCGACAGAACCTGCAGCGACAGCATGAATGCCCCCAGTGACAGGCCGCTGGTCACCGCCTGCACCATCAGCTTCGGGCTCAGAACCCCAAGGCCCTGCGCCAGGACCACACAGCCGATCGCCATGACCATCAGCCCCCTGAGGCTGGCATCAGGGTTGCGCAGCCGCGATGCCAGCACGACCAGCGCCGCAGCCCCGCCCAGAGCCAGCGCCCAGGGCCAGCCCCCCCAGGACACCGCGACACCGCAGAGGAATACCGTCCAGAAGGCCGCCGTCATGACATGCGGCATCACGCGCGCGCCATCACCAGGGTTCGGTCGCGGGGCGGATCTGGGTTTCGAACATCCAGGCGTCGCGCGGCTGTTTCCACAGCTGCAGATAGGTCTGCGCCACCGAATTGGGATCCATCAGAACCCGATCATCGGGGTTGCCGCCACGCGCGGCGATCCGTTCGCGCACCCAGGCGGTGTCGACACCGGAATCGATCACCAG
The DNA here is from genome assembly GCA_025800215.1 of Marinibacterium sp. Classification (GTDB taxonomy): domain Bacteria; phylum Pseudomonadota; class Alphaproteobacteria; order Rhodobacterales; family Rhodobacteraceae; genus JAOXSC01. Next base: position 46,675 of record JAOXSC010000221.1, read on the forward strand.
ATGCGCCACGTGGATCCCCTGCGGCATCAACTCGCGCGCGGCCGATTCCGCCACCGCCCGGATGCCGAATTTGGCGCTGGCAAAGGCGGCAAACCCCGCATTCCCCCGCAGCCCCGCCGTCGCCCCGGTGAAAAAGATCTTGCCGGTGCCGCGCGGCAGCATCGCGCGGGCCGCTTCGCGCCCGGTCAGGAACCCCGCATAGCAGGCCATTTCCCAGACCTTGCGGAACACCCGTTCGGTGGTGTCGACAAAGGGGAAATTCACGTTGGCGCCGATATTGAAGATACAGACTTCGATCGGGCCGACGGCTTCGGCGTCCTTGATAAACGCAATGACTTCGTCTTCCTTGCGGGCATCAAGCGATTTGCCGATCATCCGGCCCCCTGCGGCGGTGATCTCGTCCACCAGCGGCTGCAGCTTGTCGCCATTACGGCGCCCTGCGATCACGGTAAAGCCTTCGGCCGCAAAGGCCCGGCAGATCGCCGCGCCAATGAAATCCCCGGCCCCGACCACAACGACGGTTTGTGCACGTTCTTGCATGTCCTGTCCTTTTTGCGATTGCGATCCGCAACGGATCAGGCGGCCAGCCCCGCCAGGTGTTCTTCAAGCTGGTTCAGGCGATCTTTTCCGAAATAGATCTCGCCATCATAGTGAAAGGTCGGAGAGCCGAAATCGCCCGCCGCAACGGCTGCGCTGGTGTTGGCCACCAGCGCGTCCTTGACGCTCTGATCCGAGGTCATGCCCAGGATCTGCGCAGCATCCAGCCCGCCCGCGGTCAGCCAGTCGGTCAGCACCGCGTCATCGCCCAGGTTCTGTTCGTCCCGCCACATGCCCTGAAAGACCCGGTCGGCATAGGTGTCGAACACCCCAAGCCGCTGCGCGGCCACCGCTCCGCGCATCAGTTTCAGCGTGATGATCGGAAAGAACGGGTTAAAGCGGAACTGATCGGCGATGCCATGGCGTTCGGTAAAGCGCAGCAGGTCGCGGCGTTCATATTTGACCTTGTTGTCGATGCCCGCGTTGCGTTCGCCGGGCGCCATGTTGCCGGTGGCGCGGAACACCCCGCCCACCAGCACCGGCACATAGTCGAACCGCGCCCCCTGCCGCGCCGCGATGCCCGGCACAAGAAGATGGGACAGATAGGAATTCGGACTGCCGAAATCGAAATGAAACTTGACGATCTTTTCCACGGGTTGGCTCCTGTTCTGGTCCGGTCAATTGCGGGGTGCTGTGCGGGTCAGCCCGGCGATGGGCAGGCGGCGTTCGGCACAGTCCTTCAGCAGCGGCGCGGGGGCATAATCGTCACCGAATTGGGACTGCCAGGCGCGCAGCCGATCCAGAATCACCGGCGCGCCGATCTGATCGGCATAGTGCATCGGCCCGCCGCGATAGACCGGCCAGCCATATCCGTTGAGCCAGACCGTATCTATGTCGGACGCGCGCTCCGCGATGCCTTCGCCCATGATGTGCAGACCTTCGTTGATCATCATGAACAGCGGGCGCTGCAGGATCTCATCATCGGAAATCGCACGCGCGACATGGCCGTGACGGGCACGGAACGTGTCGATGATTGCTAGCGTCTGATCCGACGGGCTGGGGCGGCGGTTTTCGTCATAGTCGTAGTATCCCGCCCCCGCCTTATGCCCATGACGGCCTGCTTCATTGAGCATTTCGCGAATGGTGCGGCTGGCGGTGGTGTCGCGATCCCACCGCAGATCAAGCCCTGCCAGATCCCCCATGGCAAAGGGGCCCATCGGAAACCCGAAGTCATAAAGCACCCGGTCCACGTCATAGGGGCTTGCACCTTCAAGGATCAGGCGATTGGCCTCGCGCTGGCGCAGTTCCAGCATGCGGTTTCCGACAAAGCCGTGACAGACCCCGACCAGAACCGGCACCTTCGCGATGGTCTTGGCCAGCGCCATGCAGGTGGCGATCACATCCGGCGCGGTGGCGCTGCCGCGCACGATCTCGAGCAGCCTCATCACATTGGCAGGCGAAAAGAAATGCAGCCCGATCACATCGCCCGGACGCCCCGTTTCGACGGCGATCTCGTTGATGTCCAGATAGGATGTGTTCGACGCCAGGATCGCGCCGGGTTTGCAGATGCCGTCCAGCTCGCGAAAGATCGCCTTCTTGACGTCCATCACCTCGAACGCGGCCTCGATCACCAGATCACAATCGGCCAGTGCGCGATTGCCGATGGCGCCCGTGATCAGGCCCATGCGGGTGTCGACATCGGCCTCGGACAGGCCCCCACGCCGCGCGGTGCGCTCATAGTTGCGCCGGATCGTGGCCAGCCCGCGATCCAGCGCATCCTGAGCGCGCTCGACCATGATCACCGGGATCCCGGCATTGGCAAAATTCATCGCGATGCCCCCGCCCATGGTGCCAGCACCGATCACACCGACACGGGCGATCGGGCGCCGGGGCGTGCCGGCGGCAAGATCGGGCACGCGCGCGGCCTGACGTTCGGCAAAGAACGCATAGCGCATCGCCTTGGACTGCGGCCCGTCGCACAGCTCGACAAAAAGCGCGCGCTCGCGTTGCAGCGCGGCGTCAAAGGGCAGATCCAGCGCGGCTTCCAACGCGGCCCGGATATGGCCCGGCGCCACCCGCCCGCGCAGCTTGCGCGCATGGGTGCGTGCAAACGTGTCAAAGATCGACCGATCCGCCCGTGCCGGGGCCAGCGCGGCATCTTCGTCGCGCAACCGGCGCAGGGGCCGTGCATCGGCCACCAGCCTGCGGGCAAACGCGATGGCCCCGCTGCGCAGCGCCTCGTCCTCGAACACCGCGTCCAGAATGCCCAGATCCAGTGCTTCGGGCGCGGGCACGCGCGTGCCGAAGGTGATCAGCTCGAGCGCCTTTTGCATGCCGACGATCCGGGGCAGACGCTGGGTGCCGCCGGCACCGGGCAGCAGGCCCACATGGACCTCGGGCAGCCCCACCTGCGCCGATGTGGCGGCGACGCGGTAATGGCAGGCCAGCGCAACTTCGAACCCGCCGCCCAATGCGGTGCCGTGGATCGCGGCCACCACCGGTTTGTCGGCCCCTTCGATGGCCGACAGAACATGGTCCAGCGTGGGATCCTGCGGCGGCTTGCCGAATTCGGTCAGATCCGCCCCCGCGATAAAGGTGCGCCCGGCGCAGATCAGCACCACGGCGTGCACGTGATCGGCCTGCCCGGCGGCGGCCAGCGCATCGGCAAGGCCCGCACGCACCGCCACCGACAGCGCATTCACAGGCGGAGCGTTCAGGGTGATGATGCCGATCCCGTATTCGACGGTGAAATCGACAACCGCATTGATGCTGGTCATGGGTGTGATCCTGTCCTGACCCGTCAGATCGCCGTCAGGCCGCCATCAATCGCCAGCGTGGTGCCGGTGATCATACTGCCCGCGTCCGAACAATACAGCAGCGTTGCGCCCTTGAGGTCTTCGCTGCCGCCGATCCGCCCCAGCGGGTTGCGCGCGGCCACCGCGTCGCGCCCCAGCTGATCCAGCGTGCCCTTGGTCATCTTGCTTTCGAACATGCCGGGCGCGAGCGCGTTCACGGTGATGCCGTGTTCGCCCCATTCATGCGCCAGCGCCCGCGTCAGGTTCACCACCGCCGCCTTTGAGGTGTTATAGGCCACGATCCCCTTGTTCCCCTTCAGCCCGGCAATCGACGCCAGGTTCAGGATCCGCCCGCCGCCATTGGGGATCATCGTATCGCGCGCGATCAGCTGGCTGAGCCGGAAGACCGAGCGCACATTCAGCTCCATCAGCTTGTCCCAGGCCTCCATCGTGTGATCGACCGCAGCACTGCCCCAGGTCGCCCCGGCATTGTTGACCAGGATGTCGACCCGGCCCAGGATCTCGATGGCGCGGGCGGCCAGGGCGACGATGTCGTCATCCTTGCGATTGTCGGCCACCACGTAGTCGACGGTGATGCCGCGCGCCTCAAGATGGGCCTTGGCGTCCTGCAGATCCGCCTCTTTGCGCGACGAGATCACCAGCCGGGCGCCATTGTCGCCCAAGGCTTCGGCCATCTGCAAGCCCAGCCCGCGTGAACCGCCGGTGATCAGCGCGGTCTTCCCGCTGAGGTCGAATAGGTCGCTTGCCTTGGTCATTGTCCTGTCCTTTCGGGTGTTGTCGGGATGCGGCGGATCACACCGCCTGTGCAGGCAGATCCATCAGCCCCTGTGCGGTCAGCGCCACAACGGCGCCAAGATATTCCGTCTTGGGAAGCTCGCGTTCGAACCAGTAGCGCGCGAGGATCCGTTTGCGCTGCACCAGCGCCGGATCCAGATCGCCCTGCGCGCCCAAGGCCGCGCGCGCCGATTTCAGCCACATCAGCGCCAGCACCGTGTGCCCCGTCATGGTCAGGAAATCCGCCGCAGCCCCGGCCAGGTCATAGCCCTGCCCGGCCATCAGCCCCGTGCCCGCCTGTTCAAGCAGATCGGCCGCACGGGCAAGGGCGGCAACCTGCGGGCCCAGCCCCAAACAGCGCGCACCGGCGCGGGCTTCGGCGCGGATCTCGGCCAGCAGGCTGGCAAAGGCCGCGCCCTGCCCCAGCCGCAGCTTGCGCGTCACCAGATCATGGGCCTGCACGCCGTTGGCGCCTTCATAAAGCTGCAGGATGCGGGCATCGCGCACCAGCTGTTCGATCCCCGTTTCGGTGATGAACCCATGCCCGCCCCAGACCTGCATCGCCGCACCAAGCGCATCCGATCCACGGTCCGACAGATAGGCCTTGATCACCGGGGTCAGCAGAGCCCCCACCAGCGGCCCATGCGCCACCCCCGGCTCCTGATCCTGCAGCAGCCGCCCCGCCCATGCCACCAGCGCGCGCCCGCCTTCGGCAAAGGCGCTCATCCCCAGCAGCACGCGGCGGATGTCGGGGTGGCAGATGATCGGGTCCGCACCACCCGCCCCCCGGTCCGCCGGATCCAGCGCCTGCCCCGCCAGCCGGTCGCGGGCATAGTCGGCGGCGTTCTGCACCGCGCGCTCGGTCAGCGCGACCGCCTGCAGGCCGGTGCCCAGACGGGCGGTATTCATCATGTCGAACATGCCGCTCATGTTTGCGGCCCGCGATGCCGCGCCGCTGTCTGCGGTGGCGCGCGACGCGCCCAGCCGATAGCCGGTGGCCCCGTCGAACCGCAGCGTGCAGGTGGCGCTGCCCCGGATGCCCATCTTGGTTTCGATGCCGCCGGTCGACATGGCGTTTTCGGCCCCCATCTGTCCGGTCTCGGGGTCGATCTGCCACCGGGGCACCAGAAACAGGGCCACGGTCGAAATGTCATCGTGATAGGCGCCCGCATCATCCGGCAGCTTGGCCAGGACCAGATGCATGATGTTGTCAGTCAGATCCTGATCGCCACCGGTGATGAAGATCTTGGTGCCGGTGATGGCGAAACTGCCATCGGGCCGGGGCTCTGCACGGGTTGTCATCCGGCGCAGGTCGGTGCCGCAATGAGGCTCGGTCAGGCACATGGTCCCGCACCAGTCGCCCGATGCCATGCGCGGCACCACATGGGTCTGCATCCAGCCCGCCCCGGTGCGCCGGATCACCGTGCGCGCCCCGCTGGTCAGCGTCACATAGAGCCCAAGCGCCATGTTCGACGCGGCGAGAAATTCCTTGATCGCCAGATGCGTGACGCCCGGCAGCCCGGTTTCATCCTGCGTGCTCTGCCAGCCCGCCGCACACAGCGCCGCATAGGCGGGGTGAAACAGGTCGGGCACCCGCACACGGCCGTTTTCGAACCGGCAGCCCGCCGCATCGCCGGCTGCATTGGTGGGCGCGATGTCCTGTTCGAAGAACCGCGCCGCCGCAGTCAGCGCGGCCAGGCTGTCATCAACATCATCGACCGCAAAGACATGGCGCAGCAGGAACGCATAATCCGCCACCGGCGCCCGGTAGCTCAGGCTCATCGCGTCAGCGCCCGGTAAAGACCGCGGCGCGGCGCTCGACAAAGGACGCGATGCCTTCGCGCATATCTTCGCTGCTCATGACCTTTTCGCGGATCTCGGGGATGACGTCGATGGCCGCCTGTTCGCCCTGTTCAATGAATTTGCGGCCCGCAACCTTCATCGCCTGAACACCCAGAGGCGCGTTCTGGCAGATCAGCTGCGCGATCTCCATCGCGCGGTCGGTTTCCGCGCCCGTGTCGACAACCTCTTGCACGAGGCCGATGCGATACGCCTCGTCCGGGCCGAATTCGTCGCAGAGCATCAGGTGATACATCGCATTGCCCCAGCCCGCGCGCGTCACATAGCGGAAATGCGCCCCCCCGAGCGGCGCGATGCCGCGTTTCGATTCCAGCTGGCAGAAGCGCGTGCCGCGACCCGCCACCACGATGTCACCGGCCAGCATGATTTCAATGCCGATGGTAAAGCAGATCCCCTTGACCGCCGTGATGATCGGTTTGCTGCCCTGTTTGCGAAGGCCAAACGGATCCTGATGCTCGTCGGGGATCTGATGCGGCGTCGCCTTGGGTCCGAAGAATTTGGGCATGTCCAGACCGGCGGTGAAATCGGGCCCTTCGGCGCAGATCACCCCGGCCCAGAGATCGGGATTGTCTTCAAGTTCGGTCAGGGCGGCGGCCAGCTCTTCCATCATCTGCGGATGAAAGGCGTTCTTCTTGGTCGGGTTGTCGATGGTGATCCGAAGCACCCGCCCCACGATGTCACGGCGGATGACGCCTGGTGTCTCATTCATATGCCCGGCCTCCCCAACCGTTCCGCTGTCGCGGATTTGAATGACGTTCCTCATGCATCAGAATGACATACATCATGCTGATGTCAAGCCACCTGCCACTGAACCTTGCCCGGAGCGCGCGTTTTGCATTACCGTTATCATGCAAAACCGTTGCCAGCAGGGCCCCGTCATGACCGTTCAGATCACCCACCACGACACCATCTGCCTGATCACGCTTGACCGCCCGGACCGAATGAACGCGGTGAACGCTGCGCTCAGGCGCGATCTGATCGCCGCGCTGTCGGACGCCAATTCAGACCCCGGCATCGGCGCCATCGTCCTGACCGGGGCGGGCGACCGCGCCTTTTCGGCCGGTCAGGATCTGCAGGAAACCCGTGCCATGGCGCAGGCCGACATCCCCGGCTGGCTTGATCACCAGCGGGCGATGTATCAGGCGGTGCGCGATCTCGACAAAGCCTGCGTGGTGGCGATCAACGGCGTCGCGGCGGGGGCGGGGTTTCAGATCGCGCTCTGCGCCGATCTGAGGGTCACCCATGGGGCGGCACGTCTGGGGCAGCCCGAAATCCGGGCCGGTCTGGCCAGCATCGTCGGCACCTATCTGATGAGCCTGCATCTGCCGCTTGCCGCCAACACCCAGCTGTCGCTGACCGGAGAGCTGATCGACGGGCACAGCGCCCATCGCCTGGGGCTGATCAATCATCTGGTGGATCGCGATCAGGTGCTGGGCACCGCCATGGATCAGGCGCGCAAGCTTGCCGCGCTGCCGCCCACGGCGATGCGGGTGTCCAAGGCGCGCCTGCGCGACATGACACAACCCGGATTTGACGCCGCCTGCGATGCCGCCGTCGCCCTGCAGCTTGCCTGCTATGCCAGCGGCGAACCCCAGGCCGCGCAAGAGGCGTTCCTGGCGCGCGCCCGCTAGGCTTTGCGCGGCCGCATCAGCGATTCCTGTGCGGTGCTGGCCACCAGCGCGCCGTCGCGGTCAAAGATCATCCCCCGCGCAAAGCTGCGCCCGCGCCCCGTCCACGGCCCGTCCATGGCATAGAAATGCCAGTCCTGCAGCCGCGTGGGGGCATGAAACCAGATCGAATGATCAAGGCTGGCACCCTGCACCCGGTTCTGGGCCCAGCTCATCCCATGGGGGCGCAACCCGACCCCCATCAGCCCGATATCCGACGCATAGGCCAGATAGCGCTGCTGGCGCGCTGCGCTGTCATCGGGGTCACCCCCCTGCGCGGGCGGCATGCGGAACCAGAACCCGTTGCGATCATCGGCGGGCTGGGGGTCTTGGTCGTCCATCGGGGTGACCTCGCGGATCTCGAACTGGGCGCGGTGAAAGGCCTTGTTCATCGCCTCGACCGAGCGTTCGGCCCCGGCGTCCCCGTGGGCTTCGGGCGTCAGTGCCTCGGGGGCGGGCACATCGGGCATGGGGTGCTGATGGTCCCAGCCATCGTCATCGCCATGAAACGACGCCGTCAGGCTCAGGATCCCGCGCCCATCCTGCAGCGCCAGCACCCGCCGCGTGCTGAAGGATCCGCCATCGCGGGCCCGCTCGACCTGAAAGATCAGCGGCTGGTCGGGCCGCCCGGCCCGCAGGAAATAGCTGTGGGCCGAATGGCAGAGCCGATCACCAGGCAAGGTCGCCCCCGCCGCCGCCAGACATTGCGCGATCACCTGCCCGCCATACAGGCGCGACGGGCCTTGCCCCGGCGCCATCGGCGGCGCCCGGAACAGATCGGCATCCAGCCGCTCGGGCTGCAGCAGCGCAGCCAGCCCGCGCGCACCGTCAGACATAGGACAGGCCCAGCCATTCGGCGATCAGCGCCGGGGTATCGTTTCCGTCGATCTCGACCGTCACATCCGTGCGCGTCTGAACCTGACCGGGCGCGCGCTGCGTCACCTCCAGCAGACGGAACCGCCCCCGGATCCGCGCCCCTGCCGGGACCGGCGCCAGAAAGCGGATCTTGTCAAAGCCATAGTTCACCGCCATCTTGCGCCCCTCGATCCCCGGCACCGCATCCCGCGCCAGCGGTACCAGCAGCGACAGGGTCAGAAACCCATGCGCGATCGGGCCGCCAAACGGGGTCTCGGCCGCGCGCGCCGGATCCACATGGATGAACTGGTGGTCATCGGTGGCATCAGCAAAGGCGTTGATGCGGGGCTGATCGACCACGACCCAGCCCGACACGCCCAGATCCTGACCCACACGCGCGCGAAAGTCGCTTAGGCTGATGTCATTGCTCATGTGTTCCCCCCGATCAGCAGGTCCCCGCCCGAGCCGTCATAAAGCCGCCCCACGATCCCCGCGCGCAGCGCCAAGACCCGACGTTGATTGATGTAGCCTTTGTCATTGATTTCATTGCCGGCCAGATCGGGCGGATCGGCCAGCACGCCGATGGCCCGGATCTGGCGGCTCGATCCGTGATTGTCGCGGTTCCACCGTGCCAGAGCCGCGCCAAGGGCGGCGCGGTCTTCGGGCGCGGGGTCGATCAGGCCATCATCGCGGGCCACCGCGCGGGCCCGCGCGCTATCGGTCAGCCAGACAAGGGCGGCGATATGGGCCCGGCCTTCGCCTGCGATCACCGCATCGCGCACCAGCCCGCCACATTCCAGATTGAACCCCACCCGCACCGCGCCGACCTGCACGAAGGTGCCGCTATCAAGCTTGAAATCCTCGCTCACCCGCCCGGCATAGCGCAGATCCTCGGCGATCCGGTCGGGATCATCAAAGCGCATTGCATCACCAGTGCAAAAGAAGCCTTCTTCGTCGAAAACCCGCGCCGTCAGCTCGGGCTGATCGACATAGCCGGGAAAGACATTTGGGCCCTTGATGCGCAGCTCATAACGGTCATCGCCAAGCGGCAGCATCTTGGCCTCGACCCCCGGCATGGGCATGCCGACCCGCCCCACCCCGTCATAGGGCCAGTGCACCGACAGGGCCGACGGGGCAAGCTCGGTCATCGCAAAGCCGCCCGTCAGCGGGATGCGATAGCCGCGATGGGCCACCGCAAGGGCCTGCAGCCGGTCATAGGTTTCACCGGGAAACCCCGCACCGCCATAATGCAGATAGGTAAGCCCCGAAAAGAACGCCTGCGCCAGATCGGGATCGTCTTCCATCGCATCGACCAGCATCCCATAGGCCAGCGGCACGTTGGAATAATTGGTCGGGCGCACCTCGCGGATCGCATCCAGGCTGCGCTGGAAATCGGCGCCCGCCACCGGCCGACCGCTGTCGATATAAAGGGTCGAAGCCGTGCGCAGCGTGTCATGCAGGATGTGATTGCCCCCGAAGGTGTGATGCCAGGGCAGCCAGCACAGCTTGCGCCGATGCGCCTGCGGCACATGCATGGCCACCGCCTGCGACATGGCCAGATTGGCACACATCATCCGGTGGGTGTTGATCACCCCCTTGGGCGACCCGGTCGAGCCCGAGGTGAACAGCAGCTTGCCCACCGTATCGGGCGTGACCGCCGCATGGGCGCGCATGACCGCATCGGTCACCGGCGTCTCCAGCAAGGCGGTCACATTCAGATCGCCGGGACGCGGGCGTTCGGACACCACGGTGCAGCCACTCAGATCCAGCCGGTCCAGAGCACCCGACAGCGCCTGCGCGTCATCCACAAAAAAGAGCCGCGCGCGCGACTGAGCAAAGGTGCTTTCAAGGCGGGCGAAGGCCTCGGAAAAGCGGGCATAGCTGGGCGAGATCGGCGCCACCGTGATCCCCGCCATCATCGCGCCAAAGGTCATCTGCGCATGCGGGATACTGTTGCGCGACAGGATCGCGATACAGTCGCCCTGAGCCAGCCCCCGGTCCAGCAGCGCCTGTGCAATCGCAGCACTGGTGCGTTCCAGATCGCGAAAGCTGGGGCCAGCCCAACCGTCGGGGCCACGTTCGGCCAGGGCCAGACGGTCGGGATGAGCTTTGGCGGCGGCAAACAGGTGGTCGATCACGCTGCTGGGGTAGTCGGGCAGATCGACACGCTGACGCAGATAGATCGCCGCGCCGACCCGGCGCAGTTCGGGGCATGGGGCGCGATAAGATAGCGGGCCAAAGACCGGATCATGATGGGTAACGAAACCTTCGGGCGGATCTGTCAGGTCCGGCGCCCCTGCCCCGATCTGTGCCCCCGTTTGATGCGCTTCTGTCATGGGTGTGTGACCTCCTGGATGGTCCGGGCTGCATGGGCCGGGGCCACCCGCCAGCGGGGATGGCTGACATCCCTGCGCGGTCCGAGTCCTCCCCTCCTCAGGTCAATTGTGTATGATACCCATCATGCAAAGTCAATGCTTTGACAGGGTCAGGCCCCGCCGATGGCGGGTATCTGGACCTTGGGATTTGAAATCTGTATTATCGACCCAATATAGAATTCGGCTTTTTGACCCTGCGCCAACCGCCGGCGCGGTTGCCAGATCCCGGCGGGATGTGGCAGGGGGTCTGACACAAGGTATAGGGGCGCGTATGGGATATTCGCAGGCTCAGAAGGAAAAACACCGGGATCAGATCCTGTCAAACGCGGGCGAGCAGCTGCGGCAGGGCGGGTTTTCCGCGATCAACGTGGTGTCGCTGATGAAATCGGTCGGGCTGACCCATGGCGGGTTTTACGGCCATTTCGACAACAAGGAAGACCTGCTGGATCAGGCGCTGGAACGCGCCCTTTCCGAAGGTCGGCTGACCGCCAAACTGGCCGCCTCCAACAAAAAACGCAGTTTTGCGCGCTATGTGGGCAGCTATGTCAGCACCAAGCACCGCGATCTTCCGGGCACCGGTTGCGCGATCCCCGCACTGGTGTCGGACGTGTCGCGCCGCCCCGAAGCCTCGCGCGAAATCATGCAGGCCCATATCGACGATTTCATCGACACGGTGGCCGATTACCTGGACGATGACCGCGAAAAGGCCAATGTCGCGGTCGCGGCCATGGTCGGTGCCCTGGCACTGTCGCGGGTGATGACCGACGACAGCAAGGCCGCGGCCTTGCTGAAGGCGACCAAGGCACATCTGCTGACCTTCGAAGACGACATCGACGACGCCTGACCCGCGCGGCATCTGCACGACCTTACCCGACCTCGGGCGCCGCGTGCGGCGTGACGATGTCGAACATATAGTCGAACTGATCCAGCATCCCGAACAGCGCAGAGATCGCCGCGCTGTCGCCGTCGATGACCATCGCGCCTTCGGCCAGAAGATCATCAAGCGACCGCGCCCCCAGCACCAGATTGGCCAGCACCGGCCGCGCCAGCGACACCACCGCGATGCCATCGTCCCCGTCGGTGTCGCGATAGGTCAGGGTCTGGTTGCGCAGGCTCAGCGCGATGCGTTGCCCGGTATCGGTGATCTGCCAGATCGTGCGGCTGGCCGCATCACCGGCCCGCTCGGGGTTCAGGCGCAGCGCCAGATAGTCGAACAGGGTGCGGGTGCCGATCGCCTCCATCATGTCGGGGCCCAGACGCGGGCGAGGCCCGGCCTTGTTCACCCCGTGGCGCAGCTCTTGCGCGGCAAAAAGATAGGCATTGCGCCAGGTGGCCGATTCCGTCTGATAGCCCATCTGCTCCATCGCATCCGCCGCCAGCGCTCGTGCCGCCTGATTGTCGGGCTCGGCCAGCACCAGCTGGCCCGCGACCTGCGCCACCCAGCGAAAATCACCTGCGTCAAAATCGGCGCGCGCCTTGATCAGCAGCGCATCCGCCCCGCCCATGTAGCGCACGGCGCGCCGCGCCTCTTCGATGGGGGGATGCGGATCCAGGTTCACCGGATTGGCATCATACCAGCCCAGATAGCGCTGATAGACCGCCTTGGCGTTGTGCCGGATGGTGCCGTAATATTCCCGCAGCGCCCAATCCTGCGCCAGCCCCGGCGGATGGGTGATCTGTTCGGCGATCTCGGCTGGTTTGAACCCGTGGTTCATCAGCCGCAGGGTCTGATCATGGATGTGTTTGTAAAGATCGCGCTGGTTCTGCAGATAGACCACGATGTCATCCTGCCCCCAGATCGGCCAGTGATGCTGACCGATCAGAATGTCAGAGCGCCGCCCATACATCTCAAGCGCATCGTCGATATAGCCCGACCACAGCCGTGGATCGCGCACCACCGTTCCGCGCAGAGGCAGGAAGTTGTGCAGGTTGTGAACCGAATTTTCCGCCAGATTGAGGATGCGGAACTGCGGCAGATACATGTGCATTTCGGCGGGAGCCTCGGACTCGGGCGCCATCTGGAACACCATCTCGACCCCGTCGATCACATGGGTTTCGGTGTCTTCCATGATCAGCTGCGTCGGCGCGATCAGGCTGAAGGTGCCGCGCGCCACGTTCTTGCCCAGCCCTGCATCCACCTGCCCGCGCGGGCCGCGCTGCAATGCGATGCCGAACTGGAACAGCGCCCGGCGCGATGACGCGTTGGACGAATGCACGCCTTCATCGCTCACCGCCTCCATGAACCCGTCGGGGGCAATCACCGTGACCCGTCCCTGATCCACATCGTCCTGGCTGATGACACCCTTGACCCCGCCATAATGGTCGATATGAGAATGGCTGTAGATCATCGCCACCACCGGACGCTTCGGCCGGTGCCGGTAATACAGGTCCAGTGCTGCGGCAGCGGCTTCGCAGGCGGTCAGGGTGTCAAAGATGATCAGCCCGGTGTCGCCTTCGATGATCGTCATGTTGGCCAGATCCAGCCCGCGCACCTGATAGACCCGCTCCGCCACCTTATAAAGCCCGTGATGCATGTTCAGCCGCGCCTGCCGCCACAGGCTGGGGTTCACCGTGTCGGGTGCATCGTCATCGTCCAGAAACGCATAGGACGTCAGATCCCATGACGGCGCCCCGTCGGCCCCCATGATCACCCCGTCATCGAGCGTCCCGACAAAGCCACGCTGGGCGCGCTCGAAATCGCGCGTGTCGGTAAAATCAAGCCCGTCGGCAAAGGCCCTGTTGGCCTTGGCCGTCATCGGATGGGCGGGTTTGGGGGTGGTGGGATCTGACATCTGGGTCTCGCTCTGTCTGGGGGTCGTCATCAGGATGGGCGGTGGCGCGCGCCTACCAACCCGCGACGGCTTTGACTTCAAGGAAATCTTCGATCCCATAAGCGCCGCCTTCGCGGGCATTGCCCGACTGCTTCATGCCGCCAAAGGGCATTCCGGGCGCGCGATTGGCCCCGTTCATATCCACCATACCCGAACGCAACCGCCGCGCCACCCTGCGGCGTTTGTCCGTGTCTGATGTCTGGACATAGTTGGTCAGCCCGTAAACCGTGTCATTGGCCATGGCGATGGCGTCGGATTCGTCTTCGAAGCTGGAAATGGTCAGCACCGGGCCAAAGATCTCTTCGCGATAGATCGCCATGTCGGGGGTGACATCGGCAAACACCGTGGGCCGCACATAGTACCCAGCGTTGAACCCATCGGCCCGCCCCGGCCCGCCGGCCACCAGCCGGGCACCATCGTCGATGCCACGCTGGATCATGGTCTGGATGGCGTTGAACTGGCGTTCGTTGACCACCGGTCCGATATGGCCGCCTTCGGCGCTGGCCGGGCCCACATCGACCGCCTGTGCCACCTTGGCCGCGATTTGCACCGCTTCGTCATAAAAGCCCTTTTCGACGATCATCCGCGACGGCGCGTTGCACATCTGACCGGTCAGCAGCATCATCCGCTTGACCCCGCGCTCGACCGCTTCGGCATCGGCATCTGCAAAGACCAGGTTGGCGCCCTTGCCGCCCAGCTCAAGATGCACGGTCTTGAGCGTGCCGGCCGCGTTCTGCATGATCTGCCGCCCCGCGCGGGTGGATCCGGTAAAGCTGATCACATCCACATCCGGATGCCCCGACAGGCAGTTGCCCACCACGGCCCCGGTGCCATTGATCAGGTTGAACACGCCGGGCGGGGCGCCCGCCTCGTCCATCATCTCGGCAAACAGAAGCGCCGAAAGCGGGCTTTCTTCGGACGGTTTGAGCACCATCGTGCAGCCTGCCGCAATCGCCGCCCCGACCTTGAGCGTGACCTGGTTCATCGGCAGGTTCCACGGCGTGATCAGCGCGGCCACGCCTGCGGCCTCCTTGATGATGTAATTGTCGGGGTGATCGGGGTGATGGACCTGCTCAAAGGCAAACGCGCGCGCCGCGTCGATGAAGCCTTCGATATGGCGGGTGCCAATGCCCACCTGCAACATGTTGGACATGGTGATGGGCGTGCCCATTTCGGCCGACATGGCCTGGCCCATTTCAGCGGCGCGGCGCTGATAGATCTCGAGCAGCCGTTCCAGAAACGCGACGCGCTCGGCCGGGTCGCAATACATCCAGCCGGGCAGGGCCGCGCGCGCGGCCTGCACGGCCTGATCGGTTTCGGCCTCGTTGCTCAGGTGGATCCGGGCGATCACCTCTTCGGTGGATGGGTCGATCACCGGATGCAGGTTCGGCTCTTCGGGCGTCACCCAGGCTCCGTTTACATAGTAGCGGTTTTCCGTCTGCATATCTGGTCTCCGGCGTTTGAACTGTCAGGATCTGGCATCGGCCAGCATCATGCGGCTGGCTTTTTCGGCAATCATCATGGTGGGGCCATTGGTGTTGCCCGACACAAGTTCAGGCATGATCGAGCAATCGGCCACCCGCAGCCCGGCAATGCCGCGCAGCTTCAGCTCGGGCGTCACCACCGCATCAGGGCCCGGCCCCATGCGGCAGGTGCCCGACGGGTGATAGATCGACACCGCCGTGTCACGCGCCCAGCCCAGCAAATCCGCGGCGTCATCGCTGACACCGGGGCCGGGCCGCACTTCGCGCGCGATCCGCGCGCGCAGCGGCGCCATCGACGCGATGCGCCGGCCGATGCGGATCCCGTCCACGACCGTGGCGCAATCGGTGTCGGTGGCCAGGTAATTGGCCTCGATCACCGGGTGGGCGGATGGGTCGGCGCTGGCCAGACGGATCCGGCCCCGGCTTTCGGGGCGCAGCTGGCAGAAATTCATCGTGAAGGCCGGAATGGTCTCGGGCGCGCCGGCATCCACCGACAGCGGCTGGATCAGATACTGGATGTCGGGGGTTTCCAGCTCGGGGCGGGTGCGCAAGAACCCCACCGCCATGGCAGCAGGCATCGACATCGGGCCGCGACGGCCCAGGGCAAATTCCGCCGCGATCCCGGCCTTGCCGATGAGGGAATGCACCCGGTTGTTCACCGTGGGGCTGGTGCTTTCGAACACCAGCTTGTGCTGCAGATGATCCTGCAGCCCCTGCCCCACGCCCGGCAGATCGTGCTGCACCGCAATCCCGTGATCGGCCAGGTGATCGGCCGGGCCGATCCCCGACAGCATCAGCATCTGCGCCGACCCGATGGTGCCACCCGCCAGCACGGTTTCGCGCCGCGCCGTCACCGCGACCTGCCCCCCCGCCGCATCACGATAGATCAGCCCGGTGCAGCGCTGCCCGTCCAGCGTGACCCGTTCGACCAGCGCGCGGGTGATCACCCGCAGGTTCGGGCGCCGCCGCACCGGGTGCAGAAACGCCGAGGCCGCGCTTTCGCGCCAGCCGTTGCGCGTGGTGATCCGGAAATAGGATGTGCCTTCCTGATCGGGGCCGTTGTAATCGGGGTTGCGGGCAAACCCGGCGGCTTCGGCCGCGCTCAGCCAGTCGTCACAGATCGGATGGGTCATGCGCAGGTCCGAAATCCCCAGCTCGCCCTGTCGGCCAAGGCTGGGATCATCGGTGCTGCGCGCGTCCTCGAACGCTTCGAACAGGGGCCGCACATCGTCCCAGCCCCAGCCCGGATTGCCAAGCTGCCGCCACCGGTCATAGTCGCGCGCCTGCCCGCGCACATACAACAACCCATTGAGCGATGACGACCCCCCCAGCATCTTGCCGCGCGGCCAGCCGATGGCGCGACCATTGAGGCCGGGATCCGGCGCGGTCTGATAGCCCCAGTTCACATCCGGGTTTCCGATCAGCCGGAAATACCCCACCGGGATGCGCACCCAGGGGTTGCTGTCGCGCCCGCCTGCCTCGATCAGAACAACCCGGTTGCGCGGATCCGCGCTCAGCCGGTTGGCCAGAACACAGCCCGCCGATCCCGCGCCCGCGATCACATAATCGGCGTCGATCTGTTGCATCCTAGCGCTCATGTGGCGGGCCGGATCTGACCGGCGCAGGTGCCAAACCCCAGAGTGTAGTCGCCCGTGCAGCGCCCCTGAAACCCAAGCGTGTCGCCATCTTCGAGGAACTCGCGCAGCGCGCCATCCACCGCCAGCGGCGCGCGCCCGTCCTGCGTCAGTTCCAGCATGCAGCCCAGGCTGTCCGGCGTAAGGCCCGAAATCGTGCCCGAGCCCAGCAGGTCACCGCTGCGCATCGCGCAGCCGCAGGCCGTGTGATGGGCCATCTGCGCGGCTGCGGTGTAATAGAGATGCCGGCTGTTGGTGCGGCTGATCACCCGGCCCGCGCCGCCCTGCGTGGCCAGCCACACGTCGATCAGGATGTCATAGGCGTTGGGGCTGTCTTCGTGCAGATAGGGCAACAGCGGCGTCCGCCGCTCGGGAGGGTCCATGCGGAAGGGTTCAAGCGCTTCGGCCGTGACGATCCAGGGGCTGATCGTGGTGCCGAACGCCTTGGACTGAAACGGCCCCAGCGGCTGATATTCCCACAGCTGGATGTCACGCGCCGACCAGTCATTGAGCAGCACAAAGCCAAAGATGGACGCCTGCGCCTGCGCCGTACTCAGCCGGGTGCCCATGGCAGATCCGGTACCGACAATGGCACCCAGTTCAACTTCGAAATCCAGCTTGGCCGATGGCGCAAACACCGGGGGCGCGTCCGGCGCAGGGCGGATCTGTCCGCAGGGCCGGGTGATCGGCGTGCCCGACACCACCACGGTTGATGCCCGCCCGTTATAGGCAATCGGCATGTGCAGCCAGTTGGGCACAAGCGCCGCCTTGTCGCCGCGGAAGATGCGCCCGACATTCATCGCGTGCTCATACGAGGCATAGAAATCGGTGAATTCGCTGACCCGAACCGGCAGGCGCATCTGCACCGCCCCCTGATCCATCAGCGGCGCGTCCGCGCGCAGGGTGTCATTGCCCGCAGCCAGCAGATCGCAAAGGGCACGCCGGGTGTCGGACCAGACCGGCTGGCCGAGGTCGAGAAACGGGTTCAGAACGCCGCTGTCGAACACCGCCCTTTCGCCCCCCGGTCGCAGGGTGCCGCGCGCTTCAAGCACGGTCAGATCAAGGATCTGATCGCCAATCGCCACGCCGATGTGATCGGCCCCGGACGGGTGCGCAAAGACCCCGTAGGGCAGGTTCTGGATCGGAAAATCGCTGCCTGCCACATTGGCGCTGTCGACCCAGCTGCGCAGGCCGGGGTCGTGTGTGGTGTTGAGATTGGTCATGAAGCGCCCTCCCCTGCGCGTCAGCCAGCCGATCTGGTTGGGATGCCCCCCGGTCAGGTGCCCTTGAACTCATAAACCGGACGGTCGAGCCCCTTGTTGAACGCCTCGGTCGCCTTTTCGACGGCCATGGTCACGTCATCGGTCACCAGGATGTTGGGGATGTGCTCGAACATCTGCACATCCGCCGCAGGCACGCCACCGGCGGACCAGGCGTTCAGCATCATCTTGGTCGCCGCATGCGCCCGTGTGGCGCCGTTCGACAGGCTTTCGGCCACCGCATCCACCCGCGCGCGCAGCGCGTCATCGGCCACCACTTCGGCGATGATATTGAGCCTCAGCGCCTCGGGCGCGGGCAGGACTTCGGTCAGCATCACCAGCCGCGCCGCCACCGCACGCCCCGCCCGTTCGGCGATGCGCTGCGCGCCACCGGCCAGCGGAAAGACGGCAATCGTCGCTTCGGGGAACCGGAACCGCGCGCTTTCGGCGGCGATCACCAGATCCACATGCAGCGCCAGTTCGAACCCGAACCCCATCGCATCGCCATGGACCTCGGCGATGGTGGGCACGGGCAGGTTTTCCAGCGCGATCAACGCGCCATTGGACAGCTGCCAGCGTTCGCGGCGCTTCATATAGGTGTCGAATTCAGGCCATTCGCGGAAATCGCCCCCACAGCAGAAATGATCCCCGGCCGAGCGGATCACCACCGCCCGCGCGGTCGATGCCGCCGCGGCCTTGACCGCTTCGCCCAGTTCAAAGGCAAACTGTCGGTTGCAGCGGTTCTGCGGCGGACGATTCAGGGTGATGATGCCGACATTGGCGTCTTGATGAAAGGTGATGAATTCGGGTGTCATGATGTGTCCTTTCGGGTCAATGCTGCGGCGCGATCAGCGTGGCATGCGGCGGCGATGCCAGAGCGCGTCCAGCGTTTCGGCCTCGGTGCGGTCATTGCTCAGCCCGACAATGCGCCAGCCCTGTTCGAGCTTGCGCACGTCGAAATGGGTGGCGATGCGATGGATTTCGGTTTCGTCGGCGGCGCGGCGCGACCAGATCGCATCCAGACAACCCGACACTTCGTTATAAAGGGTCAGTTGCCAGTCCAGCGTCTTGGTGTGGCTGTACCCCCCCGCCTTGAGCGGCGCGTGCGTGGTGTTCAGCAGACCGGTCACCGCCTCCATATCCGTCAGCATGCCCTGCCCGAAGACCGACGCGGCAAACATCGGGACATTCCAATAGTCCAGAATGTCTTCGGCAGGCCGCTCGGACCGGCCGATGGCCACCCAGGTCTTGAAATAGCCGTCAAAGAACCAGCGCTCGAGCTCATCGGCGATCGCATCATAGCTCATGCCCGGTCCCCCAACACGCTCAGAAACCCGGCCACGTGCTGTGCGGCCTCCTGCGGTTTTTCGGTATGCGGCCAGTGCCCCGCGCCTTGGATGTGGGCCATGCGCAGATCACCAAACCGCGTCCCGATCTCGTCGCGCAGATAGGTCTGGGTAAAGAACGTGTCATCCGATGACACCAGCAGCACCGGGGCGGTCACATCGGACGGGCCGGCGCCTGCGGGATGGCCCGTGGTCCAGGCCACGACCTGTTGCAGCGCCACATCCACCGGCGTGCGCAGACAGGTGGCCACCAGAACCGCCATGGCATCTTCGCTCGCCTCGGGGGCGAGGCGACGGCGGCCCTGATAGACCGATGCAGGATCCCGGTCGCGCGCACGCTTGTCAAAGATCGCGGCCATCTCGTCGCTGAGCGGATAGCCCGCCAGAGGTGCCGGGCAGAACAGGATCAGGCCCGCGCAGTCGGCCCCGAGGCCGCGCGCCACCAGTTCTGCGATCTGGCCGCCCATGCTCTGTCCCACGATCACCAGCTGCCCAACCGCGCGCAGATCAAGTTCTTCGACCAGATCCAGGATCGCGGCCGCGACCTGTTCGACAATCGGCGTGTCGCTTGCCTCATCGGCGCGCAGGGTGGTCTGATCGGCGGCCAACAGGCCCCACCCGTCCGCGCCGAGCGCATCGGCCAATGGCACCCAGCTGCCCGGACCGTCCATAAAACCATGGGCAAAGATCAGCACGCCTTTCGGGTCGGACGACGTCGGCTGGTACGCATAGCCCAGACCGGTTCTGGCCGTCTGCAGTGGCGCGAACGCCTCGGCCTGAGCGGGGGCCGCCGATGCGGCCCTGTCATTGCTGGTCACGATGGATCCCCCCAAGTTGTCCCCCCCCAACGTTCCGCGCACGCCGGACCTGGGTCCGGCAGTGGCTCTGGGGTTCGCGGCCAGAGCGGTCAAAACCCCTTGAACTGGTTACGAGCCTATGAACCGGTTGAACTGGTGTCAACATCCTCTATGATGGGTCGGGTCATTTTTTGCACACGAACGGATCGCAGGATGCGGATTACAGAAGATTATCAGGCGCTTGGCGGCCCGCCCTGCCTGGATTTCATCGCCACGCTCCGGTCGCGCACGGGGGCGGCAACCGAATTGCTGGACTGTCCTGACGCGCTGGCAGTGTGGATCAGCCTGTCGCCCTATGGGGCACATGTGGCCGGGCTCGGGATTTCAGAGGATGATCTGGCGCGGGCCATCACCCTGCGCGAAGCGGCCTATCGCGTCATTCAGGCCGCGCGCCAGCAGACCGCCCCCGATGCGGGCGATCTTGAGGTGCTGAACCGCGCCGCGCGCCTGCCCGACCTGACCCCGCAGGCGCGCATCCCCGACAGCGGGGCCGCGCTGTCGCTCAGCTGGCGCGACGATGCCGGGGTGTCGGCGGTGCTGTCGTCCATCGCGCGCGACACGATTGCGCTGGTGACGGGGTCGGATGTGGGCCGGGTCAAACCCTGCGCCAATCACAAATGCGAAAGGCTGTTCTTTGACGGCTCGCAGGCCAAGCGCCGCCGCTGGTGCTCGATGGAGCGCTGTGGCAATCAGGCAAAGCTGTCGCAATACCGCAGCCGCCACAGGTCCAAGACCACAGGCGACTGACCCCCACAGCCTGTTGACGCAACCGCAACCGCTGTCTAGCATCCATCATGTTGCCACAGCAACTTAATGGGCCAGGGGCACCCCCTCGCCCGCTTTGGGGAGGGGACAGGATTGGATCTGGGACTTTCCGGCCGGGTGGCGTTGATCACCGGGGCCGGGCGCGGCATCGGCCGCGCCGAAGCCACCGCACTGGCCGCCGAAGGCGCCTTCATCGCGATCAACGACATCGACCCTGACAGCGCCGAACGCTGCGCACAGGACCTTGCCCAGACGGGGGCGCAAGCCATGGCCGTCGCCGGGGACGTCACCGACCCCGGCTGCGTGGACAGGATCATTGCGCGCTGCCACGACCGGTTCGGGCGGCTTGATGTGCTGGTCAACAATGCCGGTCTGGGGGGGCGTTTTCTGGGGCGCAAAGTCACCGAAATGGCGTTTGACGACTGGGACCGGGTCATTCGCAGCCACATGTACGGCACATTCCTGTGCACCCGGGCCGCCGCACCCTTGATGCAGGATCAGGGGTTCGGTCGCATCATCAACACATCATCCATCCACTATACCGGCGGCGGGCGCACCGGCATTTCCAACTACAGCGCGGCCAAGGCCGGGATCGCGGGCTTTACCCGCACCGTCGCGAAAGAGCTTGGCCCACAGGGCATCACCGTCAACGCCATCGCGCCGGGGTTTGTCGCCACCGATCTGATCGCGGGCTTTTCCGACGACGCCATGCAGCGGATCCGCGACCAGAACCCCAAACGGCGCTGCTGCACCCCGGACGAGCTGGGCGCGCTGGTGGCGTTTCTGGCCTCGGCCCAGGCGGATTTCATCAACGGTGCCGTTGTCAGCATCGACGGTGGCCGCCGCGAATTTGTCTGGGATTGATGGGGCCCCTCCGGCCCCGGCGTGACCGCATGGCGGCCAGCGCTTGGCCGCCGGTCAGGATTCCGCTTCGCCCCGGCGATTGACCTGCGGCAGCGCCGCGTGCAGCCGATTGAGCATGTCGATCAGCTGATGCACCTCATCTTCGGACAGCGCGCTCAGAAGACGCCGCTCGCGTTCGAGCGCGGCGGGCAGGATGGCATCATGCAAGGCCTCTCCACTCGGGCTCAGCGACAGGATCTGGCTGCGGCCGTCCGTCTTGTCGGGGGCCAGCGTGACCAGACCCTTGGCATGCATGTTCTTGACGCAGCGACTGACCGGCCCCTTGTCAAGACCGATCACCTCGACAATGCGGTTGGCCTTGATCCCCGGTTCGATCGCCAGCAGCGCAATGATGCGCCATTCGGTGATCCCGATGTCAAAATGATCCCGGAATTCGGCCGATGCCCCGCGCCCCAGCTTGTTGGCGATCCAGTTCAGCAGCGACGGAACATGCGTGTCCAGATCCAGCGTCGCGCGGCCATTCACGATCCTGGGCGTGGCAGGCGGGTTCGGCACAGGCCGGTCTTCGGGTTCGCTCATGTCATCCCGGCCTTGGACAAGGCCGTCCCTCTGGGTCACGCACCGCCCCTGAACGGCAGCTTCGGGCCCGAACCATAGGGGGCCGCGCCGGGTCGCTCAACCCGCCATGTACATGCCGCCATTGGCATGCAGCGCCGCACCGGTGACAAAGCCCGCCTGCGGACCCGCCAGAAACAGCACCGCACGGGCAATTTCATCGGCGGTGCCAAGCCGACCCAACGGCGTGGCCGCGATCAGCGCCGTGCGCCGGTCATCCGCCATCGCCCCAAGCATCGCGGTGTCCACCAGACCCGGTGACACCGCGTTGACCCGAGTGCGCGGCGCCAGCTCGCGTGCAAGGCTGCGGGTCAGCGCAAGCACCCCCCTTTGGCCGCGGCATAGGCGCTGTGTCCGGGGCTGCCCTGATGACCCGAATGCGACGCGATGTTCACCACTGCACTGCCCTGTGACAGCAGATCCTGCAGCGCGTGAATTGTGTGAAACACCCCATCGAGGTTGACCGCCATGCAACGGCGCCAGCTGGCCGCGTCCAGCGCGCCCAGCGGGCGATGTTCGTATAGTCCCGCACCATTGATCAGCACATCCACCCGCCCATGCGCCGCGTCACATTGCGCCGCCAGCGCCAGCGCGTCGACCGGGTCGGCCACATCCTGACGCAGCAGCAGCGGATCCGGCCCGTCCGGCAGGGTCGCGGCCTGCGCGGCCAGGCGGTCGGTGTTCACATCGCTCAGCACCAGCCGCGCACCGGCATCCGCCGCCAGCCGCGCGACTGCAAAGGGGATTTCACCCGCAGCCCCGGTGATCACGATCACCCGCCCATCAAGGTCCGTTTCAGTCATCGCCGCCTCCGTCACCAGCTTGGCCCGCTCAGCCGTTCGGGCAGCCAGGTGGCGATTTCAGGAAACAGCATCACCAGCACCAGCACCACAAGCTGCGCTCCGATAAAGGGCAGAACCCCCCGGTACATGTGCCCAAGCCGGATCTCGGGCGGGGCAATCGCGCGCAGATAGAAGATCGACGGCGCCATGGGCGGGGTCAAATAGCTGGTCTGCAGCACGATCAGGAACGCGATGCAGAACCAGATCGGATCGAACCCATAACCCGTCACAATGGGCATCGAGATCGGGATCAGGATGAGCACCACCGAAATCAGATCCAGCAGGAAGCCCGCGACAAAGGCCACGAACAGGATTGCCGCGATCGCGCCCCAGCCCGAAATGCCAAATTCGGTCAGCAGCGTGCGCACCCCATTCAGCCCTCCGCTGGCAAAGAACACGCCCGCGAACATGTTGCCGCCCAGAACGATCAGCAGGATCATCGCGGTGATCGCGGCCGTCTGCTTGAGCGCGGCCCAGACCACACGCGGATTGAACCGGCGATACATGATCGACATGACCACGGTCCCGGCCACACCGCAGGCGGCGGCTTCGGTCGGGGTGGCGATGCCCATCAGGATCGTGCCCAGCACCAGAAAGATCAGGATCACCGGCGGCAGCAGAGCGACCCCCGTCACCTGCAGCTTGCGCCAAAGCGGCATGGGCGGGCCATCATCGGCCACAACCGGGGCCAGGTCGCGGTTCCACATGCAGATCCCGATCACGTAAAGCGCAAAGAGCAGCGCCATGATCAGCCCCGGCAACAGCAGCCCCGCAAAGAGGCTGCCGACCGAGATATTGGCCACCGGGCCCAGCACCACCACCGTGATGGATGGCGGGATGACCGTCCCCAGCGACCCGCTGGCGCAGACGGTGCCGGAAATCAGGCTCTTGTCGTATTTGTGCTTGAGCATGATCGGCACCACCAGCAGCCCGATCACCGTTTCGGTCGCGCCGACCACACCGCTGGCCGCGGCAAAGATTGCACCGATGCCGATGGCCCCGACGCCCAGACCACCGGGCAGCTTGCGGGTCCAGATATGGACCGCGTCGAACAGGCGCTCGGCGATGCCCGACCGTTCAAGCAGCGATCCCATCAGGATGAACAGCGGCACCGCAGCCAGCACCGAATGGGTGGTCACGTCGTCGATCTTGGAGATGATCTGATACACCACCCCATCGCCGAACTGCATCAGGCCAAAGCCCACCGCCACAAGGATCATCGACAGCGCGATCGGAAACCCCAGAAGGATCAGCACCATCAGGGCGGGGAACATCATGAAACCGACATAGGCGCTCATGACGCGCCCCCATAGGCCAGACCGGTGCGCAGCGACACCAGCGCCTTGAGCCATTCCGCCAGCACCTGCAGCGCCAGCAGGGCAAAGCCCAGACACCACACCGCCTTGAAGGGCCAGATCACCGGGTTCCAGGCCGACACCCCGGCCACCTCGCCCCGGTGAAAGGCCTCGACCGCGGCCAGACCCACATACCACGACATCCAGACCAGCACCGGCAGCAGCGCGCCATAGCACAGCACGTTGATCAGCGCCTGCAGCCGGACCGGAAGGCGGGGCAGGATGAGGTCGACATTGACATGCTGCTTGATCTTCAGCGCAAAGCTCATCGCCATCAGGAACACCGACCCCATCAGCATATAGGTCAGGTCATAGGCCCAGGCCGTCGGCGCGCGCAGCACATAGCGCGCGATCACCTCGTAAAGCAGCACCAGCACCAGTGGCACCACCAACAGCGCCGAGATCCGGCCCGAGACATCCGCCGGGCGTTCAAGCAAATCTATCAGGGACATGTAAGCTTCCTTGCCCGAAGGCAGATCATGAGTTCAGGATGTGGGATGCGACAGGCCGGGCCGCTTGCGGCAGCACCGGCCCGCCGGGGGGGATGTCGGGGTACCAGCGGCCCCGCGCGCGCGGACCAGCCAATGCGCACGGGGCGGGACCGGGGGCCGCGTTACTGCCCCAGGCTGCCGATCTGGAACCGGTATTCAGGCCAGACCGCCAGCTTGGCCTTGAAGGCCCGCTGCGAGTCGAGCGCGCGCTTGAACCATTCGTTTTCGGCCGCGATCTCGTCTTCCCATTCGTGGGTGACCTGCTTGATCCGCTCAAGCACGGCATCATCCACGCGCACGATCTCGTTCGGGCCCTCGGCAAAATCCTGGAACGCACTCAGATCCGACGCCGATGCCAGCACCCAGGTTTCGAACAATGTCTGCTTGGCCGCCATGCGGATGCGATCGCGATCAAGCTCGCTCAGCGCGTCCCAGGCATCGGGGTTGAACATGCATTCGAATGACCCGCCGGACAGATCAAGCCCCGGCGTGATGATGTATTGTGCCACGTCCTGGAACCCGGTCGCCCGGTTGATCTCCGGGCTGCCCCATTCGACCGCATCAATCACGTTGCGCTCAAGCGCCTCGTAGACTTCGGCCCCCGGAATGACCATCGTGGCCGCGCCCAGGCGCGATGCGATTTCCGCAAACGCCCCGGATGTGCGCAGCTTGAGCCCCTGGAAATCCTCAAGCGTCTGAATGCGCTTGTGCGAATGAAACCCGGTGCTGGTGCCGCCAATCGTGCAGGGCAGCGACACGACGCCGAAATTCTCGCGCCGGAACTCTTCCCAGATCTCGAGCCCGCCCCCGGCATAGTACCAGAGGATCAGCTCTTCGGGGGTCATGCCAAAGGGGTGACCGGCAAACAGCACCGTGGTTTCGTCCAGGCCCCAGTCATAGCCCGGCCAGTTGTGGCCGGCCTCGGCCACGCCCTTGCTGACCCCTTCGGTCACCTTGAGCTGGCTGTAAAGCGTGCCGCCCGGATAGGGCGTGATCACCACGCGCCCGTCGGTCAGGGCCTCGACATTGTCGACAAACAGCTGGACGTCGCGCTCCAGCCACGGGCCGCCACCATAAGGCGTCGCCATCTTCCAGTCATGCTCTGCCGCGCTGACGCTGGCGGTTGCGGCAAACAATCCAAGGGCGGCCGCGCCCGCAGCAACTGCGGCGCGTTTGATTGAAATCGTCATAAACTCCTCCCAACAGAGTATTCTGTGTGACGTGCGGACCGGGCGGCAAACACCCTTTGCAACCGGGCTGACCCGGATCACAAAGGCTCCTCCTGCTTGCGGAACGGCCCCTTGCTGCACTTCTGGTTGCCGTAGCAACTACTGTATCGTTAGCCACGCCCCCCCGATGCGTCAAGGAATTTAAATACATCCCAAAGACCGGTTTTTGCGGGGGCCGGACATGCGACAGCACAAATGAATTGCCCGCGCGCCGCCCCCCGCGTTATGCATCTGGTTGCCACAGCAACATACTGAAGGGGCACGGCATCGCCCCAAAAGCGAGGATCCATGACAGATGATTTCAGGGCCGCCGTCCTGCACAACACGCATGAACCGCTGGTGATCGAGCCGGTTCAGCTCGCTCCGCTGGGGCCGCGCGACGTCAAGGTTCGAATCAGGGCGACCGGGCTGTGCCACACCGATCTGGAAGTGATCGAAGGATCCCTGCGCCTGCCGCTGCCCATCGTTCTGGGGCACGAAGCCGCCGGGATCGTCGAAGCGATCGGCCCCGACGCGCAGGGGGTTGCGGTGGGCGATCACGTGATCCTGTCGTGGAACCCCAAATGCGGCGACTGCTTTTATTGCGACCACGATCTGCCGATCCTCTGCGACACCTACCAGAAAAACACGCCCGCCGCCTTTGCCTTTGACCGCCAGCCCAAGGCCCGTCTGCGCCATGGCGGGGATCTGCACCAGTTGATGTATCTGGGCACCTTCGGGGACTACTGCGTGGTGCAGGACCAGCAGGCCATTCCGATCCCGCGCGACATGCCCTTTGACGCCGCAGCGCTGATCGGCTGCGGCGTGATGACGGGCGTGGGCGCTGCGCTGAACGTCGCGCAGGTGCGGCCGGGCAGCTCGGCCATGGTGATCGGCTGCGGGGCGGTGGGGCTGGCGGCCATCCAGGGCGTGGCGCTTGGGGGGGCACAGGACATCATTGCCGTCGAC
Organism: Marinibacterium sp.; assembly: GCA_025800215.1. Classification (GTDB taxonomy): domain Bacteria; phylum Pseudomonadota; class Alphaproteobacteria; order Rhodobacterales; family Rhodobacteraceae; genus JAOXSC01. The sequence goes on from JAOXSC010000221.1 coordinate 74,079, forward strand.
CTCAATGACCAGCGGCTGAAGGCCGCGCAGCAGATGGGCGCCACCCGGCTGGTCAACCCCCGGACCGACGCCGCCGATGCGGTGGCACGGGCCCTGACCGGCGGGCGCGGCGTTGACGTGGTGCTGGAATCGGCCGGCAACGAAGCCGCGTTCCGCCTAAGCATGGAAGCGGTGCGCCCCGGCGGTCAGGTGATCTGGCTGGGCAAGACGGATGTGGATCAGGATGTGGCCTTTCGCTGGGGATCGCTGATGCAGGAAAAGCGCATTCGCCGGTCCAGCTATGGCGGCGCCCGCCCGCGCCGGGATTTTCCGTTCCTGTGCCGGGCCTATCTGGACGGGCGGCTGAATCTGGATGGGCTGATCACCCAGCGGATCACGCTGGATCAGATCAATGACGGGTTCGACGCGCTGCGCCGTGGCGACGCGATTCGCAGCGTCATCCTGTTCGACTGATGCGGATCGACACCGCCGACGGCCCGCTTGACTGTCCTGCAGCCGGCACCGGTGCCGCGTCCCGGCCGACGCTGGTTCTGCTGCACGGGATCCAGGGGACGGCATCGGTCTGGTCCGATGTGATGGCGGACCTTGCCACCGATCACCGCGTGATCGCGCCCAACCTGCGCGGACGCGCGGGGTCGCTGCGCCCCGCCACCACCGACGCCTATCAGATCGCAGGTTTCACCCGCGATCTGCACGCGGTGCTGGCCGCGATCCCCGGCCCCGTGGCTCTGGTGGGTTGGAGCATGGGCTGTTTCGTCGCCTTCGACTATCTGCAGACCCACGGCCCCGCGCGGCTGAGCGCGCTGGCGCTGATTTCGGGCAGCCCATGCCTGACCGCCACCGCCCCGCCCGCGCGCTGGTTTGTCGGCACGACCCAGGATGACCTGATGGCCGAAGCCGCCGCCCGCGCCCACCGGCTGGCGCTGCGCGACACCGCAAGTGATCTGGCCGTGGCGGGGACCTGGCTTGGGCTGCAGGGCGTCGACTATGGCCCCTTGCTGCCACGGATCACCCTGCCCACGCTGGTCCTGCATGGCGAGCGAGATCCCGAATGCCCGCTGCCCCATGCCATGTTGATGGCCCGGCAGATCCCGGCGGCAGAGGTCGAGATCTGGCCGGGCTGCGGCCATGTCCCCATGGCACATGACCCCGCCCGCCTGGCCCGCAGCCTGCGCCGCTTTCTGACCACCGCCGGGGGGTACGCACCGCCCCCCACGGCATCTTGACGGGCTGTCGCAAAGGCGGCATAACCCATATAGTTGCCACAGCAACATGTTAGGGCAGATGACGGGAGCATCGCCCGCAACGTTCTGGGAGGAGCGTTTCCAAATCGACCGCAGGCCGGGCCGCACCACGCGCGCCCCCTGCCCGGATCACGGCCCAGGCCAAGGAGACAGGACATGAAAGACGCATCATCACAGGGATCGCTTGACCACATCACCCAGCCGCTGGATGTGCTGATCGTGGGCGCAGGCATTTCGGGCATCGCCGCGGCCAGTTACCTGCGCATGCACCGCCCCGATGACCGTTTTGCCATTGTCGATCTCATGGACAGTTTCGGCGGCACCTGGAAAACCCACACCTATCCCGGCATCCGATCCGACAGTGATCTTTATACCTTTGGCTACAGCTTCAAACCCTGGACCGGCAAACCCATCGCCACCGGGGCCGAGATCCTGGACTATCTGGGTGAAACCATCGCTGAAAACGGGCTGGCCGAGCACATCCACTATGGCTGGCGCGTCCTGTCCGCCAGCTGGAGCACCCCGGACGCGCTCTGGACCTTGACCCTGCAGGATGTCGCATCAGGCCGCGAACAGCGGCTGAGCACCCGGTTCCTCTGGATGTGCCAAGGCTATTACGATCACAAGCAGGGCTATACCCCCGACTGGGACGGGATCGACGATTTTCAGGGCGAGATCATCCACCCCCAGACCTGGCCCGCCGATTTCGACGGGACAGGCAAGCACATGACCGTGATCGGATCGGGGGCCACGGCCGCCACGCTGGTGCCCAATGTGGCCGACATGGTCGATCACGTCACCATGCTGCAACGCTCGCCCACCTATTTCCTGGCGCTTCCCAATGTCGAAGACACCGCCGATTTCCTGCGCAAGCTGGACGTGCCCGAAGCGTGGGTCCATGACATCGCCCGGCGCAACATCCTCTACAATCTCGAAGCCTTCCGCAAACGCTGTGTCGAAGACCCCGACACCGTCAAGGCCGAGCTGATCGGTGATCTGCGCCGGCTGGTGGGCGATGACTATGATCTCGACACCCATTTCACGCCCTCCTACCCGCCCGGCCGCCAGCGCATCGCGCGGATTTCGGATGGCGACATGTTCCGCGTCGTTGCCGATGGGCAAGCGTCGGTGGTGACCGACCGGATTGACCGCTTTGTTCCCGAAGGGATCAAGCTGCAATCGGGCGAGGTCCTGAAGACCGATGTGGTGGTCACCGCCACCGGGTTCGAGCTTTGCGCCTTTGGCGATGTGGCGTTCGACATCGACGGGGCGCCGCTGGATTTCCACGACACGGTCGGATACCGGTCGATGATGTTCACCGGCGTGCCGAACATGGTCTGGATCATGGGCTATTTCCGGGCCTCGTGGACGCTGCGGGCCGAACTGATCGCCAGCTTCGTCATGCGGCTGCTCGATCACATGGAGCAGACGAACAAACGCTCGGTCGAGCCGCAACTGCGCCCGCAGGATCAGGACATGCCGATCCTCGACTGGGCGGACGAAGCCGACTTCAACCCCGGATACCTGCTGCGCGGCCAGCACAAGCTGCCCAAGCGCGGCACCACCAGCGACTGGAAACTGCAGCAGGATTACTGGGTCGAAAAGCCCGAATTCGACGCCATCGACTTGACCGACCCGGTGTTCCGCTACGGCTGAGGGCGCGCCGATCAGAAGGTTTCAAACCGGATCTGACCGGGCAGCACCCCGGCAGCCTCGAGCCCTGCGCGCAGATCGGCCACAAAGCCCGCTGGCCCGCACAGCATGTAAAGCGCATCCGGCCCCGCCCGCAGATCCAGCAGGGTCTGCGCCGTCACCCGGCCCGCCTGATCATAGTCCCGGCCGGCCCGGTCGCGGGCATCAGGCTGGCTGTAATGGATCCGGCAGGTGACATGGGGGCTGCGGCGGACGATCCCGTCAATCTCGGCGCCGAAGGCGTGATCCCGCCCGTTGCGCGCACCCTGCACGAACCACACAGGCCGCGCGCCGCCGCCCCGCGCGATGTCCTGCAGCAGCGCCACCATCGGCGTCACACCCACCCCGGCACTGGCCAGCACCACCGGGCGGGTGCCATCGGTCAGCACAAAATCCCCCGCCGGGCTGCGGGCGGTGATTTCGTCACCCGGCCCGAACCCGTCATGCAGCGCGCGTGACGCCAGCCCCTGCGCCTCGCGCTTGATGCTCAGCCGATAGCGCGTGCCATCGGGGGCCGCCGACAGGGAATAGCTCCGCTCGACCTGCCCCCGATCCCCAAGATCCAGCGTCACAGGCAGGTGCTGCCCGGCCCGAAAGGGCACCAGCGCCTTGCCGTCTGCCGGGGCAAGGTAGAACGAGGTGATGTCGAGCGTCTCGGGCTTCTTGCGGGTGATGACCAGGCGCTGCGACGCCGCATCCCCCCTGCCCCAACGCAGCCCGACGGCTGCGGGCCGGTCGAGCACCGCCTCGACCGTCACGTCGATCAGACGCTGCGCACCCGGATCATCACCAGGCCCCGGTGTCCAGTCGATCCGCGCCCGCCCTGTCACATGCAGCAGCCCGCCGGTGGCGAAATCGACAAACAGCAGCCCGATGCGCCCGCTCCCCAGGATATTGCCGATGCTGTTGAAGAAATTGTTCCCCGCGTAATCGGGAATGCGCAGATGCGTGGCATCGACCACCTGCACAAAGCCCGGCGCGCCGCCGCGATGGGACGCGTCATAGCCGTTGGATGGCGCATCCCCGCCGTCATGATGACCGGTCCCGATGAACATCGTGTCGGCCGCGCGGATCCGGTCGATCTGTCCCGGATCGAGCCGGTCCGACGGGCGCACCGGACCGGGTTGACTGTCAGAGACCCGTCGCCAGTGACGGTCATGGATGTATTGCGGGCAATTGCCAAACGACTGACGTACCGCGATGGCAAGCCCGTCACCCACACGCGCGCTGCGCCCGCTCAGCCGGTTGCGGCGGCGGGTGGCGAGCTCGATCCCCAGTACGCCCACATCCGTGCCTTCCTCCAACGCCCCGGCCAGCGGATCGCGCGGATCCGGCCGCGCGCCCAGCACCAGCGACATCCGGTCGGGCGAGGTCACAAAGCCCTCGGGCCCGTCCATCAGCGTGACCCAGGGGCGCCCCTGCGCATCCGCCGCCGCGAGGATCAGAAACGGCTGATTGGCGAAAAAGTCACGATGCTGATCGGGCATGAAGGGCCGGATAAAGCCCGCAACCCGCGCCGCGACATCGCCCACCCCGGCACGGGTCTGGGCGTCGATCTCGCCGGAATGAAAGGGGGTGGTCATCGGGCATGCCTCCTGCAGGGCCCGGCGCCAGACAGGCGGGCGCCGGGATCACATGTGGGGATCAAAGGTCGGGATCAGGTCAGGTGGGTGTCAGCCCGCCTCGGGGACGGGCGAACGCTGCATGCCCACAAAGCGCGGCTGCGCTTCGATATGGGCCAGCCAGGCGCGCACATTGGGATAGGGATCAAGGCTCACCCCGCCTTCGGGCGCATGCGCGATATAGCTGTAGCCCGCCACATCCGCGACCGTCAGACGGTCGCCCACCAGGGTGGATCGCCCGTCCAGCACATGGTCCATGACCGCCAGCAGCGCCCCGGCCTTGTCCTTGACCACGGCATGATCGACAGGCGCGCCAAAGAGGACCGCCAGCCGCGCCATGGCCGGACCGCCCGCGATCGGACCAGCGGCCACCGACAGCCAGGCCTGGATCTCGGCCTGCTCTTGCGGGCTCTGGCCGGTCCAGTGGGCGGTGTCGCCATAGCGCGCGGCCAGATAGATCAGGATGGCATTGGAATCCCAGATGATCGTGCCGTTGTCGTCGATCACCGGCACCTGACCAAAGGGGTTCATCTGCAGGAACTCGGGCGCCTTATGCGCCCCGCCCAGCAGATCGACGTCAATCAGATCATGTGGCAGATCCAGCAGCGCCAGCATCAGCTCGGCCCGGTGGCTGTGCCCCGACAGGGGATGGCGATACAGCTTGATGGGCGCCGCGTCGGCGGGAAAAGCGGTGGTCATGGGGTCGGTCTCCGTTCAGAATTCAGGTCAGGGATCAGGGTTGGGGTCAAAATCCGAAATCGCTCAGGCCGGGGTGGTCATCCGGCCTGCGGCCCAGAGGCCAGCGGAATTTGCGTTCGGCTTCGGTGATGGGGTGTTCGTTGATGCTGGCATGGCGCACGGCCATGAACCCGTTATCGTCAAACTCCCAGTTCTCGTTGCCATAGGCGCGAAACCAGCTGCCGCTGTCGTCGCGATATTCATAGGCATAGCGCACCGCGATGCGGTGGCTGTCATGCGCCCAGAGCTCTTTGATCAGCCGGTAATCAAGCTCGCGCGCCCATTTGCGGGTCAGGAAGGCCTCGATCTCGGCGCGGCCACGGGGGAATTCGGCGCGGCTGCGCCAGACGCTGTCGGGCGTATAGGCCAGCGCCACCTTGGCCGGGTCGCGGCTGTTCCAGCCATCTTCGGCCAGGCGGATCTTGGCAATTGCGCTGTCGCGGGTAAAGGGCGGCACCGGTGGGCGGGGGGGTTCGGCGGTCACGAAACAGTCCTTTCGGGGCGGGGGGCGGCAGGGATCCGGGACAGCACACACGCCACCCCGATCCGCAGACACCAGCGCAAAGCGTCAAAGCGGCGGGCTCTTGCGATCAGAACCGATTGGGGCGCGGGGCGGGTCATGATGTCCTCCTGAACTTGGGGCCAGATCGGCCCCGTGACCCAGAGATACAAAAACACGCCACGCAAAATAATACACCCATTCCAAAAGACATTGCTTCGTGAAATGATAGCAATCATCGAAAGGGGGCCCGATGGACCGGATCCAGACGCTCGAAGTGTTCATCGCCGTGGCCGAGGCCGAAAGCTTCACCGCCGGCGCCCGCGCAATGGGGCTCAGCGGGCCATCGGCCACGCGCGGGATCAACGCGCTTGAAGCGCGGCTTGGCACACGGCTTTTCACCCGCACCACGCGCCGGGTGCGCCTGACGGATGTGGGCGAGGCCTATCTTGAAGACGCGCGGCTCATCCTCGCGCAGCTTCAGGCCGCCGATGACGCCGCCGCCGGTGCGGCCACCAACCCGGTGGGCCAGCTGCGCATCACCTGTTCCAACGAATTCGGTCGCATCTATGTGGCGCCGATCCTCACCGATTTTCTGGACACCTACCCGGATGTGAGCGCCGATGTGCTGATGGTCGACCGCATCGTCAACATGGTCGAAGAAGGGTTCGACATCGCCGTGCGCATCGGCCCGCTGCCCGCCTCGGGCCTGTCGGCGGTGCGGGTGGGCAGCGTGCGCCGCGTGATCTGCGGCGCGCCGGGCTATTTCGACCGCCACCCGGCCCCGCAGACACCCGAAGACCTGCCGCAGCATCAGATCGTGTCCGCCGCCCCGGTCAGCCCGGTGGCCGACTGGCGCTTTGGCGCCGATCTGGAGCGCTCGGTCCGGGTCCGGCCCCGGCTGGTGGTCAGCAGCGTCGCCGCCGCCATCGCGGTGGCGCGCCGGGGCTGGGGGCTGTGCCGGGTGCTGTCCTATCAGATCGGCCCGGATCTTGAGGCCGGAACGCTGCAGACCGTGCTCGACCCGTTCGAACCCGCGCCCCTGCCCATCCATCTGGTCCATGTGGAAGGCCGCCGCGCCACCGCCAAGGTGCGCAGCTTTGTAGATTTTGCCCAACACCGGCTGCGCGCGGTGCCGGTGCTGGGCGGATAAGGCGTCGCCCCTGCCAGCGGCCCACGCTTGGCACAATAGCCGCAACGGGGTAATGAACATCATCACGACCATGCAAAGGGGGGAACCGGCATGAACGGCGCAGAGGCTCTGGTGGAAACCATGCTGGCATCGGGGGTGGATGTCTGTTTCGCCAATCCCGGCACATCGGAAATGCATTTTGTCGCCGCTCTCGACACCCACCCGGACATGCGCTGCATCCTATGCCTGTTCGAAGGCGGCGTCACCGGGGCCGCCGATGGCTATGCGCGCATGTCGGGGAATGTGGCGGGCACGCTGCTGCATCTGGGGCCGGGCTTTGCCAATGCCTGGTCGAACCTGCACAACGCCCGCAAGGGCGGGTCGGGCATCGTCAATATCGTGGGCGATCACGCGGGCTATCACCTCAAGCATGATGCGCCGCTGCAATCGGATCTGGATGGGGTGGCCGGATCGGTGTCGCATTGGGTCGGGCGCGCCACCGACAGCTCGATGGTGGCCGGGCTCGGCGCCGATGCGATCCGGGCGGCACGCTCCGGTCAGATCGCCACCGTGATCCTGCAGGCCGATGCCGCCTGGTCCGACAGCGGATCCGGGCCCACCCGCGCCACCGATCCCGCCCCCAGACCCCGACCCGACGCGCCCCGCATCGCGGCAGCAGCCCGCGCGCTTGGCCAGCCCGGCGCGGCGCTGCTGGTCAGTGGCCCGGCGCTTTATGGTGACGGGGCCGAACTGGCGGGCCGCATCGCCGCGCGCACCGGGTGCCGGTTGATCGCGCCCTTCTTTGCCCCGCGTATCGCCATGGGGGCTGGCGCGGTGCGCTTTGAACAGATGTTCTATCCGGCCGATCTGAATGCCCAGTTCCTTGCCGATCTGACACGCATCGTGCTGGTGGGGGAAAACCCGCCGGTGAACTTCTTTGCCTATCCCGGCCTGCCCTCGACCCCCGATCCGGCGGGCTGCGCCATCGACCGGCTGTGCTTCAGCGACTGGGACGTGCCCGGTACGCTGGCCGCTCTGGCCGAAGCCGCCGGGGTCGATGGCACCGAAGACATCGCCCGCATCGCCCGCACCGACCCTGTCACGCCCGAGACAGCAACCGGGGCGCTCAGCCCCGAAGGCATCGGCCGCGCGCTGGCCCTCGCCCTGCCCGAAGGGGCCATCGTGGTGAACGAAGCGGTCACCGCCGGGGCGGGCATCTGGCCTGCGGTCAATCAGGCCGCCGCCCATGATCGGATCAACAACACCGGCGGCTCGATCGGGCAATGCTTGCCCAACGCGCTTGGCGCCGCCGTGGCCTGCCCTGACCGTCCGGTCTTTGCGGTGTCGGGCGACGGGTCGGCGATGTACCAGCTGCAATGCCTGTGGACGGCGGCGCGCGAACGGTTGGACATCACAGTGGTGATCATCGCCAATCGCGGCTATCAGATCCTGCATCACGAGCTTGCCGCGCAGGGGGCCCCGGCACCGGGGCGCAACGCCCGCGCCATGTTCGACATCGAAGATCCCCTGCTCGACTGGGTCGCGCTGGCCGCAGGCCATGGCGTGCCCGGCCAGAAGGTCACCACCGAAGAAGGCCTTGCCGACGCGCTCGCCACAGCCGCCCGGACCCAAGGCCCCTTCCTGATCGAAGCCACGCTTTAGGCGCGCAGAAAATCCCCGAGCACGGCGTTGAACAGCGCCGGCTTTTCCAGATGCACCGCATGGGCGCAGCCCGGCACCACCGCCAGCCGCGCCCCTGTGATGCCGGACCAGAGCCTCTCGGTCTGCGCCCAGGGATAGGTCCGGTCGCCATCCCCCCAGAGCACCAGGGTCTCGGCCCCGATCGCGCCAAGCCCGCCGGTGCTCGACCAGCCCTGCATCGCATCCAGCCCCGCCTGAATGGCCGCGTCGGACGCGGTTTCGGCAATGCGCGCACAGGCGGGATAGGCCGGATCATCCGCGCCCGCAGCAAACCAGGTCGCCGCGATGCGTCGCGCGGTGGCCTTTGCGCCATCGCTGCGGGCGCGCTGTTTGCTGGTCTCGATGCTTTCGAACCGGCCCGGCAGCACCCCGACCGCCCCCGTTGAATAGAGGATCAACCGCCGCACCCGCCCGGCGTCACGCCGGGCGATGTCCTGCGCGATCATGCCCCCCATGGAATGGCCCAGCAGGTCATAGCGCGTGATCCCGCGCCGGTGCAGATCCGCGATGACCCAATCGGCAAAGCCCGCGATGCTGTCGATCACCGGCAGATCGCGATGCCCGCCAAAGCCCGGCAGATCGGGGGCAATGACCGGCCCCAGATCGCGCTGGCCGTCCCATTGCGCGCCCCCGCCCATGAAGCCATGGACCAGAACCAGAGGCGTCACTTGCGCTGGCCCTGCACGATCCGGTCCAGGATCATGGCGCAGAACAGGATGGCAAACCCCGCAAGGATCCCCTGCCCCACATTGGCATATTGCAGCGCCTCAAGCACATCTTCGCCCAGACCCTTGGCCCCGATCAGGGACGCCACCACCACCATCGCCAGCGACAGCATGATGGTCTGGTTGATCCCCGCCCGGATCGACGGGCTGGCCAGCGGCAGATCCACCCGCGTCAGCAGATACCATTTGTTGGCGCCAAAGCTGACGGCGGCCTCGCGCACGCTTTCGGGCACCCCGCGCAGGCCCAGTACCGTCAGCCGCACCACCGGCGTGCCGCCAAAGATCATCGTCGTGACCACCGCCGCCGGCTTGCCGGTGCCGAAAAACGCGATTACCGGGATCATGAAGACAAAGGCCGGCATCGTCTGCATGAAATCCATGATCGGCTGGATCACCGCATAAAAGCGCGGGCGCCGGGCCGCGAACATGCCCAGCGGGATGCCGATGACAATCGACAGACACGCCGCCGTCCCCAGCAGCGCCAGCGTCGTCATCGCCTTTTCCCAGAACCCCAGCAGGCCCATATAGGCCAGAAACGCGCCCGAATAGATCGCCATGCGCACCCCCGCCGTCAGCCAGGTCAGCAGGATGATCAGCGCCGCAATCACGATCCAGGGCGTGCCGACAAAGACCAGCTCGAGCGCATCCAGCACCAGCCGGATCCCATAGGTGATCCCGTCAAACAAAGCCTCTCCGTTCAGCACCGCCCAGTTGAAGAACGCCTCGACCCCGTCGATGCTGATCAGCCGCAGCGCGGGATCGGTGGGAAAATCGCTGAGCAACGCAAAGCGGTCGGGAAAGCTGTAATGCACCATGGCCACCGAAATGATGGCCACCATGAACACCGCGCTGAACACGATCTGCGACAGCGGCATGCCCGACCGGATCGACCGGTCCGACAGCCAGTCGGAAAACCGCGCCTCAAGCGCCCAGTTGGCCGTCACCGCCTGTGCCAGCTTGGCCACGATCAGGATCACAAGCCCGCTCAGGGCGATGCTGGGGCCCTGGGCGGCCAGCGCTTCGGCTTCGGCGCGAAAGCCGTCGATGCTCGCCTCGAGCCCGTCCACCGCGCGCTGGAACGCATCCACCCGGTCCGACCCGTTTTCGATGGCCGCCGCCAGCTGCTGGCGGCGCAGCTCCAGCGTGCCTTCGATCGACGCGATCCGCTCCATCGCGGCCGCGCCCAGATCCCCGAAGAGGCCCCGCGCGATCTGCACAAAGCCGATGGCTTCGATGATCAGAAATGACAGCGCCCACGACCACAGCCCCCGCGCGCCGAACCAGATCGGCCCGAACAGCCCCGCCATCAGGTTGAAGGTCGGCGTGAACCGCGCCGACGCCCCCACCCTGTCGAAATTGCGGATGTAGTAATCGGGGTGCGTGCGCACAAAGGCGCGGATATTGGCGCGCCTCTCTTCGGCATAGGCGCGGGCGGCGGCGCTTTCGGTGTCGTCTAGCGGATTGACAGTCTGGTCGGTCATGACACCTCGGTCCCTTCAATGACGGTGCGCAACAGGTCGGCACGGGTGATCACGCCCACATCCGTCCCGCCATCCTGCACCAGGATCGGGCGGTCATCATCAATGGCCATGGTGATCAGGGTGCTGAGCGTTTCGGCCTCGTCCACCCGCAGCGTATCGGCCGGCAGCGCCCCCTGCCCTGCCACATAGTCGGCAATCGGGCGCATCACCGCATGGGCATGCACCACCTTGAGCCGCGAAATCCCGGCGACAAAATCGGCCACGTAATCATCGGCAGGGTGCATCACGATGTCTTCGGCGGTGCCGATCTGTACCATCCGACCGTCGCGCATGATGGCGATGCGGTCGCCGATGCGCACCGCTTCGTCCAGATCATGGGTGATGAACACGGTGGTCTTTTTCAGGATCTTGGACAGGCGGATGAATTCATCCTGCAACTGCCGGCGGATCAGCGGATCCAGCGCCGAAAACGGCTCATCCATCAACAGGACATCCGGGTTCGCCGCCAGCGCCCGCGCCAGCCCCACCCGCTGCTGCATGCCGCCCGACAGCTCATGGGCGAATTTCGATCCCCAGGCCCCCAGTTCGACAATATCCAGAATGGCGGCGGCCTGGCGCATGCGCTCGTTCTTGGCCACCTGCCGGATCTCAAGGGGCAGCGCCACATTGTCCAGAACCGACCGGTGCGGCATCAGCGCGAAATTCTGGAACACCATGCCGATCTTGCGGTTGCGAAAGGTCTGCAACGGCTTGGGCCCAAGCGCCATCACATCGGTGCCTTCGATTTCGATGCGGCCCGCCGTGGGTTCAAGCAGCCGGTTGAAATGGCGCACCAGCGTGGATTTGCCGCTGCCCGACAGGCCCATGATGCAAAAGATCTCGCCCCGGTTCACCGACAGGCTGACATCGGCCACCCCCACCACGGCGTTGAATTCGGCCAGAACCTCGGCCTTGGTCAGGCCCCGGTCATGGATCGCGCGCAGCGCATCCTGGGGCCGGTCGCCAAAGATCTTCCAGACGTTCGATATTTCAATCACAGCATCCGCTGTCATGGTCATGCTTTCCAGTATTCAGGCCAGATCGGGGAACGGGCACGCAGGCCGCGTCGGGCGGCCCCGGTCACGGGGGGCCGCCCGGCAATGCGGGCGATCAGAGCCCCAGCATCGTGTCCACACGGTCGGAATTGGCCGCCACCCAATCCTTGGCCGCATCCGCCGGATCCTTGCCATTGGCGCTGATCTCGAAGGCCAGCGCGCTCACGTCATCCGCCGTCAGCGAGAAATTGGCGAAGAACTCGGCAATCGCGGGCGACCGGTCGACCAGCGAATTGGACCACGCGATCTGCACCTCTTTCAGCGCGTCCTTGGTGGCGACGCTGGATTTGTTGAACCAGTCGGGATCATCCGAAGGCTGCACCATCACGTATTTTTCGGGATCAAAGGTCGGCTCGGTCAGCATGTCCACGTCGAACATGAACCACACCGCGTGGGGCTTGTAGCAATAGAACGCATAGCCTTCGCCCTTGGCGATCGAATCCTTGATGCGCGCGGTCTTGACGCTTTCTTCGGCACGGATGGGTTCGATGAAATCCATCAGCCCATAGTCGCGCACCTTGACCTCGTTCACATTGGCCGATGCCCAGCCCGGAGCGCCGATCCACATCTCGCCCAGACCATTGCCATCGCTGTCCATCAGCGCCGCCACATCGGGGCGCCCCAGATCGGCAATGTCGGTGATGTTGTTGGCGGTGCCGAAATCGCGGGTCACGCAGAAGCCCTGATTGCCCTCATAGGGGTTCGACGACAGGGTGACGGTGCCGGCCTCGTCCACGTATTTCTTGGTAAAGCTTTCCTGATTGGGCAGCCAAACATCGGGATGCACGTCAATGTCGCCCTTGCCCTGATCCATCGCCTGAAAGATCGTGGCGTTGTTGCCCGGCACATATTCCACCGTGCCGCCGATGCGCGATGTCACGACCTCGCCCAGGACATGGGCGATGGCCTGCGCCCCGGTCCAGGACGGCACACCGATCTTGACCTCTTCGGCGAAGGCGGGCGCGCAGATCGCCGCAAACAGGGCCGCGCTGATACATGTCTTTGCTGGTTTCATTGGGATGGTCTCCTTGCTGGTCTTTGATGTTCGTTTTGGGGGCCGTGTGGCCGACCCCGAAGCCTCTGGTTGGTCCCCGGTTGCCAATCCGGCCGGTCCGGGCGCGCGATCAGATCAAGGCCACGCGGCGTGGCGGATCAGAAACGCGACAGCGACGCCGCCGAAGTGGTGTTCCCCGTGTCTTATTCGTGTCTTTGCCGTCTCTTCGTCATCTCTTCGTCGCGGCGTCAGGCAAAGCATGTCCAAGGTGCACGGATGAAAAACAGTGCTTTTTCCTTGGGCTGCTCATACATATACTTTGCCTAAAAAGGCACAGACCATGGATATGAGCTGGTTCGAGGACGTGCTTGTCCTGCTTGAAGAACGCAACATGACCCGCGCCGCCGCGCGCCGGAACATCACGCAGCCTGCGTTTTCACGGCGCATCCGCAGTTTCGAAGACTGGCTTGGCGTGCGCGTTCTGGACCGTCAGGCCAACCGCATCGACATCAGCCCTGCACTGGCCCAGAACGAATCCGAGATCCGCGCGTTGATGTCCCGCCTGCGCGAGCTGCGCACAAAAATCGCGCAGTTCGACCCCAAAGGATCGACCATCGCCGTCGCAGCGCAGCACGCGGCCATTCAGTCCACCTTTCCCGACATGTCGCTGCGCGCGCGAAGCGCCTTTCCCGGCCTGCGCTTTCGCCTGCGCGCGGCCAATCTGGGCGATTGCGTCGCCATGTTCGTGCGCGGCGACACCAGCCTGCTGCTCTGCTACGAAGCCAAAGGCACCCCAGCCATGCCCTTTGGCGCGGATGTGCAGCGCGGGGTCTGGGGTCAGGATGCGCTGATCCCTGTGGCGGGCGGCGCCCTGCGCGACACCCTGCGCGACGGTGCGGACATTCCCGACGACACCCCCGCCCTGACCTATCCCGACGCGAGCTTTTTCGGCACCCTTCTGGGCGCCCGCAAACGTCGGTTCGGCACATCCGGTCAAAGCACCAGCCCGATCTGCCAGACCGCCTTTTCCGGCGGCATCCGCGACATGGCCCTGCGCGGGCTTGGCGTGGGATGGGTCCCGCTCAGCATGGCGCGGGACGACATCGAAAGCGGCGCGCTGATCTCGCTGGCCGACGCGCTTGGGCGCGAAACGCTCGACGTGGTGATCTATGGCGACCGCAAGATCCCCGCCGCGACCGAGCTTGTGGCGCTATGGTCGCGGCCGGATTGAAGCATCAGGGCATCAACAATCGTTAACGCATTGTTATTGCTGTGTTTCATGCCCGTTTTGGCCTGTTATTGCTGATCCAGAGCGGCAAAAAACGCCGCCACGGCGCGTTCCAGCGCCACCCGGTCCATGGCCGAGAAATCCGCGTCATGGCGCAGCTCCAACCGTCCCTGCGAGGCGCTGCATTTGGCCACCCCATCGGGCAGCGGCACCTGAAACGTGGTCTTGGCCTTGCGCGCCTTGGCCGGTTTGCGGCCCGCGGTCTTACCCGTGGGTAAGGTGTCGGCCGCCGCGTTGGCAAAGCCGCGCAGGATCTCGACCTCTTGCGCGCTGTCGCGGCCGGGTGCTGCGCGCAGCGCCTGCGTGACGTCGGCCACCAGCGACGGCTCGGCCTCGATCCGGCGTTTCAGGTCAACGCCCACATTGCGCGGGATCGCCTCGGGGTGTTCGAGCACCTTTTCCAGTTGAACCAGCAATTCGGCAAAGGCTCGGATATAGCTGCGCTTCACATAGCTTGCCGATTTGAACAGCAGCGACACCGCTTCGGCGGCATCCGAACAGTCATTGGCCGGGTCATCGGCATAGCGCCGCGCCAGCGTCGCCATTTCGGAAAACGAGATATTCTTGCGGATCAGGTTTTCGTCCACCATCCGACGATAGGCGTCGATGGCAGGCGCGCCGCCCGGTTCGATGCCCGCCGGGATCGTGTCATAGTCGCCCCCTGCCCCGCTGTCGCGCAGCGCCTGAAACGCCAGCCAGCGGCGCATGCCCTGGATCAGTTCGAACTTGCCATCTTCGCGCAGCTCGACCCGGATCGGGTTCGACAGACCGATATCCTGAATCGACTGTTTGAGCTCTTCGAGCTCGTCATCATCCTGCGGGCGACGGTCGCGGATCAGCTTGTCAGTGACCACGTCGTCCAGCGCGATGCGGTCAACGATCAGCCCTTCGCGCTTGAGCCGCACGAATTCGGCTGCCAGCCGATCGTTTTCATTGCGGATCTCGGCCTCGGCCGCCTTGCGATCGCGCAGCGCGTCGGCGTTTTCGGAAATGGCGGACGCCATCGGCCCGCGCCGCCCCGACAGCACCCGGTCGGGAACTTTGCCGACCGGCACGTCTTCGGGAATGTTGATGTCGAATACTCTGCGTTTGCGACTCATTGCTCAGCCTCCATTTTGGTCCAGGCGTCGACCAGCACCGCCCGGAATTCTTCATAGGCCTGATCAAATGTAGATCTGGCGCGGCGCCAGGTCTCTCTGGTCATATCCCGGTAATCCATTTCATAGACGGAATTGAGGAACCGCCCCGACTGTTCGACCGCGCGGGTCATTTCGATGGCGCTGTCGGCCACATGGCCATCGAACACCTTGCGGAACGCATCATACATGGCGCGGTGCAGATCATTGCCCGGCTCGAACCGGGTCAGCAGAAAGCGGATGTCATAAAACGCCTTGGGCAGCGCCATGTTACCCGTGGGTAAGGTCGTGTCGAACCCATAAGCCAGATCTTCGAGCGCCTCGGACAGCTGGCCGATAAATGATGTGGTGGAATCGTATTCCCAGTATCCCGGGCCCGACGGGATATAGAGCACGTCTGCCGCAAACACCGCGTTCATCGACTGATAGCCGATGGCGGGCGGACAATCGAACAGGATGATATCATAGCTGTCATCCGGGATCTGATCGAGATACCGCGACACCGCCGCAAAGAACGACCAGTCGGGGTTCAGGTGCCGATACTGGGCGGATGCAAATTCCACAAAGGCTGCATTGGCGCAGGACGGGATCGCGTCGATGGTGGGCCAGGATGTGGGACGGATGAAATCGCCCACGCGCAGCGCATCAAGGCCAAGCCCGGTGATCGCGTCCGGCAGATGGCGTTGGGGCAGGGCGGCCCCGGTTTCCGCGCCCACGGGCCCGTCATTCATCCGTTCGGTTTCGCGGATCAGGTCGCGCGCCATGATGCCCCAGACGGTGTGCTCTTCGGACACATCCGTCAGCCCCATGGAATGGCTCAGCGTGGCCTGCGGGTCGAAATCGACGATCAGCACCCGATAGCCATCCAGCGCAGCCGCATGGGCAAAGTGCAGGGCGACGGTGGATTTTCCGGCACCCCCCTTGAAGTTCGCAATGGCGCAGCGTATAGCCCGCTGCCCGGACGGTCGGTACGGCAGCAGCGACTTCTTGTTGATCTTCAGCCGCCGACGCAATTCGTTGATCTCGTCCAGCGAAAACCAGCGCTGCCGGCCATCGGGCTCGACCTCGCCCGCGGGCAGGGACGGGTCCGCCGCCAGCTTGCCGCGAAAGGTCGACTGGTTGACGCGAAAGATCAGCTCTGACACCTCCCACGAGGAAAAGCGGCGCAGCGTCTTTTCCATCTCGGGTGAAAAGGTCTGCTGCCGGATCCACCCCTGCAGCTTGAGCGAATTGCTCCGAAGGTTGCTCAGGTCTTCGTGCGTGTACATGCCTCACTCCTTGAATTGGACGCTTTTCGCGCCGCTTTCTTCATTTACGCCGGATTTGCGTTTCATGCAAAGGGTAATATCATCTGTTTCATGAATTACCCGCGGGTAACATCCTGTTGGAAACAGGGGGTTTTGCCAGGGTCGGGCAGGGCAGGGCGATTCGGGTCAACCCAGCCCCGGCGCGCTGCAAAACCGGCCCGTTTGCTCGGACCGCACCCCCGATTTAGGGGGACAGGCTGCCCCCACATACCAGCGTTAGGGGGACATCCGAGGCCTATAAGGGGACATACAGGGCGTCCCCCATCACCATAGATTCACCAGTTTTCTTTTCTTTGATTGGGTTTGGGGACAGGCCCCGTCAAACCCGACGCCCCCAAAGGCTTGACAGAATCGCCGCGCTGGACGTTAATTGGGCCCAAGTTCGGAATAGCGTTCCAACGCAGAGCAAACCGGGCACCAAAGCGGGCACAGCCCGCATCAAGACGAGCGGTAATTCTCATGCTGGCCAAGACAGCCGTCGGACGCAACGCGTCGACGATGAAATATGATATTCTGTCTGCGCTGAGCGCGCAGGCGCTGGCCGCCGACAAGCACCGCCAACGGCTGGCGCTGCGCCTCATGGTGCTGATCACCACCCGCTACAACTGGCGCAGCGATGAGCTGTCGATGGGGCGCGCCGAGATCGCGCGCCTGTGGTCGGTGGATGAACGCACGGTCAAACGCGAGCTCGCCAAGCTGCGCAGCATGGGATGGGTCGCGGTCAAACGCGCGGGCGTGCGGGGCAGGGTGACCGTCTACGAGATCGACTTCAAACAGATCCTGATCGACACGCGTCCGGGCTGGGAGCGGATCGGCCCCGATTTCATCGAGCGCATCGACGCGCATCAGGGGATCACGCCGCCATTGACGGACGACCCCAAAGTCGTCCCGCTGCCGCGCCCGGCGATCCCGCGCGGCGAAGGCGCCTCGGGCGATCTGTGGGATCAGGTGCTGGCCGCGCTCGGGGCTCGCGATCCGGCGACGGCGCAGGCCTGGTACGCGCAGCTGATCAGCGCGGGACTGGACGGCGACACCGCGGTTCTGCTGGCGCCATCCGGCTTTGTCGCTTCTTATGTGACGACCCATTTCAGCGCGCGTCTGCTCAGCACCTTCAACCGCTTTGATCGCGCGATTCGGGCGGTGCGGATCGACGTGGCCCAGGCCCCGGATTGATCGGACGTATCGGTTGGCATATATTGCCAATGAAAGGAGGCCCAGCATGGTCACGCGCAATGTGGTTCTGACAGACACGCAGGATGAGTTGGTTCAGGCGCTGGTCGCATCGGGCCGCTATCAGAACGTGAGCGAAGCCATGCGCGCCGGATTGCGCCTGCTTGAACAGCAAGAGGCCGCGC
Organism: Marinibacterium sp.; assembly: GCA_025800215.1. Taxonomy (GTDB): domain Bacteria; phylum Pseudomonadota; class Alphaproteobacteria; order Rhodobacterales; family Rhodobacteraceae; genus JAOXSC01. The sequence goes on from JAOXSC010000221.1 coordinate 92,087, forward strand.
TGAGCGAGATCCGCGCCGGGCTGGCAGAAGGATTGCGTCAGGCTGAGACCGGCGATCTGGCCGACGGCAGCGGCGAAGACGCGGTGCGCCAGGCCTTTGCACGGGCGCGCAGGCCTGCATGAGCCGGTCCTTCCGGCTGACCCGCCGGGCGCAGGACAGCCTGACCGACATCGCCCGCTGGACCATCGACCGCTTTGGCCCGCGACAGGCCGAGATCTACGAGGCCGAACTGCTCGATCGCTGCCGCGCCATCGTGGCGGGCACGGCCCACAGCCGCAGCTGTGCGGCCCTGGTCGATGGGGAGTCCGATTTGCGCTATGTCCGCGCGGGCGAACATTTTCTGGTGTTCCTTGATCGCCCGGACGCGGTGATCGTGGTCGATGTGCTGCATGCGCGCAGTGATCTGCCGCGCCATCTTGCGGCCCTGTCGGCTCTGACAGGGTTGGAGGGGCAGGGGGGCTAAAGCCCTGCGGCCTTTGTCAGATTGACGCGGAAGCGGTCGCGCTGCCGTTGATAGCGGCGGGTCATTTCGGCCGAAGCATGGCCCAGATGTTTCTGCACATGGCGTTCATCCACCTCGGCGGCACTGGCCAGGCCTGCGCGCAGCGAATGGCCGGAAAACAGCGCCAGCCGTTCGGGCTCGGGCAGGTCGGCGCGGATGCCGCTTTTGAGAACGGTGGATTTGATCAGCCGCGCCACATGCTTGTCCGACAGCCGCGCATCGAGCGCGCGCCGACCATCGCGGGACGTGCGCACGAACAGGGGACCAAAGTCGATCCGGGCAAAGTGCATCCAGTGTTCCAGCGCGTGCACCGGGCAGCTCTGGTCCGAGGATCCGCGCCCGATCTCGACCTCGCGCCAGCCGGTCTTGGCGTCCAGCGTGAGCAGCGCGCCGTCGGGCAGGATCTCGACCCAGCCGCGGCCGTCGACGGTGTCGTCGCGGCCCGCATCCAGCCCCACAATCTCGGACCGCCGCAGCCCGCCGGCATAGCCCAGCAGAAGGATCGCCCGGTCCCGCAGGCCGCGCAGGTCAAAGCCAAGGCTGGCCACCATGGCGATGATGTCGTCGGCGCCGATGGCCGCCTTTTGCACCGGTGGGCGCGCATGGGTGCGCTTGATGCCCGCCAGCACGCTGGCGATATGGCGGTCGCTGCGATCCAGCGCAAAGCCGCGCTGCGCATAGTTCCACGACAGCCCCGACATGCGCCGGTCGATGGTGCTGACCGACAGGGCAGGGGCCCCGGTCGCGGGCGCCGCCAGATCGGTCAGATAGAGCCCCACAAGCGCGGGGGAGGGCGGCAGCGGGTCGGCCCCCTTCTGCCGACACCACCGGGCGAAATGGCGCCAGTCGGCGGCATAGGCGCGGTTGGTGTTCCCGGCGGTCGAGGCGTCGGCATAGCCGCGCGCCCGTTCGGCCAGCCGATCAAGCCCCCCCGACCCCGCGACCTGCGCCGGCAGGGCAGGTGAGGGGGGCTGCGGATCCTGCGACCGGGCGTGCGGTGAGGCGGCTTTGGGGGGCTTTTGAGACATGTTTTTGAGGCTAGCTCATTGGTGTCCGATAATGCAAGATTATTGGACATGATTTGATGCTGCAGGTGGCGGCGGTTGTGGCCTGGCACGGCTTCATAAGCGCCGCGCGTGAATCGGTGCTGCCACAGACACAATTGATACATTTCGCGACACGCAGCTGAATTCCTGCCATGGTGAGATGCAGCAATGTCCCTGCATGCTCCCAAAAAGGAGGACTGATTTGGCAGATACGGCACCGCGCTCTGATACGGATCCCAATGCCGCTGTCGCCCTGTTCAAAGATGCGTTGTCCGGCATCGGGTTCGGCATGGCGCTGTTGGACGAAGACATGAACTTCGTCTTCTTTAACCAGATGTTTTCGGATTTTGCCTTTGCAGGGATGGAACCGCCAGAGATTGGCGACAACGCGAGGCTGGTAAGCCTCGAACAGTTTCGGTCGGGGTATTACCAGATCCCGGATGGCTCGGATTTAGAGCAGTTGAGCGCGGCATTTCTGGATGCGATCGCCTCCTGTGCGCGGGCCATCACATTGACCCGGGCGGATGGTCAGCATTTTGAAGTGTCGTCCAAACGCACGCAATTGGGCGGTTACCTTCTGTCGATGTCCGATATCAGTGATCATGTGGATGCCCAGACCGCGCAAGACGCACGGAGGGATGTGATCTCGGACTTTGTGAATTCGCTGGAAGAGGGCGTTTCCTTCTGGGATGCCGACATGCGGTTCCTGATGTGCAACGATCAATATATGCGCGACATGGCCAGTCACAGGGACACACCTTTCCCGGTGGGAATGCGCGGAGAAGATGTGATCGCGGAAACCTATCGATCCGGCATTCTGACGATCTTGCCCGAAGGAGCGACAGAAGAGCAGATTGTCGACTATTACATGGACTGGGCGCGCGATTGCGCCGGCTCGGAAGACATCTATATGGCGGACGGACGGTTCATCACGGCGACGGCCAAGAAGACCGATCTGGGCGGTGTGTTGATTACCACGCGCGATGTCACCGAAGCGCGCAACAGTGATGCCAGAGCGCGCGATATGCTGCGAGAGGCCGTCGAGGCGCTGGATGATGGCATTATGCTGTTTGACAAGGATTTGCGGCTGGAGGTGTTCAACCGCCGCGCCCTCGACTTTTTCCAGAGCGAAACCCGGCCCTTTGCGACAGGAGATGCCTTTTTTGATATCTGGCTCGACCTCGCTCAGAACGGGCAATGGGTTGCGTCGGACGAGTCACGCCCGGAAGAACGGGCCAGGCAGGCCGTGACAAATGTGTGCAACTGCGTCAAATACCGGGAAGTCAGGTTGTCCAACGGGCGTGAGTTTCTGGCCTCTTCCCACAAGACGGATCATGGCGGCTATCTTCTGGTCTACAGGGACAAAACCGAACACGCCCATATCGAGGGGCTGTTCACCGACGTGATCGAACATTTGCCTGTCGGGATCGCGGTTGAGGGCGCGGACAAGCAACTCAGCCATATCAATGCGGCGTTTGCGCGGATTTACAACATTCCGGCCGAGGAATTGAAAGACATCCCGCGCGATACCCGTATCACACGGCTATATGACATGGTGGGCGCGGTAAACGGTGTGCCGAGCGATGGTGTTCCCCTCAGTGCCCACGCGTCGGCCATTCAGGATCACACCGAGAACTTCGTTCCTGTCGAAATGACATTCAAGGACGGGCGCCACATCCTGTCTGAACGGGCAATGACCCGCAAGGGCGACACGATTCTGGTTCTGACAGACACCACGTCGGTGAAGGCCGCACAGGAAGAACGGCTGTCCTCTGTGAATGACGCCATCGAAGGCACGGCCGAAGCACTTGTCTTGTTTGATAAAGACGCCAGATACGTGCTGTCCAATCAGGCATGGCAGGACATGTTCTGGTTGGACCTGCCGTCACCACAGCCCGGTGAAACGCTGGCTTCGCTGTTCCGCCGTCTTCTTGAGGCGGACTACTACCTGCTGCCTGATGGCATGACCCAGGACGAGTTCTATGATGCCGCGATGGCGGTGTTCCACAGCCACGGGAAGAGTTTCCCGATGGATACGACCAGTGGTCGCAATGTGCTGGCATCCTCCCATAAGACCCGGCTGGGTGGCTATCTCTTGTCGTTTCGCGATGTAACCGAAGAGCGCAGCAGCGAAATCAAGGCCCGTGACATGCTGCTGGATGCGTTTGAGGCAATTGATGAAGGGCTGGTGCTTTGCGACGAGAACATGAACTTTGTCTTTGGAAACAAAGCCTGGAAAAAAATGAACTTTGAAGGCGCGGAACACCTGATCCCCAAATCCGGTGACAGTGTGGTCGAAAACGTCGCCGCGCTGGTGGCTGCGGGGCACTACGACATGGGTGACATGTCGGGCGATGCGTACATGCAGTGGATGATGGGGGAAATGGCGCAGCACGGCAAATTGGTGCACGTCAAACACAAGAACGGTCGCCACCTTCTGGGGTCATCACATCTGACGGCGTTTGGTGGTGCGATGCTGTTCATCCGCGACATCACAGAGCAGCAACAGCTGGAAGCGGAACTGGAACAGCAACGCGAGATCGCGCATCAGAACGAAAAGCTTTCGGCCCTGGGGGAATTGCTGGCCGGTGTTGCCCATGAACTGAACAATCCGCTTTCGGTTGTGTTCGGCTATTCCCAGATGCTGCAAGGGAAGATCGACGATCCCGTCTTGTCCGAACGCGTTGACCTGATTTGCCAATCTTCGGAACGGGCGGCCAAGATCGTTCGCATTTTTCTGGCCATGGCGCGACAGCGTCCGACCACAATGGAGCCGTGCCCGGTCAACGACGTGGTCGAAACGGGACTGTTGCATTAACCTAGCGTGTCAGCGAGATTTCTGGTTTTGAGGTTCGTCATGCCGCGCCAATGCCCGTTCAAACATCACCGGTTTCCACAGGAGATCATTCTATGTGCGGTGCGGTGGTATCTGCGGTATCCGCTGTCTTATCAGGATGTTGTAGATCTGCTGGCCGAGCGTGATGTCGAGGTTGACCGTTCGACAGTGTTTCGCTGGGTGCAGAAATTCGGCCCCGAATTGACCAAGCGGACCGAGAAGTATCTACGGAGGGCCAGCGTTGATTGGCATGTGGATGAGACCTACATCCGCGTCGGCGGAAAGTGGCGATACCTTTGGCGCGCGGTTGATGCGAACGGACAGATGATCGACTTCCGCCTTACCGCGCGGCGGGATGCGAAGGCGGCAAGAGCCTTCCTGAACAAGGCCATCGAGCGCGTCCGCCTGCACCGCCCCGTGACAATCTGTACCGACAAAGCACAGGCCTACGCCCGTGTCATCCGCGAGATCAACCACCACTATGACCCTCATTTCGACAGCATTCGACACATCGACCGAAAGTGGCGTAACAATCGGATCGAAAGCGATCACGCTGCCTTGAAGCGGCTACTTGGATATCAGCAGAGCTTCCGCTCACTCCGAACGGCCAAAGCGACACTCAGCGGTATTGAAACTATCCGGACCATCAAACGCGGCCACATCCATCACAAACAACCTGGCGTTCAAGGTGAGATCGCGTTCATCGACAGCCTCTTCGCCGCCATTACATGACTTAGAGCCAGACGATCAACCCCGCATGTCAGAATACAATTAATGCAACAGTCCCGTTCTTTGAAATGAATAGATGGATCAGCGCTTTCACCGCAACGGTTTGTGCTGGCGTATCAGCCTTTGTCTATGAAGCGAATGTAAATCCGGGTCATGGCCCCGATAGCCCTTGGTATATGGCCGCGTTTGCAGGGTTTGC
>JAOXSC010000003.1 GCA_025800215.1 Marinibacterium sp.
GGCCGTTGATGGTGCATTCGATCTGGCGTGCACCACCGGCGACGGCGGCGAGGCTGTTGGCTGTGGCCATGCCGAGATCATTGTGACAATGGGTGGCAAAGACCACCTCGTCGGCGCCCGGCACTGTCTCGATCAGGCGGCGGATCAGATCGGCGCTCTCGACCGGGGCGGTGTAGCCCACGGTGTCGGGGATGTTGATCGTGCTGGCGCCAGCCTTGATGGCGATCTCGACCACGCGGCACAGGTAATCCCATTCGGTGCGGGTGGCATCCATGGGCGACCACTGCACGTTGTCACACAGGTTGCTCGCATGGGTCACGGTTTCGTGGATGCGGTCGGCCATTTCATCCTGGGTCAGGTTGGGAATGGCCCGGTGCAGCGGCGAGGTGCCGATAAAGGTGTGGATGCGCGGGCGCCGGGCGTGCTGGACGGCCTCCCAGCAGCGGTCAATATCGGTGAAGTTGGCGCGTGCCAGCCCGCAGATCACCGAATTCACCGAATTCTTTGCAATCTCGCTTACGGCGCGGAAATCGCCTTCGGAGGCGATGGGAAAGCCCGCTTCGATGATGTCCACGCCCATTTCGTCAAGCAGCCCGGCGATTTCGAGCTTTTCGTCATGGGTCATGGTGGCGCCGGGGCTTTGTTCGCCGTCGCGCAGGGTGGTGTCAAAGATATAGACGCGATCTTTGTCGTCAGCGGTCGTCATGGGGATCTCTTTTCGTTGTGTCCTAAAGCCTTGTGGCGCGCAGGCTGCCTCCTCTGAGCGGGCGCGCCGAAGGGCACGCTCAGAGGCGGATTAGGAGCAGAAGACCGCGCGCGAGATCACCGGCGAAACCGGTGCGGGCGACGATATGTGCGGTCTTATCCATGGGCAGAGTTATAGGAAGGCGCCGCCAAAATGGAAAGCGCGAATTTCGCTGCATTTGCATGGGTTGAAGCGCAAAGGTTCGCCGCTAGCTGTGGGGCATGGAACGGGCATTGATCATCGGCGCGTCGGGCGGGATCGGACAGGCGTTGGGCGTGGCGCTGCGCGACCGCGGCGTGGCGGTCACCGCCCTGTCGCGCCGCGACGATGGGCTTGAGATCGCACACGAGGCATCGGTCGCGTCCCATCTGGGCGCGCTGGTGCCGGGCTTTGATCTGATCATCGTCGCTTCGGGGGCGCTTGCCGTCGACGGGGCCGCCCCGGAAAAGGCGCTGCGGCAGGTCACGGCACAGGCGATGCTGGATCAGTTTGCCGTCAACACCGTGGGGCCTGCAATGGCGCTGAAATACGGGCTGCCGCTGCTGCGGCGTGACGGCCGTGCGGTGATGGCGGTGCTGTCGGCGCGGGTGGGATCCATCGGGGACAACCGGCTGGGCGGATGGCTGAGCTATCGCTCGGCCAAGGCGGCGGTCAATCAGGTGGTGCACACAGCCGCCATCGAACTGGCGCGCAGCCACAAACAGGCGATCTGCGTGGCGCTGCATCCCGGCACGGTGGCCACGCCGCTGACACGGGCCTATCTGGGCCGTCATCCGGCGGTCGCGCCGGATGCGGCCGCGGGTCATCTGCTGGCGGTGATCGACGCGCTTGGCCCGGCGCAATCGGGTGGGTTCTTTGAC
>JAOXSC010000020.1 GCA_025800215.1 Marinibacterium sp.
ATCACCTATTATCAGGACAAGTCCTTTACCATGGACATCAAGACGCCGCCCGCGTCTTACTACCTGAAAAAAGCGGCTGGCCTTAAGCCGGTTGGCAAGCGTAACCGCCCCCGTGGCGCGGAAGCCCCCGGCCGTGAGGTCGTCGCAACCGTGACCGTTGCGCAGGTTCGCGAGATCGCAGAAGCCAAGATGAAAGACCTCTCGGCCAATGACGTCGAAGCAGCAATGCAGATCATCCTGGGCTCGGCCCGGTCGATGGGCATCGAGGTGAAAGGCTAAGATCATGGCAAAACTCGGTAAACGTACCCGCGCAGCGCGCGAAGCCTTCGCTGGCAAAGATGAGATCACCGTCGAAGAGGCCGTGACCCTGATCAAGGCCAACGCCAACGCAAAATTCGACGAAACCGTTGAAATCGCGATGTCTTTGGGCGTTGACACCCGTCACGCTGACCAGAACGTCCGCGGCACCGTCAGCCTGCCCAACGGCACCGGCAAATCGGTTCGCGTTGCGGTTTTCGCCCGTGGCCCCAAAGCTGACGAAGCGAAAGAAGCAGGCGCAGACGTGATCGGCGCAGAGGACCTGATGGAAACCGTTCAGGGCGGCACCATCGACTTTGACCGCTGCATCGCAACCCCGGACATGATGCCCATCGTTGGCCGTCTGGGTAAGGTGCTTGGCCCCCGCAACCTGATGCCGAACCCCAAGGTCGGCACCGTGACCATGGACGTCGCTCAGGCCGTCAAAGACGCCAAGGGTGGTCAGGTCCAGTTCCGCGCTGAAAAGGGCGGTGTGGTGCACGCAGGCGTTGGCAAAGCGTCCTTCGACGAAGCCAAGCTGGTTGAAAACATCCGTGCCTTTGTTGCCGCTGTTTCGGCTGCCAAGCCCACCGGCGCAAAAGGCACCTACATGAAAAAGATCGCACTGTCCTCGACCATGGGTCCGGGCGTGACCGTTGACGTGGCCAACGCCACCGGCAACTGATCTTATTCAGATCTGAGATGAATGGGCGCCCTTCCGAGGGCGCCTTTTTTGTGGGTATGGGTATGTCACGCATCCGCGCTTTGAGACCGTATGACTAAGCGTGCCGGCGCTCGCCAGGGTCAACACCGCTCTTTGTGGTGGACACCAACGCGCCATGGGCGCCCGATGATACGTGACATCTACTTTGGGCGCATCCAGCCATGAAAAAGGGCCCCGCATTGCGGAGCCCTTTCGTATTATTATCACCGGTTTGGCTCTCGGGACATTCGGGCCTTTTGGCCCGAATACCCTGTCGCCTCGGTAACAGCGTCGCTGTTACTCGATGATTTTCGACACAACGCCGGAACCGACGGTGCGGCCGCCTTCGCGGATTGCGAAGCGCAGGCCGTCTTCCATCGCGATGGGGGCGATCAGTTCAACGTTGAACTTCAGGTTGTCGCCCGGCATCACCATTTCGGTGCCCTCGGGCAGCTCAACGGTGCCGGTCACGTCGGTGGTGCGGAAGTAGAACTGCGGACGGTAGTTCTTGAAGAACGGGGTGTGACGGCCGCCTTCTTCCTTGGTCAGGATGTAGACCTCGCACTCGAATTTGGTGTGCGGGTTCACCGAGCCCGGCTTACACAGAACCTGGCCACGCTCAACGCCTTCACGGTCAACACCACGCAGCAGCGCGCCAATGTTGTCGCCAGCTTCGCCGCGGTCCAGCAGCTTGCGGAACATTTCAACACCGGTACAGGTGGTTTTCGACGTGTCCTTGATGCCGACGATTTCGATCTCGTCGCCAACGTTGATCACGCCACGCTCGACACGGCCGGTCACAACGGTACCACGACCCGAGATCGAGAACACGTCTTCGATCGGCATCAGGAAGGGCTCGTCCACGGCGCGCGGCGGCTGCGGGATGTATTCGTCAACAGCGGCCATCAGCTCTTTGATCTTGTCGGCGCCGATGTTGGCGTCGCGATCTTCCATCGCGGCCAGAGCCGAACCTGCAACGATCGGAATATCGTCGCCGGGGAAGTCGTACTCAGAGAGCAGTTCGCGCACTTCCATTTCCACCAGCTCGAGCAGCTCTTCGTCGTCGACCTGGTCAACCTTGTTCATGAACACGACGATCTTGGGGATGCCAACCTGGCGGCCCAGCAGGATGTGCTCGCGCGTTTGCGGCATCGGGCCGTCAGCGGCGTTCACAACCAGGATCGCGCCGTCCATCTGCGCCGCACCGGTGATCATGTTCTTCACATAGTCAGCGTGGCCGGGGCAGTCCACGTGGGCGTAGTGGCGGTTCTCGGTCTCGTATTCAACATGCGCCGTCGAGATGGTGATCCCGCGCGCTTTCTCTTCCGGCGCGCCGTCGATCTCGTCATAGGCCTTGAAGTCGCCGAACTGCTTCGTGATCGCCGCCGTCAGCGTCGTCTTGCCGTGGTCAACGTGACCAATCGTTCCGATGTTCACGTGCGGTTTCGTACGCTCAAACTTTTCCTTTGCCATCCTACGGGCGCCCTTTTGCGGTTTGGGGGGTCATAGAGGACCCGGTTGTCTCTGCGCGGGCGACTTATTCTGTCTGAGGCAGAAAATCAAGCGCCTCGCGCAGCTGCGCCCGCGTGGTCAGCGTTCTTCAACCGGCTTTTCGATGGGCGGCGGGTTGAACACGGCATCGGGGGTGAACCAGCGGTTCACCTCGTGCTGTTCGGCAAGCCATTTTTCGATCTGTTCGGCGGCGTTTTCGGCCATCCCGTCGATCTGCTGCTGCACGTCGCGGATGTTCCCCGACCCCAGAACAAAAGATTTCTGAGTGGTGTCTTCGAAGATCGTCATCTGGTGAGGTTTGTCATTGAGCTTGCGCCCCGCATCGTCATCCCAGACCGTCACATTGATGATCAGCGCCGATTTCGGGCTGTAGATCACCGGCACACCACCAGGGGCCAGCATGTAGCCTTCGACGCTGATGCCAAAGTGATAGGTGCCTTCCCCATCATAGCGGCCAAAACGGTCGGAAATGGCCTTTTCCATACCCGTTTCCCACTGGTCGGCCGTGGCAGAGCGCGAAATCGGACCCTTGCGTGCTTTGCTGGCGATGGTGACATTGTGCCCCAGGCTGAAATCCCCCAGAGGCAGCAGAGGCGCGTTGGAAACACTTTGCTGGGCGCAGCCCGCAAGGAGAAACAAGCCCGCGACAAGCGCAAGAAGTCTTTTCATGGATACCCGGTGCCTCAGATTGTTGTTGGCGCCTCTTACCTCACATGCCCGCGCCACGCAAATGCCGGACGGTGCAAAACCGCGCAGCAAATTCAGTAAGCATGGCGACCGTCTCTGGCGCAGGGGGGCATGGCACGATACGGTCGCGCCATGACGCAGCTGCCCGCCCCTTTCCGATTTGCCAATCCCGGCGATGCGGCACCGCTGGCCGAGCTTGCCAATATGGCCGGGCACGGGCTGCCGCTGCATATCTGGACGTTGCAGGCCCGCAAGGGCCGCAGCCCCTGGGTGATCGGGCGCAACCGGCAGGCGCATCTGGCCCGTCTGGGGCAGATCGTGGTGGCCGATCAGGGTGCTGGCCCCTTTGGCGCCTTTACCCACCATGCCATCGGCCCGCGCGACACGCCCGCACCCTGTGATCCGCAGGCCCCCGCGCTGACCCGGCCACTGATGGAGCTGGAGCGGTTGCTGCCGCAGAGCCTGTATCTGTCCAGCATCGCCTGCTTTCCCGATCATCGCAATTGCGGGCTGGGCACGCAGATGCTGAGCTGTGCGGCCGGGCTGGCGCAGGATCTGGGCCATGACCGGCTGAGCATGATCGTCGCCGACATCAATGACGGTGCCCGCCGTCTTTACGGGCGCCTGGGGTTCGAAGAGATCGGCCGCCATGACCGGCTGGACGATGACTGGGATGGTGACATCACCGCCTGGATCCTGCTGTCGAAACCGATCTGAGCCGGCCCGGTTAATCGTCGAAACGGTTGGTTTTCGGGAAGCCATGGGGCGGGCGTTTGCCGACCCCCGCGCGCTTGCCCAGCCATTCGGTCAGGTCCGGTTCATGCCGCGTCTTGCCGCCGGCCATCGGCCAGCGCAGCCCGTCTTCCCAGCGGAAGGTGGTCAGATCGGCCAGCCCGCCATCCAGCTCAAGCGCCCCCTGACGCCCGCGCGCCATGTTGTATTTCTGCAGGCGCACACCCTTGCCGCGTGTCATCTCGGGCAGATCATCAAGCGGGAACACCAGGAACCGGCTGTTTTCCGAAATGATCGCCACGTGATCGCCTTGGACGCGGGTGACCTTGCGCGCAACCATCGGCTCTTTGACGTTGAGCACCTGTTTGCCGCTGCGGGTCTGGGCGACCACATCGTTTTCGGCCACCACGAATCCGTTGCCATCGGACGACGCCACAATGAGCCGCGCGCCGGGCTGGTGGATGAACAGCGCCAGGATTTCGGCCTCGTTGGGCAGGTCGACCATCAGCCGCAGCGGTTCGCCCATGCCGCGCCCGCCCGGCAGGTTGGCCGCGCTCACGGTGTAGAAACGCCCGTTTGAGGCAAAAGCCAGCAGCTTGTCGGTGGTTTCTGCATGAAAGACAAAGCGCGGCCCGTCGCCATCGCGGAACTTCAGTTCGCGCTTGAGGTCGATATGGCCGGTCATCGCACGGATCCAACCCATGCGCGAGCAGACCACGGTGATCGGTTCACGGTCGATCATCGCCTCGATCGGGACGTCCTCGACCTCGCCCGCTTCTTCAATCCGGGTGCGGCGGGCGCCACCGTCATAGTCCTTGCCAAAGGTCTTTTTGGTGGCGCGCAGCTGTTCGGCGATGCGGCCCCATTGCAGGCCCGCATCGGCCAGCAGATCTTCGAGCCCGGCGCGCTCTTCCATCAGCGCGTCGCGTTCGCGGACCAGTTCCATTTCCTCAAGCCGCCGCAGGCTGCGCAGCCGCATATTGAGGATCGCGTCCACCTGCACGTCGCTCAGTTCGCCTTCGCCCGGCGGCGGCGACACATAGTCGTCTTCGGACATGGCGCGGGCAAAATCCCGCCCCCAGTGTTCGCGCATCAGGGCCGCTTTGGGGTCGTCATCATAGCGGATGATGTCGATGACGCGATCCAGGTTGAGAAAGGCGATGATGAAGCCTTCGAGCACCTCGAGCCGGTGGTCGATCTTGCCCATCCGATGGCGCGAGCGCCGCAGCAGGACCTCTTGCCGGTGATCGAGAAAGGCGCGCAGCACCTCTTTCATCGAACAGACCTTGGGCGTCACCCCGTCCACCAGCACGTTCATGTTGAGCGAGAATCGAATCTCAAGATCCGAGCTGCGATAAAGCAGCCCCATCAGCACATCCGGATCCACATTCTTGGAACGCGGCTCAAGGATCAGGCGCACGTCATCAGCCGATTCGTCGCGAATGTCGGCCAGGATCGGAACCTTCTTGGTCTGGATCAGTTCGGCGATCTTTTCGATCAGCTTGGATTTCTGCACCTGATAGGGGATTTCGGTCACGACGATCTGCCACTGGCCGCGGCCCAGATCCTCGATCTCGTATTTGCAGCGCAGCCGGAAACTGCCGCGCCCGGTGCGATAGGCGCGCGCGATCGCATCCGCGCTTTCCACCAGCACACCGCCGGTCGGGAAATCGGGGCCGGGCACATAATTCAGCAAAGTGTCGTCGCGCGCATCCGGCGTCTTGATCAAATGCAGGCAGGCGTCGCACAGCTCGGCAATGTTATGGGGCGGGATGTTCGTCGCCATCCCCACCGCGATACCCGCCGCCCCATTGGCCAGCAGGTTGGGGAATTCGGCGGGCAGCACCACCGGTTCGGTCAGCGTGCCATCGTAATTGTCGCGAAAATCGACCGCGTCTTCGTCAAGCCCGTTCAGCAGCGCTTCGGCCACCATGGTCATGCGCGCTTCGGTGTAGCGGCTGGCGGCGGGGTTGTCGCCGTCGATATTGCCAAAGTTGCCCTGCCCGTCCACCAGCGGGTAGCGCACCGCAAAATCCTGTGCCAGGCGGGCCATCGCATCATAGATCGCCGCATCGCCATGGGGGTGATAGTTGCCCATCACATCGCCCGAAATCTTGGCCGATTTGCGGAACCCCCCGGACGAGGACAGCCGCAGTTCGCGCATCGCGTAAAGGATGCGCCGGTGCACTGGTTTGAGCCCATCGCGCGCATCGGGCAGCGCGCGGTGCATGATCGTGCTCAGCGCATAGGTCAGATACCGATCCCCGATGGCGCGGCGCAGCGGCTCGGCGCTTTCCGAGGCGTCGGAAGGGTTCATGTTGGGGTCATCAACGGTATCAGTCATAGATGCTGTGTACGCCGGGCCGCAGGCCGGGTAAAGACGCCAGATTTTGGAACCATCGTTTCACGGGTGGCGGTTTTCCGCCGACCCGAATCGGGGTATGGTAGGGACCTGTCGGCAGCCTATGCTGCCCGCCTTTTGCATCGACTTTTTTGATCATTTTCAACCGATAAGTGGTTCCCATGAACAAGTTCGTTTTTGTCTCATTCGCATTTATGGCCTGGGCCTTTTACGAGCTCAGCGGCGGCGCTGATTTCGAGCCGCGCCCACGCCCCACCGAAACCGCGCGCGCCCCCGCGCCGGCCCCCGCAGCGCGGGTGGCAGCCCTGCCGGCCGTAGCACCCGCGCCTGCTGCGGTGCCCGCTGTCGCGGTGGACAACGTCGCCCCTGCAATCAACGCCGCCCTGCAGACCGAAGATGACGCCCCGCAGCTGCCGCAGCTTCTGGGCACGGCCGAGGATGATGGAACATCGCTTCCCGCGCTGTTCGAAGCCTCGCGCCTTGCGGCATCGCCGCTGGATACCTTTGCGCCCACGGCGCTCGATACCCCCGCCCCGGTGATCGAGCCCTCCGCCCCCGAGCGCGACATCCGTGAAATCACCGGCAGCCGTGTGAACATGCGCGCAGGCCCCGGAACCAACTACAACGTGCTGGCCCGGCTGACCCTAGGCGACAAGGTCGAAGTTCTTTCGGTTTCGGACAATGGCTGGGTGCGGCTGCGCCCGCTTGACGGCGGCGAAACCGGCTGGATGGCCGATTTCCTGGTCAGCGCGGACTGATTGTGCCCGGAACCTGCCCCTATCGCCTCGAGGCCGGGGCTTGCCACGCCTAACCCAGAGCGGGGGTTTGCCACACCTAACCCAAGGCCGGGGCTTGCCCCGGCGGGCAGAACCCCTACCAATAAGCGGCAATCACAACCCCGAGGGCCGCAGATGGCGCAGAAATCAATCCTGATCACCGGATGTTCGTCCGGCATTGGTCTTGAAACCGCACAGGTGCTGCGCGATCGCGGCTGGCACGTGTTTGCATCCTGTCGCCAGCAGGCCGATTGCGACACACTGCGCGCACAGGGCTTTGACAGCCCACGCATCGACTACTGCGATCCCGACAGCATCGCCAGCGGCCTGGCCGAGGTGCTGGCCGCCACCGGTGGGACGCTGGATGCGCTGTTCAACAATGGGGCGCACGGGCTGGCCGGGGCGGTCGAAGATCTGCCCACGGACGCGTTGCGCGACATTTTTGAAAGCAACCTCTTTGGCTGGCACGACCTGACCCGCGCAGTGCTGCCGGTGATGCGGGCGCAGGGGCATGGGCGGATCCTGCAATGCGGATCGGTTCTGGGGCTGACCACCATGCGCTGGCGCGGCGCCTATTCAGCGACCAAATACGCGCTCGAAGCCCTGAGCGAAACCATGCGGATCGAGCTTGACGGAACCGGGATCGACATTGTGCTGATCGAACCCGGCCCCGTGACCACCGATTTCCGGCGCAAGGCGATCCCCTATTTCGAAAAATGGATCGACTGGCGCAATTCGCCCCATCGGGCAATGTATGAAAACACCCTGCGCAAGCGGCTTTACGACGACAGCGGCACGCCCGACCCGTTCGAACGCCCTGCATCGACCGCCGCCGCCCAGGTGCTGCGCGCGCTTGATGCGCAGCGACCCTATCCGCGCTATTTTGTAACCCCCGTCACCTATATCGCGCGCTTTCTGCGGCGCGTCCTGCCCGACCGGGCCGTGGAATATGTGCTGAAAAAGACCTGAGCGCCCCAAAACGGGTTCGCTTTTGCCCTACACCCCGCTAGATCCTGATTGCCAACAGACACCGCCACGAGGCCCCCGATGTTCGATCCGCTATATCTCCTGATCCTTCTGGCCATGGCCGCAACGGTGCTGGTGCTGACCCTTGGCATCGGCGGCTTTGCCAAGGGCGGCAAGTTCAACCACAAATATGGCAACAAACTGATGCGCCTGCGGCTGCTGCTGCAGTTCATCGCGGTGGTTCTCATCGTGCTGTTTGTCTATCTGCGCCAATCCGGAGGCCAGTGACCCATGGTCGTTCTCAACAAGATCTACACCAAGACCGGCGATGCCGGCGAAACGGCGCTCGGCAACGGGGCGCGGGTGGCCAAGCATGCAATGCGCGTGACCGCCTATGGCACGGTGGATGAGCTCAATTCATTTGTCGGGGTCGCGCGGCTGGATGCTGCGGGCGATGTGGATGCCGCCTTGATGCGCATTCAGAACGATCTGTTTGATCTGGGCGCGGACCTCTGCCGCCCGGATATGGAAAAGGACGCCGAAGCCGAATATCCGCCGCTGCGCATGGTGCCCGCGCAGGTTGACCGGCTGGAAAGCGAAATCGACGCGATGAACGGCGATCTTGAGCCCCTGCGCAGCTTTATCCTGCCCGGCGGCAGCCGCCTGTCGGCGCATCTGCATGTGTGCCGCACGGTGGCACGCCGGGCCGAGCGCCTGGCGGTCGAACTGGCCACGATGGAAGCGATCAACCCCGCATCCGTCAAATACCTCAACCGGCTCAGCGATTGGTTTTTCGTCGCCGCACGGGTGGCCAATGACGGCGGCAAATCGGATGTCCTTTGGGTGCCCGGCGCCAATCGCGGCTGACCCGCAAAAGGGGCGGCGCAGGCGCAACAAAACTACATCGGCGCGGCAATTCTCGAAATAACGCGCCGTCCCCGAACCATCACATGACGATTTTACTCTGTTTCCTTGGCGTGGCCGCCTGTATCAACATGCCACGATCTACTGGGTGAGTCGGCCAAATTTCACCCCCTTGAGGAGAGAGACGCTTATGAAGGTTTTGGTGCCTGTCAAACGCGTGATCGACTACAACGTGAAAGTCCGTGTGAAAGCGGATGGCAGCGGTGTTGATCTCGCCAACGTGAAAATGTCGATGAACCCGTTCGACGAAATCGCGGTCGAAGAAGCCATCCGTCTGAAAGAAGCCGGAAAAGCCGAAGAAATCGTGGCTGTTTCGATTGGTGTGAAACAGGCACAAGAAACCCTGCGCACCGCGCTGGCCATGGGCGCCGACCGCGCGATCCTGGTTGTGGCTGCCGATGACGTGCACACCGACATCGAGCCGCTGGCCGTTGCAAAAATCCTGGCCAAAGTGGTCGAGGAAGAGCAGCCCGGCCTCGTGCTCTGCGGCAAGCAGGCCATCGACAACGACATGAACGCCACCGGTCAGATGCTGTCGGCGCTTCTGGGCTGGAGCCAGGGCACCTTTGCATCCGAGGTCAACGTTGACGGCGACAGCGCCGTTGTGACCCGCGAAGTGGATGGCGGCCTGCAGACCATCAAGGTCAAGATGCCCGCGATCATCTCGGTCGATCTGCGCCTGAACGAACCGCGCTATGCATCGCTGCCCAACATCATGAAGGCCAAGAAAAAGCCTCTGGATGAGAAAACGGCAGCCGACTACGGCGTCGACGTGACTCCGCGCCTCGAAGTCGTTGGCACCGCCGAACCGGCGGCCCGCGAAGCAGGCATCAAGGTCGGCTCGGTTGACGAGCTGGTGGCAAAACTCAAAGAAGCGGGGGCTGTGTAATGGCTGTTCTTCTTCTCGCAGAAGTGACCGATGGCGAACTGGCGCTGGACGCCACCGCCAAGGCCGTGACCGCGGCCAAGCAACTGGGTGACGTGACCGTTCTGGCCGCAGGTGGTTCGGCCGCCGCAGCCGGTGAAGCCGCTGCCAAGATCGACGGTGTGGCCAAGGTTCTGGTCGCCGAAGACGCATCGCTGGGCCACCGCCTGGCGGAAGCCACCGCCGCGCTGATCGTCAGCCGGGCCGGTGACTACGAACACATCGTGGCCCCTGCGACCACCGACGCCAAGAACGTGATGCCCCGCGTGGCAGCTCTTCTGGACGTGATGGTGATCTCGGACGCCACCGCTGTGGTCGACGGCAACACCTTTGAGCGCCCGATCTATGCAGGCAACGCCGTGCAAACCGTGAAATCGTCGGATGCCAAGAAGGTCGTGACCTTCCGGACCTCGACCTTTGACGCAGCGGGCGAAGGCGGTTCGGCATCGGTTGAAACCGTGTCGGCAGCCGACAACCCCGGCCTGTCCGAATGGGTCGAAGACAAGCTGGCCGAAAGCGATCGCCCCGAGCTGACCTCGGCTGGTGTGGTTGTGTCGGGTGGCCGTGGCGTTGGCTCGGAAGACGACTTCAAACTGATCGAAGGTCTGGCAGACAAGCTGGGCGCCGCCGTTGGCGCATCGCGTGCCGCGGTCGATTCGGGCTATGCACCGAACGACTGGCAGGTGGGTCAGACCGGCAAGGTCGTGGCACCGGATCTTTATGTTGCCGTTGGCATCTCGGGCGCGATTCAGCACCTGGCCGGCATGAAAGATTCCAAGATCATCGTCGCCATCAACAAAGACGAAGAAGCCCCGATCTTCCAGGTCGCCGATTACGGCCTGGTTGCGGACCTCTTCGAAGCGGTTCCGGAACTCACCGACAAGCTCGGCTGATCCCGGCATATCGCCACTTTAGATGACCGAAAGGCCCGCACGTTTGGCGGGCCTTTTTCGTGCCGCGACTTCAAAGATAGGGCAACAGCGCATCGGTGATCTGGCCATGCGCCGTGGGGCCAAGCGATGCGGCGGCGGCGGGCTCTTCCATCGGGCCATGGCGCAGCGCATCCATATCCCCCGCCGCGCCTGCCGGGGTCACACAGGTTTCGACCAGATGCACATCGCGCCCCAGCAGCGGTGCGATCATGCCCGGTTCCAGCAGACCCGCATCGGGCTGCCCGTCGCGGCGGATCCAAAGCAGCACGACCGGACCACCCAGGCGGTCCAACAGCTGGCCCATGCGCTCGGTCCAGACATCCTGCAACGTGCGGCGGATCACATCAAAGCGCGCCGCATCAAGGCCCGACAGGCTGCGCAGCAAATGGCCGTTGAAGCTGAATTCGATGAAATCGGGTTCGGGAAACAGGCTGCGCAGGGTTTGGTGCACCTCGACCAGCCTGTCATTGCGGCGCGGATGGACCCGGAAATAGGGGTTGGTCAGACAATGCGCACCGGTCAGTTGCACCACCTTCTGCGGCACCCCGGCCAATTGGTCGATCAGATGGGGTTGACCAAGCCACGCCTCGACCCCTGCGCCCGCACAACCCAGGTTCACGCAGGCCCGACCCAACCGCCGCCCCAGCATCTGAGGATAGGGCGCGGTGACAAAACGCGCAAAGGTATCATCCCCACCCAGGCACGCCATGTCCGCAGCGTCGATCCGCAGCGGCGGCCCCCGGAACACAAGATCGCAATTGTCATATCGGCACAGTTCCACCCCCGGCCGCACCGCGCCGGAAAATATGTGAGACATCTCACCACCCAATAATTCACCCGTGACCAGGGTGACTCGAAAGTCTTGGCAAACCCCTAAACGGCCAAATTGTCTCAAACTGTTTTGACCCCATGCCCTTGCCGCCGCATTCGTCTGATCGCTATGTTGCCCTTCAGGTGAACAGAGGCGGAAACCGGATGGACATTCAAAAGATCGGGGTGATTGGCGCGGGTCAGATGGGCAACGGGATCGCCCATGTGATGGCCGTGGCGAATTACGAGGTACTGCTGAACGACGTGAACCAGGACGCGCTGGATGTCGCCATGCAGACCATCCGCAAGAACCTTGTGCGGCAGGTCGGCCGGGGCAAGATCTCGGAATCCGAGATGGAGGCCGCGATGGCCCGGATCACCCCGACGATGAAGCTGCCCGACCTGGGGCGCACCGATCTGGTGATCGAAGCCGCCACCGAACGCGAGATGATCAAGCAGGCCATTTTCGAAGATCTGGTGCCGCATCTGCAGCCGCATACCATCCTGACCTCGAACACCTCGTCGATCTCGATCACGCGACTGGCCAGCCGCACCGACCGGCCCGAACGCTTCATGGGCTTCCATTTCATGAACCCGGTGCCGGTCATGAAACTGGTCGAACTGATCCGCGGCATTGCCACGGATGAAGACACGTTCCAGGCCTGCAAGGGCGTGGTGGACCGGCTGGGCAAGACATCAGCCACCGCCGAAGATTTCCCCGCCTTCATCGTGAACCGGGTGCTGATCCCGATGATCAACGAAGCCGTCTATGTGCTTTACGAAGGCGTGGGATCGGTGAAATCCATCGACGAAGCGCTGAAACTGGGCGCCAACCACCCGATGGGGCCGCTTGAGCTGGCCGATTTCATCGGTCTTGATACGTGCTTGGCGATCATGAACGTGCTTTATGACGGGCTGGCCGACACCAAATACCGCCCCTGCCCGCTGCTGACAAAATATGTCGAAGCCGGGTGGCTCGGCCGTAAATCCAAGCGCGGCTTTTACGACTATTCCGGGGATGTGCCGGTGCCCACACGCTAAGGCCGGTGCGGCGCGGATCGGATCCCCGACCGCGCCCGCCCCTCAGGCGCCGTCGGTTTCAGCCAGCGACAGCGTGTGATTGCGCAGCCACGTCATGAAGCCACGCGGGTCATTGGCCCAGCTGTCCACAAAATCGCGGTCCAGCGGTTCGCCCACCACAGGTTTCTGCGGTTTGTTGAGCGCATGCACGATCTCGTGCAGCAGTAACCCCTGCCGCAGCATCGGCGAAATCTGATTGGCGATCTGATAGATCCGCGAATTGCGACCGGGGAAGTACATCGGCACAACCGTCGCCCCCGACCGGCGGATCATCTTGGCGGTAAACACGTTCCATTCCGATTCGATCGCAGGTCCGAACCAGCTTTCGGAATGCGCCACAACGCCCGACGGAAACAGCGCCACGACGCCATCCTGCTTCAGGAAATCCATCGCCGCCGCCCGCATCGCCACGCCCTTGCGCTGCGCATCGGGATCGTTGGGAAACGGAACGGGGATCATGAATTCGCCCGCGACCTCGTCCAGATCGGTCAGGATCGACCGGGTCAGGATCCGGTAATCGGGGCGCACGCGCCCGATCAGGTCGGCAAAGATCATCCCGTCGACCATCCCGTGGGGATGGTTGGCCACCACAAGAACCGGGCCTTCCTTGGGAATGCGCGCCAGCTGTTCGGCCGGGGTCTGCAGTTCGATTCCCATCACATCCAGACAGGCACGCCAGAACGCCTGCCCCTTGGGGGCGGCGCGTTCTTCGAATTTGCGAATCAGGCGCAGGATCGTCAGCTTGCCGCTGACCATCTCCATGGCGCGGATGAAGGTCTGGCTCCAGCGGTCATCAAAGCTCGAGGCATAGGACAGGTTGCGCCGGTCATAGGTCTTGAATTCAACCGGTTCCGAGGCCGGCTGAACACGTTCAACCGCCCGCTTGCCCAAGGGCTTGGGTTGGTGGAAACTGTCTACCACGGGCGTTTTCCCATCCGCACTTCTCCTGAGACCGGTGCTCAGTATCCTTCGCCGAACCGGTCCGCAACCAGAGCCTCGAGCGCGTCAGCAAGCGCCTCGGCATCCGGACCGGCGGTTTGCACGTCAATAGTCGTTCCCTTTGACGCTGCCAACATCAAAAGACCCATAATGCTATCACCCGAGGCCGACAATCCGTCACGCGACACCTCTGCCGTGGCGTCAAAGCCCTCGACCACTTCGACCAGTTTGGCCGAGGCTCGGGCATGCAGCCCCTTTTCATTGATGATCCTAAGCTCGCGCATCGTCATCCCAGTATTCCCCCCTTGCTCGACTGTGTATTATTCGGGGCTTACGTTCTGCGCATCAATATATTTCTTGCCTGCCTCCAGCGCAGCCTGCGCAGCCTCGCCCACCGGAAGGTGGCGGCTTTTGGCCAATTTCAGCAGCATGGGAAGGTTGGCACCATATAGAATGCGGCGATCGCGGCCCCGGCACGCAGGCAGGCTGAGGTTCGACGGCGACCCCCCGAACAGATCGGTGACCACCACCACCCCCTGGCCACGGTCCACCCTGTTCGCGGCATCGCAGATCTCGCTCTGCTTGGCGGTGCGGTCATCGTCGGGTTGGAACGAAATCGCACGTATGTCGGATTGCGGACCCAGCACATGTTCAATGGTCGCGAGGTATTCCTGCGCCAGTTTCCCATGTCCGACGATGACAATTCCGAGCACGCCCGATCCTATGTTTCTGCCCTGCGGCGTTCCATTTCGCGATGCCTTATTGACACTGGCCAACCATCTTCCGCAAGGGTCTTGCCCATTGCTTCCACAATTGTAACCGATCGGTGTTGCCCGCCGGTACACCCAAATCCGATTGTCAGGTGCGATTTGCCTTCGGCTTTGTAGGCCGGCAGCAGCATCCGGGTCAGATCCAGCACCTTGTCAAAGAAGGGTCCATAGCGCGGATCAGCCGCCACATGTTCGGCCACCGCCGCATCCTGCCCGTTGAGCGCGCGCAGCGCCGGCACCCAATAGGGGTTGCGCAGAAAGCGGCAGTCAAACGCCATGTCAAGCGCGCGCGGCAGGCCGCGCTTGTAGGAAAAGCTTTGCAACGTGACCGCCAGCAGCGCCTTGGCGTCGGTGACAAACAGACGCTCGATCTCGGCCCGCAGCTGATGCACGTTCATTTCGCTGGTGTCGATCAGGCTGTCGGCGCGGTCCCGCACGCTGCGCAGCAGGTCGTTTTCGCGCTGGATCCCCTGTTCGGGTGTTTCCACCGGCGCCAGCGGATGGCGCCTGCGGGTTTCGGAAAAACGGCGCAACAGCACGTCGGACGCGCAATCAAGATAGAGCACATTCAGCGCCACGTCCCCCCGCCCCGACAGCGTGTCGATCACATCCATCAGCGCGCCGGTGGAAAAGTCGCGGTTGCGCGCGTCGATGCCCAAGGCCATGGGTCGGTCCGCCCCGGGCCCGTCCAGCAGCCGGGGCAGCAGGCGCAGCGGCAGGTTGTCGATGGCTTCAAAGCCGAAATCTTCAAGGAAATTGATCGCGCTCGAGCGCCCGGCGCCCGATGGGCCCGTCACAAGGACAATCTGTATCGGCGTGTTTTCGGTCATTCCGGATCCTTCCGCCCACACTTGAGATATTGCACCAGCGCGGCAGGGAAATCCGTCATCTCGGATTTTTGAAGTAGGGGCATTGCGATCCCGAGAATCTCTGTGGTCCGGGGCGACGGTAACCGTTCAGTCTCGGTCCGGTCCAGATCGACAAGCGCGACAATCTGAGCCGTCTCGCAGATCGCAGCCCGCAAAAGCCCCAGCCCGCGTGCTTCGATCAGCCCGCGGATCGCATCCGGGGCATGGGCGAGAATGCGATCGCCATCGCGGTGCAGGATCACCCGGTCATCCGACACCAGCACCGCCCCCAGCCCCATCAGCCGCAGGGCCAGCGATGACTTGCCCGCCCCCGATGCGCCGGTGATCAGCAGAGCGCGCCCGGCCACGGCCACCGCCGTCGCATGTCGGATTTCGCTCATATCGGCAGGTCCACCACCAGCCGTGCGCCCATCGGCAGCGCGCCCGGATCATCCGGGCCGGGGCGGATGTTTTCGGCGCGGATGGTGCCGCCATGCGCCTCGACGATCTGGCGCGAGATCGCGAGCCCAAGGCCGGAATTTTCCCCAAACTGACCCGGTGGCCGATCCGAAAAGAAGCGGCGGAAGATCTTGTCGAGAAGGCTTTCGGCGATGCCCGGCCCGGTGTCTTCGACGGCCACGCGCACCATAGCGCCCCGGCGCCGCACCCACAGGCGCACCACGTCGCCACCGTCACAAAAGGACAGCGCATTCGAAACAAGGTTGCCGATCACCTGGGCCAAACGATCCTCCCTTCCCCGGATCATGATGCTGCCCTGCGGCATGTCCAGCAGAAAATCCACCCCCAGATCCTGCGCCTGCCCCGCCAGATGGGGTTCGATCGCCTGCAACAGCGCCAGCAGATCAAAACAGCGCTCGTCTTCCTTGTTCAGGTCGCTGTCCAGCCGCGTGACGGCCGACACCTCGCCGATCAGCCGGTCAATTCGGCGCAGGTCCTGCGCCATCACCGCCAGCACCCGTGCGCTCTGATCCGGTGGCCCGCCCTGTTCCAGCACCGCCATGGCGCTGCGCAATGACGCCAGCGGGTTCTTGATCTCATGCGCCACATCCGCTGCAAATCGGGCCGTGTCGTCGATGCGCCCCTGAAACTCGGCGCGCAGCCGGCGAATGGCCGCCTCGAGCATGATCAATTCGTCGGTGCAGGCCCTGTTTGGCGCCGGGCGGGTCTGCGCCAGATCCGCCAGATCGCGCAGCGGTCGGACCAGAGACCGCTGAGCCCAAAGCCCGGCCCCCAACCCACCCAAGATCACCGCTGCAAGGGCCCATAGCGGCACCGGATGCAGCACAGACGCGCCCAGCACCAGCAGGCCCAACGCCAGTTGCACCACCATGATCCGCCGTGACAGCGGCGATCGGACCAGATCGCGCAGCCGCTCCACCGGTTCAACCCGCTGCCAGGCGATAACCCAGCCCGTAAAGGGTTTCGATGGCATCGAACGCGGGATCCACCCCGCGCAGTTTCTTGCGCAGGCGCTTGATATGGCTGTCGATGGTCCGGTCATCCACATAGATCTGGTCGTCATAGGCCGCGTCCATCAGCTGATCGCGGCTTTTGACCATGCCCGGACGCTGCGCCAGCGCCTGCAGCAGCAGAAATTCGGTCACCGTCAGGGCCACGTCCCGCCCGTTCCAGCTGACGGCGTGGCAGGACGGGTCGATGCGCAGGGCCCCGTGGACCAGGATCGCGCCCGTATCCGAGGCCGCCGGCGGCGTATCGGGTGCGACGTGTCGGCGCAGCACGGCGCGGATCCGCTCAAGCAGCAGACGCGGCGAAAAGGGTTTGGTCACATAATCATCGGCACCAAGACGCAGGCCCATGGCTTCGTCGACCTCATCCGTGCGCGAGGTGAGAAATATCACCGGCAGATCCGAATGTTGGCGCAGGCGCTGCAACATCGACATCCCATCCATGCGCGGCATCGACAGATCAAGCACCGCCAGATCCGAAGATCCCTGTGTCAGATGCGCCAACGCCTGCTGAGGATCGCTGAATGCGGACACGTCGAACCCATCGGATTCGAGCAGAATCGACACTGATGTCAGGATGTTGCGATCGTCATCCACCAACACGATCCTGGACATGGCGCCCCCCGTCTGGCTGCACCCGCACGCGATTCGCGCAAGGCTTTCACTGGTATTTCGCAGCACAAAGCTTAGGATCTGATAAATCCCTGTGCGCTTTGCGGGGCACTGCCTATGGTTGCGCTAAACTGCCACCTGATGGCGCAAACACCGTTTCGTGATCTGTTCATCCACAACCCGCCCATGCTAAAGCGATGCGGCGTGGCAATTTTTGCAAATTCACCGCGCTATGAACGCATCTTTTATTCACAAGCAGCGTGCGGTCGCAGGAGACAAACTGACATGACATCCGGACGGGTAAACCCTGACTTTCGCCTCGAACATCAAGGCATCGAAGGCCTGGGAAATGTCTATTACAACTACATGGAGCCCGCGCTGATTCAGGAAGCCATCCTTCGCGGCGAAGGCTCGCTGGGCAATGGTGGCGCTTTCCTCGTGAGCACCGGCAAATTCACTGGCCGGTCGCCCAAGGACAAACACGTGGTCAAGACCGACAGCGTGGCCGACAAGATCTGGTGGGACAACAACGCCGCCATGTCACCCGAAGGCTTTGACGCGCTTCATGCCGACATGCTTGCCCATATGAAGGGCAAGGACTATTTCGTTCAGGATCTGGTTGGCGGCGCGGACCCGACCTATGCGATCAACGTGCGCATGGTCACCGAACTGGCATGGCATGGCCTCTTCATCCGCCACATGCTGCGCCGCCCCGAGCGCGACGCGCTGGACGATTTCACCGCCGATTTCACCGTCATCAACTGCCCCAGCTTCCAGGCGGATCCCGCCAAGCATGGCTGCCGGTCCGAAACCGTGATCGCGATGAACTTTGACAAAAAGCTCATCCTGATCGGCGGCACCGAATATGCCGGTGAGAACAAGAAATCGGTCTTTACGCTGCTGAACTATCTGCTGCCCGAAAAAGGCATCATGCCGATGCACTGCTCGGCCAACCACGCCAATAACAACCCGGTCGACACGGCCGTGTTCTTTGGCCTGTCGGGCACCGGCAAGACCACGCTGTCGGCTGATCCCAGCCGTACGCTGATCGGCGACGATGAACATGGCTGGTCGGATCGTGGCACCTTCAACTTAGATCGG
>JAOXSC010000024.1 GCA_025800215.1 Marinibacterium sp.
CCGACGATCTGCCCGGCTGGGACAGCCCCTGGGGCCGGGGGCGGCCGGGCTGGCATATCGAATGCTCGGCCATGTCCTATGAGCTTTTGGGTGAGAGTTTCGACATTCATGGCGGCGGCAATGATCTGACCTTTCCGCATCATGAAAACGAGATTGCGCAAAGCTGCTGCGCGCATCCTCAGGGGGAATTTGCGCGGGTCTGGATGCACAATGAAATGTTGCAGGTCGAGGGCAAGAAAATGTCCAAGTCGCTGGGCAACTTCTTTACCGTGCGCGATCTGCTTGATCAGGGGCATCCGGGCGAGGTGATCCGCTTTGTGATGCTGTCGACCCACTACCGCAAGCCCATGGACTGGACCGCCGCCAAGGCGGAAGAGGCGCGGCGCGTGCTGGCGCGCTGGCGGGCGCAGATTGCCGGTGTAACGCCCGGCGCGGCCACGCCCGAGCTGCTGGCCGCACTGGCTGATGACCTCAATACCCCCCGCGCCATTGCCGAGCTGCACCGGCTGTCGTCGGCCGGGGATGCGCCTGCGCTGGCGGGATCGGCGCAGATGCTGGGGCTTTTGGAGGACGCGCTTGGTGGCTGGGCCACTGCGCCGGAGGTGGATCTGTCGGGGCTGGCCGATCAGCTGGCCGGCTTGCGCGAGGCGGCGATGCAGAGCAAGGATTTTGCCCCTGTCGATGCGCTCAAGGCGCGGCTGGTTGAGGCGGGCATCGAGGTGCGCATGAGCAAGGCCGGGGTCGAGTTGATCGCGGGGCCGGGCTTTGATGCCGACCGGCTGGAGGGGCTGCTGTGACCAAGGAACGTCTTTATCTGTATGACACCACCCTGCGGGACGGGCAGCAGACGCAGGGGGTGCAGTTTTCGGTGGCCGAAAAGTGCCAGATCGCCGAGGCGCTGGACGAGCTGGGCATCGACTATATCGAAGGGGGCTGGCCCGGCGCCAACCCCACCGACAGCGCGTTCTTTGCCCACCCGCCCCGGACGCGCGCGCGCATGACCGCCTTTGGCATGACCAAGCGGGCGGGCCGGTCGGCGGAAAATGACGATGTGCTGGCCGGCGTGGTCAATGCGGGCACGGCTGCGGTCTGCCTGGTGGGCAAGACCCATGATTTCCATGTGACCGAGGCGCTGCGCATCCCGCTTGAGGACAATGTCGAGGCGATCCGGTCGTCCATGGCCCATCTGGTGGCCCAGGGGCGCGAGGCGCTGCTGGATGCCGAGCATTTCTTTGACGGCTACAAATCGAACCCCGCCTATGCGCTGGATTGTCTGCGCGCGGCCTATGAGGCCGGGGCGCGCTGGCTGGTGCTGTGCGACACCAATGGCGGCACGCTGCCCGCCGACATCCATCGCATCGTGACCGAGGTCATCGCGGCGGGTCTGCCCGGCGATCACATCGGCATCCATACCCATAACGACACCGAAAACGCGGTGGCCGGTTCACTGGCGGCGATTGATGCGGGTGCGCGGCAGGTGCAGGGCACGCTGAATGGGCTGGGCGAGCGCTGCGGCAATGCCAACCTGACATCGCTGATCCCGACGCTGCTGCTGAAAGAACCCTATGCCAGCCGTTTTGACACCGGGATCTCCGCAGAGGCGCTGCGCGGGCTGACGCGGGTCAGCCGGATGCTGGACGATATCCTCAACCGGGTGCCGGTAAAGCAGCAGGCCTATGTGGGGGCCAGCGCCTTTGCCCACAAGTCGGGCCTGCATGCCAGTGCGATTCTGCGCAACCCGGCCACCTATGAACATGTGCCGCCCGACAGTGTGGGCAATGCGCGCATCATCCCGATGTCCAATCAGGCGGGGCAATCGAATCTGCGCAAGCGTCTGGCCGATGCCGGGATCGCCGTGGCCGAAGGCGACCCGGCCCTGGGCCGGATCCTTGAGGTGATCAAGACGCGCGAGGATGCGGGCTATTCCTATGACACCGCGCAGGCCAGTTTCGAGCTGCTGGCGCGTGACGAGCTGGGGCAACTGCCTGAATTCTTTCAGGTCAAGCGCTACAAGGTGACGGTCGAGCGGCGCAAGAACAAGCACAACCGCATGGTGTCGATTTCCGAAGCGGTGGTGGTGGTCACCGTGGACGGGGTCAAGAAACTGTCCGTGTCCGAAAGCTTTGACGAAACCGGCCATGACCGTGGTCCGGTCAATGCGCTGTCCAAGGCGCTGGCCAAGGATCTGGGGCGCTATTCGGATCAGCTGCGCGACATGAAGCTGGTGGATTTCAAGGTGCGCATCACTCAGGGCGGGACCGAGGCCGTGACCCGTGTCATCATCGACAGCGAAGACGGGCAGGGGCGGCGCTGGTCCACGGTGGGGGTGTCGGCCAATATCGTCGATGCGTCTTTCGAGGCATTGCTGGACGCGATCCGCTGGAAACTGGTGCGTGACAGCGCAGGGGATGCGTGATGGATTGGGCAGCCTTCTTTCAGGTGCATCGCGGGCTGGACCGCGAAGGGCCGGGGCTGCCCGAAGACGTGCACTGGGCCGTTGCGCGGGCCGGTCTGTCGGGGGCGGTGCGTGTCTGTGATGCGGGCTGCGGGCCGGGCGCGGACACCGAAACGCTGGCGCAGACCCTGCCCGAGGCCGACATTACCGGGCTCGAACAGGTCGATCATTTTGTGACCGAAGCGCAGGCGCGTGTGGCCGGCTTTGGCCCGCGCGTTCGGGTCCGGCAGGGCGATATGGCCGATCCCGGCGGGCCCTATGATCTGATCTGGTGCGCCGGGGCGCTGTATTTTCTGGGGATCGGGCCGGGGCTGTCGGGCTGGCGGCAGGCGCTGGCGCCGGGGGGCGTTGTGGCCTTTTCCGAACCGGTGCGGCTGCGCGAGCCGATGTCAGAGGCGGCGGCGATGTTCTGGGCCGAATATCCCGATCTGACGGATCTGGATGGCATCAGGGCGCGCATCGCGGCTGCAGGCTACGCGCTGCTGGATCACCGGTTGATCACGGGGCCGGCCTGGGACGCCTATTATGCGCCGCTGCGCGCGCGCATTGCCGATCTGCGGGCCCAGAGCCCGGATGCCGCCCTGACCGAAGCGCTGGACCTGTGCGAGACCGAGGCCGATCTGTGGGCCCGCGCCGGGGATGAGATCGCATATGCCCTGATGCTGGTGCGCCCTGCATGAGCCTGGACGCCGACACACGCGCCTGCGCGGCTCTGGTCGAGCGGGCCGACCCGCTGCGCTTTCGGGCGGCAATGGCGGCGCCTGTGGCGGCGCGGGCGACGCTTTTTGCGATCTATGCGATGAATGTCGAAGTCTCGCGCGCGCCCTGGGTGACGCAGGAACCGATGATCGCGGAGATGCGCCTGCAATGGTGGCGCGACGTGGCCGATGAGATCGCGGCAGGGGGACCGGTGCGCCGGCACGAGGTCGCAACCCCCCTGGCCGCCGCGATTGCGCCAGAGCTCAGGTCGGATCTTGGACCGGTGATGGATGCGCTGGTCAGCGCCCGCAGCTGGGACATCTATCGCGATCCCTTTGACGATGCCGATCACTTCGACCGCTATCTGGATGCCACCGGCGCCGGGCTGATGTGGATGGCGGCCCATGCGCTTGGGGCGCGGGACGCCGCACCGGTGCGGGCCTATGGGCAGGCGGCTGCGCTGGCGGCGTGGTTTCGGGCCGTGCCCGAGCTTGAGGCGCGCGGGCGCGTGCCGCTGGTCGACGGGCGGGCGGATGCTGTGGCCGAGCTGGCGCGGCGCGGGCTGGGCAAACTGGCGGCGGCACGGGCACAGCGCCGGGCGGTGCCGCCGGTGGCGCGCGCCGCATTTCTGCCGGGCTGGCAGGCGGGTGCGCTGCTGGCGCAAGCCGCCCGCGATCCGCGCCGCGTGGCCGATGGCACGCTGGGTCAAAGCGGCGCGCGCGCCAACCTGTCGCTTGGCTGGCAGGCCGCAACCGGGCGCTGGTAGATCCGCGACCAGAACCCTGATTACGCCGCCTGTTTGTCGTCGTCGGGCCGCAGCATCAGCCAGACCAGCGCACCGGCGGCCAGCACCAGGAACGGGGCCATGGCCATGTTCACCGCGCTCCAGCCTTCGACGGGCGAGCCGCCCGAACAGTTCATCAACCCGCCCGAGGCCAGCGACGCAAAGGTCACCCCGCCAAAGACCAGCAGATCGTTCAGCCCCTGCATCCGCCCGCGTTCTTCGGTGGTGTGGGCCCCCGCCAGCATGGTGGTGGCGCCGATAAAGCCGAAATTCCACCCCAGACCCAGCAGGATCAGCGCGCCAAAGAAATTGCCCAGATCGACCCCTTCCAGCGCCACCGCCCCGGCACCGGCCAGAATGACCAGCCCGGCGGCTACGATGCGTTCCACGCCGAAGCGCGCAATCAGGTGGCCGGTGAAAAAGGAGGGCGCGAACATCGCCAGCACATGGGCTGTCACCACATCCGCCGCATCCCCTTCCGAAAACCCGCAGCCCACCACCGCCAGCGGGGTCGAGGTCATGACCAGGTTCATCAGCGCATAGGACACCATCGCGCAGATCACCGCCACGGCGATGCGCGGGGTCGTGATCAGCTCCCACCGGGTGCGGCCGCGCGGGGCGTCGGCCTTGGGCGCTTCGGGTTTGGGGATGTCGAGGAACGCAAACAGCAGTGCCCCGATCACGTTGATGCCGATCACCGCCAGATAGGTGCCCAGAAAGGGGATGACAAAGCTCTGCGCGGTGGCCTTGACCAGCTGCGGGCCGATCACCGCCGACACAAGCCCGCCCGCCATCACATAGGAAATCGCCTTGGGCCGGAAATCTTCGGACGCGGTGTCGGCGGCAGCAAAGCGATAAAACCCCTGCGCGCTCATGTAGATACCGGTCAGGAAGGATCCCAGCAGGAACAGTTCGAACGACTGGTGGTAAAGCCCGATCGCCCCGATCACCCCGCCAAGCGCGCCCCCGGTGGCCCCCGCCAGAAACCCCGCCCGGCGGCCAAAGCGCTGCATCAGCGCCGACAGCGGCGTGGCCGACAGCATGGATCCCAGCACGATGAGCGAAATCGGCAGAGTTGCCAGACAGGCATTGGCCGCCAGCGACTGCCCGGCCAGCCCGCCGATTGTAAAGATCATGGGCATCTGCGACCCCAGAAAGGCCTGGGCCAAGACCAATACGGTCACGTTGCGATAGGCGCGGCTGCGGGCGGGGCTGGGTGTCGTATCCGTCATGAAGGTTTGCTATCGCCAGTTTCGCGGGCGTACAAGCGTCCTGAGGCCGCACAGATCCCTGTGCAAAAATACAGAGGTGTCCAGATGCAGACCGGCAGGATCATTCGCGGCGATGCCTGCGTGGCCGAAGGGGCCGCCTGGCTGGCCGATCGCGACCCGCACCTTGCGCGTGCGCTGGATGCGGTGGGGCCGCTACCGCTGCGGCTGCGCCCGGACGGGTTTGCCCAACTTCTCAGCGCCATTGTCAGCCAGCAGGTCAGCGTGGCGTCGGCCAATGCGATCTGGGGGCGTCTGCAGGCCGCGCGCCTCACCGGTCCGCGCAAGATCCAATGGGCCAGCGACGAGGATCTGCGCGCCGTGGGGTTGAGCCGCCAGAAGATCCGCTATGCCCGCGCGTTGTCTGATGCTCGCATTGATTACAAGGGCTTGCGCGATGCCCCCACGGATGAGGTCATCGCCACCCTGACCCAGGTGCCCGGCATCGGGATCTGGACGGCCGAGATCTATGCGATGTTTTCGCTGGGCCGCGCGGATGTCTTTGCGCCCGGTGATCTGGCCCTGCAGGAAGCCGCCCGGATCCTTTACGATCTGCCCGAGCGCCCGCGCGAAAAAGCCTTGCGCGAGATGGCCGCAGCCTGGAGCCCCTGGCGATCGGTTGCCGCCCGGCTGCTCTGGGCCTATTACCGGGTGGCGAAGGACAGGGAAGGGATCCGATGACACGCGTTTTGCAAGCTGGCCGCAAGGGCCCTGTTTCGGGCGAGACCCGTTCGATTGTGGTGTTCGTGCATGGCTATGGCGCCAATGGTGCGGATCTGCTGGGGCTGGCCGATCCGCTGGGCGAACATCTGCCCGATACGCTTTTTGTGGCGCCTGACGCGCCCGAAACCATCCCTGGCATGCCTTTTGGCCTGCAATGGTTCCCGATCCCGTGGATCGACGGGTCGTCGGAAGAAGAGGCCGCGCGCGGGCTTGAAATGGCCGCCAATGACCTCAACGCCTTTCTGGATGCGCTGATGGTGGACGAAGACGTGCTGCCCGAGCAGGTGGCGCTGTTTGGCTTTTCGCAGGGCACGATGATGAGCCTTGAGGTCGCCCCCCGCCGCGAAGACCCGATTGCCGGCGTGGTGGCCTTTTCGGGCCGGTTGCTGCGCCCCGAGGCGTTGGTGGACGACGTCCAATCACGCATGCCGGTGCTGTTGGTGCATGGCGATGCCGATGATGTGGTGCCGCCGCAATCGCTGCCTGAAGCCGCTGAAGCGCTGCAGGGCGCGGAGTTCAAAGAGGTGTTTGCCCATGTGATGAAGGGCACGGGCCACGGCATCGCCCCTGACGGGCTGAGCGTTGCGCTGGCCTTTCTGCGCGACAAGCTTGGGTTCTGATCCGGTGCAGGTGCGCGCGATGCAATCGGGCGATGTCCCCGCGGCCTGCGCGATCCTGTGCGAGATCATCGAGATCGGCGGCACCGCCGCCATCGAAGACAGGCCCGACCCCGATACCTTTGCCAACTGGTATCTGGGTCCGGATCTGATCGCCAACCATGTGGCGCTGGCCGCCGATGGCACGGTGCTGGGGTTCCAGTGGCTGGGGCGCAATCCCCAATTGCCGCCCGATTGCGCAGACATCGCGACCTTTGCCCGCCGCCGCCCGGTGACGCCGGGGGTGGGCCGGGCGCTGTTTGCAGCCACGGTGGCGGTGGCGGCGGCGCGGGCGCAGGGGTTGGGTGCGATCAACGCCACGATCCGCGCCGACAACGCGCCGGGGCTGGGCTATTATTCCAAAATGGGCTTTGTTGATCATGCGGTGGCGCGCGCCGTACCGCTGAAAGACGGCACGCCGGTTGACCGCCTGTCCAAACGCTTTGATCTGGATGTCGCGGTTTAGACGGTAACCTCGCGCCAGTCGCCGGGGGCGAGCCCGTCGAGCGTCCAGTCGCCGACGCGCGCGCGGATCAGGCGCAGCGTGGGGTGGCCCACGGCGGCGGTCATGCGGCGCACCTGGCGGTTGCGGCCCTCGGTGATGGTCAGTGATATCCAGGCATCGGGCACGCTTTTGCGCACGCGGATCGGCGGGGTGCGCGGCCAGAGATCGGGCGGCTCGGCCATCCGGTCGGCGCGGGCCGGGCGGGTGCGCCCGTCTTTCAGCGCGACGCCCTGGCGCAGGGCGCTGAGGGCATCTGCGTCGGGGATCCCTTCGACCTGGGCCCAGTAGGTTTTGGGCGTTTTTGCGCGCGGCTGGCTGATACGGGCCTGCAATTTGCCGTCATCGGTCAGCAAAAGCAGCCCTTCGCTGTCACGATCCAGCCGCCCGGCGGGATAGACGCGGGGAATGTCGATGAAATCGGACAGGGTGCGGCGCGCGGATCCTTCGGTTCCACGGTCGGTGAATTGCGACAGAACGTCGAAGGGTTTGTTGAACAGGATAAGCCGGGCCATGGGCGCGGGCCTAAAAAGATGCCGCCCCCAAGGCAAGCGGGAAATGCGCCGCCACAGCGGGCGGCCTGTGGATAAGTGTCACGCATCTGTCACGGAATCACCATACGTAACCTGCGACAAGATGTAGAACTGGTGGTCTTGCTATGTGAGACCCACGAGATATAGTTGAAGCCAAGCTGGGGCGGGTTCCCCGCTCTGGAGCTGGAAAACGGCAGGCCGGGGCGAGAGCGGAGTCACGCATGGACGGGAATTTCAGGACGGATTTTGTACGCGAACCTGCGGCGTTAAAGCAGCATCCGGCCTTGGTGCTGAATGCCGACTACAGGCCGCTTTCCTATTACCCGCTATCGCTATGGCCATGGCAGGACGCGATCAAGGCGGCCTGGCTGGATCGGGTCGATATTGTGGCGGAATACGACGAAACGGTCCGAAGCCCCAGTACCGAGATCAGAATCCCTTCGGTTGTGGTGCTCAAAGATTATGTGAAACCTCAAAAGCGCGTGGCCTTCACGCGCTTTAATTTATTTCTGAGGGATGAATTCCGCTGCCAGTATTGTGGCGCCAAGGGCGACCTGACCTTCGACCATGTGGTGCCGCGCGCGGCAGGCGGCGTCACGAGCTGGCAGAATGTGGTCGCGGCCTGTTCGCCGTGCAATCTGCGCAAAGGGTCGAAATCGCTGCGCCATGTGGGCATGTCGCTGCGCAAACCGCCGCGCCAGCCCGCCGCCGAAGAGCTGCGCAATATCGGCCGCAAATTCCCGCCCAACCATCTGCATGCAAGCTGGATGGATTTTCTGTATTGGGACGCCGAGCTTGAAGCCTGAGCCCAGCCACGGGCCGGGCGGGTTGCCAGCCTGTGGCAGCCCCGATAAGCCCGTTCAGAGATGCATTTTTCTGAAAAACACGACATCACATAAGGACCAATTGAATGAAATACCGTTTCCTTGCTCTGGCAAGCTGCGCCGTGCTTGGCCTGTCGGCCTGTTCCGACGGTGTTGACAGTGCGTTGAAGGGTGTTCTGAGCGCCGGCGTGCACAGCGACAAAGCCGCAGACGGGGCCCTGCTGGTCGGCAGCTACAGCACCGAGTTCTTTTCGGAAGCGGAAGTGAAGAAGCTGGTCGCGACGCAGTGCGACGGCGGGACACTGGCGTCTTTTGGACAAACCGTTGAAAACGGCGTGACCCAGTTCAATGCCCGATGCTCGGGCGCGAGCGCTTACGGCCGGGGATCGGGGAGCACCTATGTGAAAGTGTCATCCGACAGGGTGCGGGTTGCGACCACGCATGCCAAGGACGGCCCGCTTGTTCATGTCAAGGGCGAGATGAGCCTCTGATCCACCCCTGCGCCTGAGCGTGCTGTTGCCATATTGCGCGCCTGCGGCGCATTCCATGTTTTGTCTGGCGCCCCGAAGCCGCGTGGTCACGCGGATGGGATGTCAAAGCCTTCGGGCGCCAGCGTGAAGCCGTCGAACTGAAACCCCGGCGAGACGGTGCAGCTGACCAGCGTATAATCGCCGGTGCTGCGGGCGGCTTGCCAGTGCCCCTGTGGGACGATCTGTTGGGGTGCGCCTTGGCTCAGATCGGGTGACAGAAGATGATCGCGGGCCGGGCCCTGATCATCGGGGCTGATCGACAGGATCAGCGGGGCACCGGCATGAAACAGCCAGATTTCGGTTGCGTCCACCTTGTGCCAGTGGCTGCGTTCGCCCGCCTGTAGCAGGAAATAGATGCAGGTGCCGGTGGGGCGGCCGTCATTGTCGGCACCCCATGTCTGACGGTAATGGCCGCCTTCGGGATGGGGGGACAGGCCCAGATGCGCGATGATCCCGGCCGCTGTGGTGATGTCTGTCATGATGCGGGCCTAGCATGTCTGGCCCGCCCGCAACAGCCTTGGACGGATCCAAGGGGCTCCGTCCAGGACCGTTGCATCACCCTTTGGGTGCTCAGACGCTGCCGGTGGGCGCGCAGTTGGGCACCGACAGTTCCTTGACCGCGTCATCGGGGCCGCAGACATCGTCAGAGACAGGGTAGGTTTCGGGGGCGGTCGTACAGGCTGCCAGCGCGGCAAGGATCACAACCAGTGGAAGAACACGTGTCATGGTTCAGTCTCTCCTTTGGATTACGAAAAGGAGATTACGGGCCCGCCACGGGTGCGCAATTGATGCATGTCAAACGTGTTTTATGACGTCGAGTAAGCCAAAATGACAAAGGGCGGCCCCGAAAGGCCGCCCCGAAGTCCGTGCTATTCCAGAGCCTTAGCGCAGGATGGACGCGCCCGCATATTCGGCGCTTTCGCCGAGCAGCTCTTCGATGCGGATCAGCTGGTTGTATTTGGCGAGCCGGTCCGAGCGCGCCAGCGAGCCGGTCTTGATCTGACCACAATTGGTGGCCACGGCCAGATCGGCGATGGTGGCGTCTTCGGTTTCACCCGAGCGGTGCGACATCACGTTGGTATAGCGCGCGCGATGGGCCATATCGACGGCCTTGAGCGTTTCGGACAGGGTGCCGATCTGGTTCACCTTGACCAGCATCGAATTCGCGCAGCCGCGCGCGATGCCATCGGCCAGACGGGCAGGGTTGGTCACGAACAGGTCGTCGCCCACCAGCTGGACCTTGTCGCCCAGCGTGTCGGTCAGCGCCTTCCAGCCGTCCCAGTCATCTTCGGCCATGCCGTCTTCGATCGAGATGATCGGGTAGTCGCCGACAAGCGCGGCAAGATAGGCGGCGTTTTCTTCCGAGCTGAGCGTTTTGCCTTCGCCCGACAGGACGTATTTGCCGTCCTTGAAGTATTCGGTCGCCGCGCAGTCCAGCGCCAGATAGATGTCCTTGCCCGGTGTGTAGCCTGCGGTTTCGATGGATTTCAGAACAAAATCAAGCGCTTCGCGGGTCGATGCGATGTTGGGGGCAAAGCCGCCTTCGTCACCGATGCCCGTGGACAGGCCCGCCGCCGACAGTTCTTTCTTGAGAGTGTGGAACACTTCGGCGCCCATGCGCACGGCGTCGCGGATGTTGTCCGCAGCCACCGGCATGATCATGAATTCCTGAATGTCGATCGGGTTGTCG
>JAOXSC010000032.1 GCA_025800215.1 Marinibacterium sp.
AAGCAGCAGTCGGGGCGGTCGTCATTCTATTGCCCGCGCTGTCAGCGATAGGGCCCCTCTTTGGCCCTTCCTTTGGCCCCGACTGGGCCCCGACGGGGGCTGTCTTTGGCCTGTCGCGGGGTCAGCCATCGCGCCTGTCCCGCAAAGATCACTTGATCGGCGCCCGCGCCGTGATAAGAAATCGTCTTTGAACGGAACAATCGAAAGTCGATTTCATGGCCTTTGAGACGATCATCGTCGAAGTCGAAGACCACGTCGCCCTTATCAAGCTCAACCGCCCCGACGCGCTGAATGCGCTGAACCAGCAACTGGTGGGCGAGCTGTGCACGGCACTGGAAGAGGCAGACCGCAACGACAAGGTGCGTTGCATCATTCTGACCGGGTCCGACAAGGCCTTTGCCGCAGGCGCCGACATCAAAGAGATGTCGGCCATGAGCTATGTCGATGTCTTCACGTCGAACCTGTTTGCCGGCCTCAATGACCGCGTCAGCGCCATCCGCAAGCCGATCATTGCCGCTGTGGCGGGCTATGCGCTTGGCGGTGGGTGCGAGCTGGCGATGACATGCGATTTCATCATCGCGGCGGATACCGCCAAGTTCGGCCAGCCCGAAATCAACCTGGGCGTGGTGGCCGGGATCGGCGGCACGCAGCGGCTGACGCGCTATGTGGGCAAATCCAAATCCATGGACATGAACCTGACGGGGCGTTTCATGGCCGCCGAAGAAGCCGAGCGCGCAGGCCTTGTCAGCCGTGTGGTGCCGGCCAAGAAGCTGATGGAAGAAGCCCAGAACGCAGCCCAGAAGATTGCCGAGAAATCGCAACTGGCGGCGCTGACGGTCAAGGAAGCGGTCAATCGCAGCTATGAAACGACCCTGAACGAAGGTCTGCTGTTCGAACGCCGCGTGTTTCACGCCATGTTCGCCACCGAAGACCAGAAGGAAGGCATGGCCGCCTTCCTGGAAAAGCGCGAAGCGCAGTTCCGCGACAAGTAATCGACGGCCATCACAGATAGCGGCGGCGGCCGGGCGGCTTTGGGCTTTACAAGGCCCCGAGAATCCCGGTATAGGCCGCCGTCATACATGCGCGTGCGGCCCGCTTGGCTTGTTTCTGCCCGATCTTTCGATGATCGGGGTCGGGTTGCCGTTGCACGAACGAAATAGAAAACCCGAATACACGAAACCCTGAATAAAAGGTCGCACATCATGGCAAATTCGCCCCAGGCAAAGAAACGCGCTCGTCAGAACGAAACCCGCTTTGCCGTCAACAAAGCCCGCCGTTCGCGGATCCGCACGTTCCTGCGCAAGGTCGAAGAGGCCATCGCTTCGGGTGACAAGGACGCCGCAACCGCTGCTCTGCGCGCCGCTCAGCCCGAGCTGATGCGTGGCGTCACCAAGGGCGTGTTCCACAAGAACACCGCATCGCGCAAAATCTCGCGCCTGGCGGCGCGCGTCAAAGCGCTGGGCTAATTCAGAATTGGCCGGTTTGTACAAAACTGTACCAGCTGAGCTGAAAAGATAAGTGAATTCAAAGGCGCGGTTTAATTCCGCGCCTTTATCATGTGCACGACCTTCGCACACGCGGCAGATTCTTTGTCGGTAAACGCCGAGTCAAGTTCATAGTTTGATTGCTGGCGGCGCGCCGAAATTGCTACCACGGATACAGCGATTCATTCGCTTGGGGGGACAGGAAGCTGAAGCTCAGGACTGGCGGGCACCAGGATTGAGCGATGTGAGTGTCTTTGGTGGTGCCCTGCTGCGGGGCTGATCCTATCACAGACTTGGGACGTTCGGGTTGCTGCCGCGCGAACCATCCTGTCATTGACAAAGAACGTGCGATGCACGTCCACGCACCCGTGTTTCGGGTGGGAAAAGACGTGTTTCCGGGGGTCTGTGCGACCTCTCACCTTCGGGTTCCGAAGGCACGGGCTGTGTTGTCCCAGGTGCTTGGGTCCGTCCTGTTAGGGGCAGGGTACAAGTTACAACCCGCAGTATCGGGTAGACGAGCTAGGGATGCATGAGGCGCGGATGACACAAGAAAAATGGGGGCAACTCCGAACAAATCTTCTCAAATCCATCGGGCAGAACAATTTCAAGACGTGGATTGAGCCGCTTGAATTTTCGACGCTGGAAGAAGGCGTGGCCGTGTTCCGCGTGCCCAGCAGCTTTATCGGGAATTATGTCGGGCAGAATTTTTCGGATTTGATCCTGCACGAGCTAAGCAATGCGGGCGAGATCGTGCAGCGCCTGCAGTTCGAGGTGGCCAATTCCACGGCCCGCCCGACCCGTGCCGAGGCCGAACTGCAGGGCGCGGGCCCGTCGCAGCACGCGCAGGCGTCGATGTCCGAACCGGCCACGCCCGATGCGGTCGAAGCGCTGCAGGCCGCGCCGCTGGACCCGCGCTTTACCTTTGACAGCTTTGTGGTCGGCAAGCCCAATGAACTGGCCCATGCCGCCGCCCGCCGCGTGGGCGAAGGCGGGGTGGTCACGTTCAACCCGCTGGTGCTTTATGGCGGGGTGGGGCTGGGCAAGACCCACCTGATGCATGCGATCGCCTGGGATCTGCGGGTGCGCAAGCCCGAGCTGAATGTGCTTTACCTGTCGGCCGAACAGTTCATGTACCGGTTCGTCCAGGCGCTTCGCGAGCGCAAGATGATGGATTTCAAGCATATTTTCCGGTCGGTCGACGTTCTGATGGTCGATGACGTCCAGTTCATCGCGGGCAAGGACAGCACCCAGGAAGAGTTCTTTCACACCTTCAACGCGCTGGTGGATCAGAACAAGCAGATCATCATTTCCGCCGACCGTGCTCCGGGCGAGATCAAGGATCTTGAGGACCGGGTGAAATCGCGCCTGCAATGCGGCCTTGTGGTGGATCTGCATCCGACCGACTATGAGCTGCGTCTGGGCATCCTGCAGAACAAGGTGCAGCAGCAGCGCGCGACCTATCCCGATCTGCGTATCAATGACGGGGTGCTGGAATTCCTGGCGCAGCGCATTTCCACCAATGTGCGCGTGCTCGAAGGCGCTTTGACGCGGCTGTTTGCCTTTGCGTCGCTGGTCGGGCGCGAGATCGACATGGATCTGACGCAGGATTGCCTGGCCGATGTGCTGCGCGCGTCGGATCGCAAGATCACCGTCGAAGAGATCCAGCGCAAAGTGTCGGATCACTACAACATTCGCATCAGCGATATTGTCGGGCCCAAACGGGTGCGCGCCTATGCACGGCCGCGTCAGGTGGCGATGTATCTGTGCAAACAGCTGACCAGCCGGTCGCTGCCCGAGATCGGGCGCCGGTTTGGCGGGCGTGACCACACCACCGTGATGCACGGGGTCAAGAAGATCGAAGAGCTGAAAGTCACCGATGGCCAGATCGCGGAAGATCTGGAAATGCTGCGCCGCGCGCTCGAGGCGTGATCCAAAGGTGCGCCTTGCGGCGCATGCCATGCTGGCGGGGCCACCTGGCCCCGCGGGGGCGATGCGGGGCATCGCCGGGAGCCCGGACCCGGATGGTGTGACCAAATTCCAAGCATTTGGGCGATCCTGACGGGGCGGGGCCGCGATCTCTTGACGCCTCTGGCGATCCATCCGACAAATCTGTGCAAAGACCTTGCGTCATGGGGCCCAGCCGGTAACGTGGCCCTTCCTGGCGGCTGCGGAGGACATGAAGACCATGAAAATCAACATTGAACGCGGCGCGCTGCTGAAAGCCGTGGCTCAGGCCCAGTCCGTTGTCGAACGGCGCAACACCATTCCGATCCTGGCCAATGTGCTGATCGAAGCCGAAGGCAGCGATGTGACCTTTCGTGCCACCGATCTGGACATCGAAGTGGTGGATCGCGCCCCGGCCGTGGTCGAGCGCGCAGGCGCAACCACGGTTGCGGCCACCACGTTGCACGAGATCGTGCGCAAGCTGCCCGATGGGGCGCTGGTCAGCCTGACGGCCGATGCCGCCGCCGGGCGGCTGACGGTCGAGGCGGGGCGGTCGAACTTTTCGCTGGCGACCCTGCCCAAGGAAGATTTCCCGGTGATGGCGTCGTCGGAGTACAGTTCCAATTTCTCGGCGCCCGCACCGGTGCTGCGGCGGCTGTTCGACAAGTCGAAATTTGCCATTTCCACGGAAGAAACCCGGTATTACCTGAACGGCGTCTACATGCATGTGGCGGATGCCGATGGCGGGCAGGCGCTGCGCTGTGTGGCCACCGATGGCCACCGTCTGGCGCGCATTGATGCGGATCTGCCGGCCGGGGCCGCCGACATGCCGGGGGTGATTGTGCCGCGCAAGACCGTGGGCGAGCTGCGCAAGCTGCTTGATGATGACGAGATGGAGATTGCCGTGTCTGTGAGCGAGACCAAGGTCCGCTTTGCCACGCCCGCGATCACGCTGACGTCGAAAGTGATCG
Source organism: Marinibacterium sp. (assembly GCA_025800215.1). Classification (GTDB taxonomy): domain Bacteria; phylum Pseudomonadota; class Alphaproteobacteria; order Rhodobacterales; family Rhodobacteraceae; genus JAOXSC01. The sequence goes on from JAOXSC010000032.1 coordinate 4,400, forward strand.
ACGGCACATTCCCCGATTACACCCGTGTCATCCCTCAGGCCAACACCAAGCGCCTTGAAGTGGATGCCAGCGAATTCGCTCAGGCGGTCGACCGGGTGGCGACGGTGTCGTCGGAACGGTCGCGCGCGGTCAAGCTGCAGCTGGAAGGCGACCGCATGGTGCTGTCGGTGAACGCCCCCGACAGCGGCGCCGCCGAAGAAGAGCTGGCCGTCGCCTATGGGGATGAGCGGCTCGAAATCGGGTTCAACGCGAAATACCTGCTTGAGATCGCAAGCCAGGTGGATCGCGAAAACGCGGTGTTCATGTTCAATTCCGCAGGCGACCCGACCCTGATGCGCGAAGGCAATGACCAAAGCGCGGTCTATGTGGTCATGCCCATGCGGGTGTGACCCCCGCAGCGCGGGTGATCCGGGGAAGGGGTGCGGCATGAGCCTTGGGCTGGTGACGCTCGGCCTGTCGCACTTTCGGTCGCACAAGCTGGCACGCCTGTCCTTGGACGGGCGACCGGTGGCGATCTACGGGCCCAACGGGGCGGGCAAGACCAATATTCTTGAGGCGGTGTCTCTGATGTCGCCCGGTCGCGGGCTGCGCCGCGCCAGCGCGGCCGAGATGGCCCGACGCCCCGAAGCGCTTGGCTGGAAACTGTCGGCGCGGCTGCAGGGCGCGGGTGTCAGCCACGAGGTCGAAACCTGGTCTGACAAAGGCACCGCGCGGCAGGTGCGCATTGATGGCAAGACCGCCAGTCAGGTCGCGCTTGGGCGCATCGCGCGGGTGCTGTGGCTGATCCCGGCGATGGACCGGCTGTGGATCGAAGGGGCTGATGGGCGGCGGCGGTTTCTGGACCGCATGGCGCTGAGCTTTGACGCCAGCCATGCCGAAGCCGCGCTGACCTATGACAAGGCCATGCGCGAACGCAACCGGCTGCTCAAGGACGGGGTGCGCGATGCCGGCTGGTACGGTGCTCTTGAAGCGCAGATGGCGCAGGCGGGCATGGCGCTGCATCGCGGACGGCTGGCGGCGCTCGAGGCGGTGCTGGCCGCGCAGGATCAAAGCGCCACGGGCTTTCCCGTGGCCGAGCTGGATCTGGTGCAAAGCGAAGGCGAGATGCCCACGACCGAGCCCGACCTGGCCACCGCGCTGGCCGAAAGCCGGTTTCGCGACATGGCGGCGGGACGGGCGCTGGTGGGGCCGCATCGGGCCGATCTTTATGGGGTTTACGCGGCCAAGGGCGTGCCTGCGCGCGACTGTTCGACCGGTGAGCAAAAGGCGCTGCTGGTGTCGCTGATCCTGGCCAATGCGCGGGCGCTGGCCGAACGCACGGGCGCGCCGCCCATCCTGCTGCTGGACGAGGTCGCGGCCCATCTGGACGCGGGCCGCCGGGCAGCGCTTTATGACGAAATCTGCGCGCTTGGGGCACAGGCCTGGATGACCGGCACGGGGCCTGAGCTGTTTGACGATCTGGGCGCGCGTGCGCAGCGCATCGAGGTGACCGAAACCGACGGCATCAGCGCCGTCCAGCAGGGGGATCTGCCATGACATCTGCACCAACACCCAACCGCATCACGCTGGTGACCCTCGCCGCTGCGGATGTGGCGGCGCTGACGGCGTTCTACAAGCGCCTTGGCTGGCAGCCCGAGGCCGAGCTGGAGCTGACCAGCTTCTTTGACATCGGACCGATGAAATTCGGGATCTATGACCGCGCTGCCCTGGCCCGTGATCTGGGCCGGTCGCCGGATGATCTGGGCACCGGCGCGATGACGCTGGCGCAGAACTTTGCCGACAAGGGCGCGGTGGATGTGGCCTATGCCGCTGCGTTGGCGGCCGGGGCGCAACCGTGCAAACCGCCTCAGGACGTGTTCTGGGGCGGCTATAGCGGCACCTGGGCCGATCCCGAAGGGCATATCTGGGAATATGCCTGGAACCCGTTCTGGACGCTGGACGCCAGTGGCTTTCTGACGGGCGGCGCATGACGCTGGCGCCGTGGGATCTGGCGCTGTACGCGGGGGCGCTGCTGATCCTGTTTCTGACGCCGGGGCCGGTGTGGCTGGCGCTGCTGGCGCGGTCGGTGTCGGGGGGATTTTCGGCGGCCTGGCCGCTGGCCCTGGGGGTGGCGGTGGGCGATGTGGTCTGGCCGTTTCTGGCGATCCTTGGGGTTTCATGGATTGTCAGCGAATTCGGCGGCTTTCTGACCGTGCTGCGCTTTGTGGCCTGCGCGGTGTTCGTGCTGATGGGCGTGGGGCTGCTGCGTCATGCGCGGGACGAGATCGCACTGTCGGGCCGCCTGACCCGGCCCGGTGCCTGGGCGGGGTTTGCCGCCGGGGTGGCGGCGATCCTGGGCAATCCCAAGGCGATCCTGTTCTACATGGGGGTGCTTCCGGGGTTCTTCGACCTCAGCCGGGTGACCCGCATCGACATTGCGGTGATCGTGGCGCTGTCGGTTGTCGTGCCGCTGATCGGCAATCTGGGCTTTGCGCTGTTCATCGACAGGCTGCGGCGGATCCTGACCGCGCCGGGGGCGATCTATCGGATGAACCGGGTCGCGGGATGGCTGCTGATCGCGGTGGGTCTGGTGATCCCGTTCACCTGATCCGGGCCTGTCGCCGGGCGGGGTTTGGGCAGGGCCGGAGTCCCGCGTTCGAGCCACAAAATCTTGTGTCACTTGCGTGACAACCCCCGGTAAAACCGCTAGAAATAGGCATTCTGTGACTAAAGGCGGACGCATGGCGGACAACACCCAGACCCCGGACGAATACGGCGCTGATTCCATCAAGGTTCTCAAGGGACTAGAGGCCGTGCGCAAGCGCCCCGGGATGTATATCGGCGACACCGATGACGGGTCCGGCTTGCACCATATGGTCTATGAGGTCGTGGACAATGGCATTGACGAAGCACTGGCCGGTCACGCCGACCATGTGACCGTGACCATCCATGCCGACAACAGCGTCTCGGTCAGCGACAATGGCCGCGGCATCCCTGTCGACATCCACCCCGAAGAAGGGGTTTCGGCGGCCGAGGTCATCATGACCCAGCTGCATGCGGGCGGCAAATTCGACAGCAACTCCTACAAGGTGTCGGGCGGGTTGCACGGGGTTGGCGTGTCGGTGGTCAACGCGCTTTCGGATTGGCTGGAACTGCGCATCTGGCGCAATGGCAAGGAACACGTGGCGCGCTTTGAGCATGGCGAGACGGCCGAGCATCTCAAGGTCGTGGGCGACGCCGAAGGCCGGTCGGGCACGCAGGTGCGGTTTCTGGCCTCGACCCAGACCTTCAGCAACCTTGATTACGTGTTCGAGACGCTGGAAAAGCGGCTGCGCGAACTGGCCTTTCTGAACTCGGGCGTGCGCATCATTCTGGTGGACGAACGCCCGGCCGAGCGTTTGGAACGCGAAATGTTCTATGATGGCGGGGTGCGCGAATTCGTCCGCTATCTCGACCGGTCGAAATCATCGGTGATGCCGGATCCGATTTATATCACCGGCGAAAAGGACGATATTGGTGTGGAAATCGCCATGTGGTGGAATGACAGCTATCACGAAACGGTGCTGCCCTTTACCAACAATATCCCGCAACGCGATGGCGGCACCCATGTGGCCGGCTTTCGCGGGGCCCTGACACGGACCATCAACAATTACGCCCAGTCCAGCGGGATCGCGAAAAAGGAAAAGGTCACCTTTTCCGGTGATGATGCCCGCGAAGGTCTGACCTGTGTTCTGTCGGTCAAGGTGCCCGATCCCAAATTCAGCTCGCAGACCAAAGACAAGCTGGTCAGCTCTGAAGTTCGCCCCGTGGTTGAAAGCCTTGTGAACGAAAAACTCGCCGAGTGGTTCGAAGAGAACCCCAATGAGGCCAAGATCATCGTCGGCAAGATCATCGAGGCCGCGCTGGCCCGCGAAGCGGCGCGCAAGGCCCGCGAACTGACCCGGCGCAAGACGGCGATGGATGTGAATTACCTGGCTGGCAAGCTCAAGGATTGCTCGGAAAAAGACCCGTCCAAGACCGAAGTCTTCCTGGTCGAGGGTGACAGCGCCGGCGGGTCGGCCCAGACCGGTCGTGACCGGCGCACCCAGGCGGTGCTGCCCCTGCGCGGCAAGATCCTGAACGTCGAACGCGCGCGGTTCGACCGCATGCTGTCCAGCCAAGAGATCGGCAATCTGGTCATGGCGCTTGGCACGGGCATCGGGCGTGATGAATTCAACATCTCCAAACTGCGCTACCACAAGATCGTCATCATGACCGATGCCGACGTGGACGGGGCGCATATCCGCACGCTGCTGCTGACCTTCTTCTATCGGCAGATGCCCGAGCTGATCGAAGGCGGGTATCTCTATATTGCGCAGCCGCCGCTTTACAAAGTGTCGCGCGGCAAGTCCGAGGTATACCTCAAGGATCAGGCCGCGCTGGATGATTACCTGATCCATCAGGGCGTCGAAGGCGCGGTGCTGCGCCTGGGATCCGGCGAAGAGATCGTCGGCGCCGATCTGGAGCGCGTGGTTGACGAGGCGCGGCAGCTCAAGCGCGTGCTGGATGCGTTCCCGACGCATTATCCGCGCCACATCCTGGAACAGGCCGCGATTTCCGGGGCGTTTGTGCCCGGCGCTGTGGATGCGGATCTGCAGGGCGTGGCCGACAAGGTTGCTGCGCGGCTGGATCTGATCGCGCTGGAATATGAACGCGGCTGGCGCGGGCGCATCACCCAGGATCACGGCATCCGGCTGGCGCGCATCCTGCGCGGCGTCGAAGAGGTGCGCACGCTGGACGGGCCGATGCTGCGTTCGGGCGAGGCGCGCAAGACCGGCAGCTTTACCCAAAGCCTGCAGGACATCTATGGTCGCCCGGCCAGCCTGAGCCGTCGCGACCGCACCCAGGTGATCCACGGGCCCCTTGGCCTGCTGGGCGCGATCCTGGAGGAGGGCGAAAAGGGCCTGTCGCTGCAACGCTACAAGGGGCTGGGCGAAATGAACCCTGATCAGCTTTGGGAAACCACGCTTGACCCGGATGCGCGCACGCTGCTGCAGGTGCGCGTGGATGACATGGTTGAGGCTGATGACCTCTTTACCAAGCTGATGGGCGATGTGGTCGAACCCCGCCGCGAGTTCATCCAGAAAAACGCCCTGAGCGTCGAAAACCTCGATTTCTGATCGGTGTTGCGGTGCCGGCCCCGGGGCTGGTGCCGCGTGCCGTTTTGGTGCCCATGTCCGCCTTTTGGGTGTCCGTGCCGACCGTCACTGTGCGATGGTCGGGCTGGCGCCAGGGCGCGGCCAGCGGCAAACCAAATGCGATGGTATCATCGGGGTGGCTGAAGATCGGTATTCAGGGTTCTACCACGGCTTGCGGACGGATTCGGACATATCCGAAAAGTAGAGAAATATATAATAAGCATCCCTATTTTGCGGTTTATTTGTCTGTGTGTCTCATATCTTGTTGATCCGCCATAAAATTGGGCGAGACTAAGCTCTTATTGCCTTGCAATCTGCTGTGGAAACAACTTACCACGCGTCATCATATGGAAATGGTGACAATTTATTGGGAAATTCGGTCAAGAGGGAGTTTTCCCTTGAATATATTGTAGCATAGCTTACGAGTTGCGTGGGCGTGAAGAATTTCTACACATGGACGATTCAGTTAGTATAAACACAAAGATTGATCTGTTAACCCAGGCGCTGCTGACGCGCGTGGGCGAACGTGTGCGACGGCAGCGCGAAAAACTGGCGATCCCTCGGCGTGTTCTGTCCGAGCGTTCGGGTGTATCCGCGCGCTATCTGGCACAGCTGGAATCGGGGCAGGGCAACATGTCCATCGTTCTGCTGCAACGGGTTGCAGTAGCGCTGGACTACCCGCTGGAATTCCTGATCTCTCAGGACGATCCCGAACACACATCTGCCCTGCGCATCGGGTTGCTGTATCACGATGCGGACCGGGCGGTGCGTGACGATGTCATGCGGCTGCTGGTGCCTGAACGCGGGGCCGAGCTTCGCGCACAGCGCGTCTGCCTTGTGGGGCTGCGCGGCGCGGGCAAAACCACGCTAGGCGCCCGCGCGGCACATGATCTGGACGTCCCGTTTGTCGAGCTGCATCACGAGATCGAGCGCGATTGCGGCATGTCCTGGCCCGAGCTGCAGGATCTTTACGGCCCCGAAGGATACCGCGAGCTTGAGGCGCAGGCGCTTGAGCGCGTGTTCGAAACCGTCCCGCGCGGCATCATCGCGGCACCGGGCGGGATCGTCGGGCATGGGGCCAATTATGACCGCCTTCTGCGTTACTGCCATACGGTTTGGATCAGCGCCAGCGCGCAAGAGCACCTGTCGCGGCTGCGCCCGCAGGATGACGATGGGGCGGCGGGTGGTGTACATGCGTCCGCGCTTGAGCATCTTGGCACCGTGATGCAGCAGCGCGACGCGCAGTTCACCCGCACCGATGCGCGGCTTGAAACCACAGATCGCACCGTTGACCAGTCTCTGGCTGATCTGACGGGCCTGATTGAACAGAACGGCTATCTGGCCTGAGCGGCCGGTACCGGATCACGCCCCGTCGCGCAGCCAGCCATCTTCAAAGCGGATATTCGCCAACCCGGCAAAGCGGGTGACGCGGGCCAGCTCGGCCTCGAACCTTGCGTGGCGGGTCTTGCTCCAGCGCAGGCCGGGTTCGGGCCAGAGCGCCCGGACCACCAGCTCATCGGCATCGCGCCGCGCCCGCATATCGACACGCCCCACCATGCGATCGCCTTCGAGCAGAGGAAACACGTAATAGCCAAAGCGCCGCTTGGCTTCGGGCACGAAAATCTCGATCCGGTAATGAAACCCGAACAACCGTTCGGCACGCGCCCGGTCGCGCAGCATCGGGTCAAAGGGGCTGAGCACCCGAAGGCGCGGCGGAACGCACTCGGGCACGGTCTGGGGCAGATCAGGCTGCGCCAGCCCCTTGCGGCAGGATCCGTCCGCGCAGGTGATGTCGACCGGTATCAACCGCCCGGCCGCCTGTTCGGCGGCGCACCAGTCGCGCGCCTCGGCCGCGCTGACCGTGGCCCAGAAGGCCGCAATTTCGCCCGATGTGGCAAAGCCCAGCCGGTCAAGCGCTGCGTTGCACAGCCAGTCGATGCTGTCTGCGGCGTCGGGGCTGCCTGCGGCGGGGCAGAGGTGCTCTTCGATCACCCGTTCGGTCAGATCGAACCGTTTGCGAAAGGCGCTGCGCCCCGTCACCGCCAGCACGCCACTGCGCCAGAGGTATTCCAGCGCGGTTTTCGACGGGCGCCAGTCCCACCATCCGGTATCGCCGCCATCCTCGCCCGCGCCCAGATCCGACGACATCACCGGCCCATGGGTGCGGATGTGGTTCAGCACATCCTGAAACTGCGCCTCGAACCCCGCGCGGCGGCTTTGCGACCAGCGCGCGCGCAGCCGGTCCGCATCGCGGCGAAAGCGCAGATGCCAGTGCGGATAGAACGCCATCGGGATCATCGCAGCGTCATGCGTCCAATGTTCGAACAGCGCCCGGTCGCGGTCATGCAGGCGTTGCAGCGCCGCAGGCCGATAGGCCGGGCGGCGGCTGTACAGGATCATGTCATGGGCGCGCGCCAGCGTGTTGACGCTGTCGATCTGGACAAAGCCCAGCCGGGTGATCAGATCCTGCAGATCGGCGCCCTTACCCGGACCTGCGGGCGTGTCGGCCAGCGCGTGCCGGTCCAGAAAGATCCGCCGCGCCGTCCGGTTGTCGATGGTCAAAGACGCCATCAGCGCCGTTTCAGCGTATCGCCCAGATCCAGCGTCGGGGTCAGCGTCACGTGGCTGTCCATCTCTTGCGCGGGTTCGGCAAGGCGCCCGGCGATGATCTCGGCGGCGCGCTGGCCGATCTCGCGGCGGCAGGCGTCCATCGTGGCCAGCCGTCGCGGCAACCCGTCCAGCAATTCGACACCGTTGAACCCCGCCAGCCCGATCTGACCGGGGATGTCGATGCCCTTCTCCAGCAGGTACAGCATCCCGCCCGCACCGATCATATCATTGGAATAATACAGGAAATCCAGATCAGGCGAGCGTTCAAGCATCGCGGCCGTCATCTCGCGCCCCTTGGCGAGAGCCGACCCGCCGGAATAGAAATCGCGATCCGCGATTTCTATTCCGGATTTGGCGAGCACTTCGGTGAAGCCTTCGAACCGTTTGCGGGCGCGGTGGTCCAGCGGCATCTTGGTGCCCATGAACCCGATCCGGCTATAGCCCGCCTTGAGGATCGCGCGCGCCATTTCGCGTCCCGCGCGGCGATGGGAAATGCCCACCATCGCGTCGACCGGCTTGCCATCGGTGTCCATGATCTCGACCACCGGGATGCCGGCGGCCTGCAGCATGGCGCGGCAGGCATCGGTGTGCTCGAGCCCCGCAATGATCACGCCGGACGGGCGCCAGGACAGCATTTCGTAAAGAACGCGCTCTTCCTTTTCGGGCAGGTAATCGGTGACGCCGACCACGGGCTGCAATTCGGTGTCTTCGAGCACCTGGTTCACCCCGGTCAGCACCTCGGGAAAGACCATGTTGGACAGAGACGGGATGATCACGGCCACCAGGTTCACGCGGCTCGACGCCAGAGCGCCCGCGATCTTGTTGGGCACATAGCCCAGTTCCTTGGCCGCAGCGAGTACGCGCACGCGGGTGGCATCGGACACGTCGCCCCGGTTGCGCAGCACCCGGCTGACAGTCATTTCCGACACGCCCGAAGCTTCGGACACATCGCGCAGGGTCAGCGGGCGTTTGGCATCGGATGTCACTGTCGGGGCCTCGTTAAGCGGGAATTCATGTTACCGCGATCATGATGCGGCGCGCGGCCAAGGTCAAACCCCCATCCGCAGGCTTGACCGCTGTGGCGCAGCGAACGTCCCGGCATTTCGGGCCGGCCCGACCCCGTGACAAGTCGCATGACAAGCCGGGCAGGGGGCTGTAAGACAGCGTGACGGCCCCGTGGCTCAACTGGATAGAGCAGCCCCCTCCTAAGCGGAGGGTCCGGGGCCGGAAAAAGATGGGAAGACAACACGCTAGGAAAGTGGCAAGCTTGCGCGAACCGTTTTCCGAACCGTAAGAAAATGGTTACAAGGCTCCGTGGCTCAACTGGATAGAGCAATCCCCTCCTAAGGGATAGGTTGCAGGTTCAAGTCCTGCCGGAGTCGCCATTTCTTTATTTTTTCAGATACTTAGACACCTTCACAAAGCTCACCCCAATCAGGGTCGATGTGGCAGCCATTGCCATTGTCAGCCGCAATCATAATGCCGCTATGGCCGCCAGCAGCCTTCGTCACCGCATCTGAAATTGCCCAGCGGAGGTCCCACACCCAGAAACCGGGCCGCACAGTCACTGTGTAACAAGCACCAGCGTTTGAATCGCACCAGATGGATTCAAGGCGGCGCGCCATCAATTCGGGCATCGCGTCGATAATCTCGCGCATCGTGTCCAGCTCGGACAAGACAGCCCATCGGCTTTCAATCTGAACGCCCCGGTAGCGGAACCCAGAGACCGGGGCCTTGGGTCCGGCGTCGGCGCGGTCGATGTCATATTGGTGCTGGATCAACGCAGCTGCCTGCGGCGGCAGGTCGGTGTATTCCACCATTTTGCTCTCCCATGTTTTGCGTAAGCCGTGCCCCGCGAACGGGACACAGCGATCTCAAGCGCTGCGCTATTTCTTCTTGATGGTTTCCACAACGTGGGTGGACTTGCGCTGCGTCGCCTTCTTGACTGTGGTGAAACGACCAGTCTTTGCGCTGCGGCCAACTTTGAACGATTTCGATTTCATGTGTTCTGCTTTCACTAGTGCATTGAGGGTGGGAGGCGCGCTCATCGCGCCCCCCGTTGATCTGGGTGGGGTGTCTATTCCGGGATCAGAATAGGCCACGCCCGCAGCCCAAACGCTTTCGCGTAGAGCCGGGTGCCGGTCTTCGGGCATGTCCGCCAAGGGCGGAAGACATACCGGTATCCCGGCGGAGGGGGTGTGTGACGCTTGGTCATTACACTCTCCACTTCGGGGCGTATCTTGCCTTTGGACCCAAAATGCGCTATTTGCAGTTCTGCTTAGGAGACTGATTTGCGCTTCCGGGAGGCTCTGCATCGTCAAGCCCCTGATGCACGATGAAGAAATCTGTGAGGAGGCTCGGGCGCCAACCTGAGCCTTCTTTCGTTAGAGCCTCCCGTTCTTGTGGAGGTATCGAAGGCGATTGCGGGCAGCATCCCAAGACACATTGAAGCGGCCCACAAGGTCATCCTCCTCGTCCCATTGATCAATGAACGCTTCTGGCATCAAGATTTCTGCCGCGAACTGGTTTGCTTGAGGTTCTGCAAGCCTGTAGTGCGGAGTTCCGTCACCGCGCTTTGACCGGGCCATTGATATGTTGGTGTGCATCACCCAATGGCCGAGTTCATGGGCTGTTGTGAAACGGGGGCGGGCCTGTCCGGCCCAAACCCCATCATAGACGTCCTCCCGGAGCATTATGAACTCGCCCTTGGGGCAGGTCAGTCCCTCTGCTCCGGCCATTTCGCCATGCTCACCTACTTCCAGCCGCACCAGCCCGAGTTTTTGGTCAAGCACCTGCTCTATCAATTCGATCACGGGAAGGCGCGGTTCATCCGCCAGCCCAAGGCTCTGTCGGAGGTTGTTTGCCATCCCGCCAATCTCCGACCAACGGCGGGGAGGTACAATGAAGTCATGGCTCTGAGTCATGTCTCGTCCTTCTTGCTGAGGATTTTGAAGATGCTCCTGAGCTCGTCCTCGGATAGTGAATCCATTCGACGTGCCATCAGCCCAGCTGTGTCCCGGGCAAGCGGCGAATTTGCTTCTACTGTGAAGGATTTGCGGGAACGATCCGCAGCCCTTCGAAGAGTGTCTGCGGCTTCGCCAACGAGATTGTAAACTGAAATCACAAGCTCTTCGAAGCCAGAGGGCGGGCTCTTGCTGCCGCGCTCTACGGCAGAGATGAACGCAGACGACTTTTCCAGTCGCTTCGACATGTCCAACAGGCGTTCATCTTCATCAATTCTGAGTTTCCGCAGCTCCTTTCCAATATCTGTCATGCTCATGGGTTTGCTCCTCGGTTGAGTGTCATCAAAATGGCGATAGAGGTTCACATTGTCAACCTTGCAGGTTAATTTTTTCTTCCGCTTGGGTTTACCCCCGCAGCCTGCGCGCTTTATCCCTGTTAGAGCGTCTGCGCAACCCACGCCAACTTAGCCGAAGCTCGAAAGAAGCGAGCGTCGCGGCATTGAGGCCAGTTCGGAGCTTAACGAACTGGTGCCTACGCATTAAATGGCAAATGATTACACATAGCGGTGTGGCCGAACCGCCTTCTTCTGCATTACCCCGAAAGGGCTGCGCAGGGACAACCCAGCGCGGCCCTGTTTTGTTGGGGTTCTCCCCGGCGGCGGGGAGAACCCTCTAACCGACCGTTTGCGGGGTCAGTGCAGGACCGGCTCGCGGAGGCGCAGCCACCCGAGGTCGGTGGAGTGGCAGAACCAGCCGAACGCCCTCAGCACCTCCCGGGGGTGCTGGCGGATCAGGTGTGGCGTGGCGACATCAGGTTGGCGGACGGCATCCACCCACGCATCTCGCCGGGTGCCGGGCTCCCTCCGGCAGAGCATCCCCACCAGGCCCCCGAGCTGGGCCCGCGGAACGCGGTACATCCGCGCGAAGTTGTGCACGTCGCGCGGGTTCGGCCAGCCGTCCGGGTTCGCCTGTTCGGCATAGGCGACCAGTGCGAGGTGTGCCTTGCGCAGCCGTGACGGGAACAGCAATGCGTAGGCCCGGGCTAGGTGGTCAGGGGTCACGATGCGGCCTCCACTGGGTCGCCCGAGCGGGCGGCGGCGTCACGCTGGACGAGAGCCTGAGAGATGCGCGCGGTCGCGTTGCGGCGTCCCGAAGCGAACTCACGGTCAGCATTCAGGGCGCGCTGCTGGGCCTGCTTCACCGCTGCGATTGCGGCGCGGGCCTGCCGCACGTCATCGCCCACCAGCCGCTCGGCCAGTTCCCCGGGTGAGACGGTGCGCTGCTTGCGCGGCATCCGGTCGAGAAGCGCAGCGACAGCGGCCCCCAGCACAGTGTCGGAGGTTGCGGCGGCCAGCGTGGCTGCGGTCTTGAGCTCTGCCGGGCCAGCGCCAGAGAGCTGCGCCATGTGGTTGGTCCGCTTGTCCGTGCCCAATCCAGCGCGGGCGAGCGCGACAATGGGTGAGGCCCAGAGCGCCTCGGATGCGGACAGGCCGGAGGCGAGCGCGTCAAGCTGGCGGAGGATCGCCCAGCGGTCATCGTCGGACATCTCGCGCACGTCGGAGCGCGCCTTCGCGGCCATCTTGCGGCCTGCGTTCTCGGCGTCCACGCGGTCGAAGCCCGCGCGCCGGGCGCTGTCGGCGGCGTCCTGCGCCTCCTTGAGGATTGCCGCCTCAAGGCGCTCGACCATCTTGCCGTGCCGCTCCTCAAGCTGGGTCGCGGTGGTGACGGCCTCGGCCAGCTCAGGCAGGCCGTAGAGTGTGCCAGCGGGCGGCAGTGTCGGGGGTGTGTCGTCGGGGGACAGTGTTGCGGGCATGTGTCGGCTCCTCTCAAGTTGCGGGGGCCGACGCGCTGCCGTTGCGCGGTCAGGGTCGCCATCGGCCCCGTGTCCATCTGAGCCGAATATACCGAGCGACATTGGCCAGGCGGAGAGGAGATACTTGTTGTACAAGAGCCTCAACCCCACCTCTACCAAAATGAAGTATACGGATGGGACAAAGTGATATGGCAATTGACCTTGCGAAATTGATTCAACCACAGTGGGTCTTTAGGGCCGATGATGCCAGCGAGTGGGACGTGTTTTTCTATTCTGTGAAGGCTGCGATTGAAGTTGAGCGGTACACAAACGGTGAGGCTGAACGGCCTCTGGAGGTCGCTCGCGCTCTAATCGGAGTGATGTGCAAGTCACATTTAGAAGCGGGTGACAACGGAGATGAAGAAGCTCGCGCGCCGACACAAACGGAACTCAGCGGCCTGTCGGAGGAAGAACTCAATAGGTTTGCAAGAGAGTTCTTTGAAAACAACACACTCCGAGAGGATGAGCCAGAAGCACGCCCCGAGCGCAAAGACGAAGAAACTGACGTTGAGTACCTCATTCGCGTATTGGAGGATGAGAACAGGAAAAACTCCGCGAAGCTCGGCGATATGTTTGCAGGCTTAAATAAGAGCCTCGGAGGGCTGCTTGACAGTTCAAACTCTGGAATACGGAACGTGACCCAAGACTTGATTTCCCAGAGTGAGGGCATTGACCGACAGTTTGGACATGGCAACTCCTATTTCGCGCAGGAACCTGCGAGACTCCACATCCCTACGCTGCCCCCAAATCCCGCGCACGAAACCAATGACCGTCTGGTTGAGGTCACGGATCGACTTGGCAACCTAGTGGCGTTTGGTGAGAACGCGCTTCGGATTATGAACGGTCTGCAAGTGGCAGCTGCGGAGTTTCTGGAAAACTTCTCAAATGAAGCCGACAAAAACAGCATTGCAGCGCGGCGAGCAATTGGCGTTGGCGTTCTCGCCATCCTTATTTCTCTGGCTCAAATTGGCTACACAGAATTCTGGCGCGTACCTCAAGACAGTGAAGCCACCGAAGCCGCAATTGGTCGGATACAAACTGAGATTGATGAACTTCAGACCGCTGTTGTATCCGACTTGGCTAACTCAAGGAGTGCCGAAGTTGCGGCATCACAACGCCTTTCTGAAGCAATCGCAGACTCAGGGAGCATTGACTCGGCAGCACTAGCCCGCATCGAAGCGCTGTTGCGGCAACAGATTGCGCAAAGTGCTGAATTAATTGCTGCAATGAACGCGCTTGCGGAAAACCTTCAACCGCCTCAGGAATGAGGGGCTAGTCACCGCGCCGCGTCTCCGGGTCAACCACGGCGTCTATCGTCTCGGGCTCCCTGCGGCCCGGGATGCGCTCCACGGCCTCCGGTCGTGCCGGGTACTCCAACAGGCCCTCATCACGCTTCTCGGCAAGGAACTCCTCCATGCTCTGGCGCTGCGGGACAACGAGGACGCCGCCGGTGTTCACGCTTACGTTCACATTGGCCTCCGGAGCCTCGCCCTCGCGGTACTGGTGGCGGGCCTTCAAGAGGAAGATGTTGGCGACGATGTTGCCTTCATCGGCGGCGCTGCGCAGGTTGCCCACAAGGGCGTCGTGCTCCCGGGCGAGGCCGCGCTGGTACGCCTCCTCAACGGCAATGTCCCGCTTGCGCACTTCCCGCAGCGTTGCGGCGTGCATCCCGAGGACCTGCGCGATGGTGGCGACGTGGCAGCCGCGCCCAGCCAGCTCCTCAATGATCTCAAGCCCGTGTGGCGTCACCTCCCAGTGGGAGCGGCCACCGGCCCCAGGCTCCGGCGGCACCAACCGCGCGGGAAGGTCTGTCTCGCTCATCGTCCGTTCTCCTTGTCGTACTGCTGGCAGACCTCTTGGCTCAGCCCCTTGCCGCAGCGCAGCTCGCGGGCGATGCGGTCCATGCCGAGGCCCTTGGCCCTGAGCGCCCGTATCGCCTGCCGCACTGAGTCCGGCGCGGGTGGCCTGCCGATCCGCGCGCCCCGGGCTCTGGCGCGCTCCATACCGGCCTTGGTGCGCTCAACGATCATCGCACGCTCGAACTCTGCGAACACGGCGCTCATCTGCATCAGCGCGCGGCCTGCCGGGGTCGATGTGTCCACGCCCTGCTGCTCAAGGATCAGGTCTATGCCCAAGGAGCGGAGCGTGTCGAACAGCTCAACGAGCTGCGTCAGAGAGCGCCCGAGGCGGGACACGTCCCATGCAAGCAGGATGTCGAAGCGGCGGCGCGCGGCATCGGCCATCATCCTCTCCATGCCGCTGCGCGACGGGCTGGCCCCGGACGCCGTGTCCACATACTCCTCCACAACGCGGAAACCGGCCCTCCCAGCCACCTCCCGTAGGCGGATGAGCTGGTTGTCCACCGACTGGCCGCCGGTACTGACCCTCGCGTATATCGCCGCGCGCCTCTCCATGTTCTGCCCTCCATCCAGTGCGCGAACATATCGTGAACGTTGCGTCAGCGTCTACCCCGGAACCGTTCGGATGTGGGGTGGGTTTTCTTGTTGCGCTCAGGCCCAGCGGGGATGGAGCCTAGCCGGTGGCGGGCGCTGGACCCTTTCGGGGTGGCTCAGATCGGCGTCCCTTTTTGCATCGGCGCAAAGCGCGGCTTGCGATGTCGTCCTGTGCTGGTTCCCGGGACGGCTCTTCCACAAGTCCGGGGTCCAGTCCGGGGTAAGTCTGGGATAAGTCCGGGGTCATGCAGCCCAAAACAGCCACGAAATCAGCGGGCTACAAGGATAAGTCCGGGCAGTCCGGGGTGTATTCGACTTATCCCGCGAGATCATAGAAGGGAGGGAAGGCAGGAGAGAGTGCAGAGTTAGAGCACAATAGGGAGTACCCCGGACTGCCCGGACTGCCCCCGCTAAGTGTCTGTTTTTCTGGGCAGACAGGCCAGGCGACCCCGGACTGCCGTCCCGGACTTCCCTCAGAAGGGCATGTCATCATCAGGCCGGAAGCCTGCCCGCAGGCCGATGCCAGCCACGCCCGCCTGCCTCGCCCCCTGCGGGCCTCGCTTGCTGTCCCGCACCTGTCCATCCATCGCAGAGTAGAGGTCACGGGCAAACACGGCGGAGTTGCTCAGGTAGTCCTGTCCCATCGCCGTCCGGTGCCACTCCCGGAATGCACTGAACAGGCGGTCCTTCGCGGCCCACTGGTCAGGCCCGACCTCGCACCAGTCGCGGACAAAGGCGTTGATCGGTGAAGAGAGGTCAGCCATCTGAACCGTGACCTCACACCCGGCCTTTGGCTGTGTAATCCGCCCGGCTGCCCGGACGCGCCGCCAGCCCTCCACCGCCCAGTTCAGGATGCCCGGCAGCTCTGCCATCAGCGCGGCGGTAAGCCCGGTGTCCTCCCGCCCGAAGAAGCTCTGCCGCATCGGCAGCACTATGAAGCGCGACACCAGCGCACCGGACTTGTCTGCGAACCTCGGCACCTCGTTGGTCATCACCACGAACCGTGCGCGCAGCGTCACCTCCAATGCCTGCCGGTGCTTGCGGTTCACGCTCACGCGGTCCTCCCCGGTGATGCGCAGCAGGTTCTCCGCCACCGCAGCCTCGTCAGTGCGGGTGCCAAGCCGCGCATCGGAGACAATGGCAAGCTGCTTCGCCAAGAGCGGCTCAAGCCCGAAGTCGCTGCGCCCGAAGCTGTTCAGCGACGGGGCCACGGTGTTCGCCTCACCAACGAGCTTCCCCATGATGCGCCCGATGGTCCCCTTGCCGGAGCGCTTCGGGCCGGGGATCAACAGCGCCTTCTGGAGGCTGGTGTCGGGGGTCAGCAGGTAGCCCATGAACTCCTGCAAGGCAGCGATGCAGTCAGCCTCGTCAGCGCCCGGCCACACTTCACCTAGGAAGCGCAGCCACCGGGAGGGCTCCGGCGCTTCTGGATCGTGGGCGAAGTCGAGCGCGTTGCGGGTGAACAGCTCCGGCGTTGCTGGCATCAGCTCGCCCGTGGGCAGGTGGAGCAGCCCCGAGCGTGTCGGCAGCAGCTCAAGCGGGTCCGGCCCGAAGCGCCCGTCCAGCCAGCGCGGAGGCTCTTCGCGTGAAGGCGGTAGGTGGGCGACGGCCTTGAGCGCGTCAACGGTCGTGCTGACGGCTCCCGACGTGGGGTTGAACGGCCTCACTTCCCCATCCTTGGGTTTGACGCGGCATGTCTCAAGGAAGGCCCAAACCTCCGCCCGGACTGTGCCGTCATCGACGCCGACATAGGCAGCGCCGTCCCAGTCAAGGAACTCCTCATTGTGGTGCAGAAGGCGTGGCCGCCGGGCGTCCCGAAATGCGCGTGCCCAGTCCATCGCCCCGCCGTGGAGGATGGGGCCGGGCCGGGGTTGTCTCTCAAGGGCGCGCTGCACCTGACGGCGGGCGTATGTCACTGGGTTCTTCTGTTCGAGCACATGGGCGCTGACGCCGAAGTCCGCGTCAAGGATGACCCCGAGCAACACATCATCCTGCACATCTGCGCGTATCATCTCGCACAGCACGTGCAGGACAAGGTCTGAGCGGTCCTCCCACTTGGTGGGGTCGTCGGGATCGCAGCCGTTGGCGATCAGCGCCTTGGTCCGGGCGGAGACGGCAGCGGGCAGGTCATCAAGGCTGTCGAGCGGCTTCACGTCGCCCAGACCAAGGCGCGGGCCACCGGCGGCGGGCGCAGCGTTCTCCACGGTCGCGGTTGGGAAGTCCTCCAGACGGAAGGTGCGCAACCAGTCTGCCTCCACTACGCGGGCCAGTGCCGGAGTGCGTCCCCGGTTGCGCTTCTTCTCATTGGGCCAGTTCACGGACCCGGGGAGGCGCATGAGGCGGTCGATGTTGTGACAGGCGTCAGCCTGTAGGTCAGCCTCAACCTTCAGGTTGCACCCTTCGACCGGCGCAGGGTTGCCGTCCAGCGGCACGGCTTCACCGAGCTGCCAGAAACCCTGAAATCCGCCGCCACTGTCCGTGATGACCGTTGGTGCCGGGCTGTAGCCCTTGAGCATCCGCAGCGCCCTCTCACGCTCGCGGTCGAGGGGCTCGCCCGGGCGCGGGTCAACGTCCACATGTAGGCCGGTAGCGGCGACGATGTCTTGTTTTCTCGGCTTCTTGCGCACCGGCCCGGCGGTCTCATTCACCGTGAAGTAGAGGTTCCAGCCGCCGCCGCTGTGGTCATGCACCCATGTCATCACTGCGTCAGGCTCAGCCAATGTCACCGTCCGGGTTGGACCGCCCTCAACAGGGATTGCGGTCAGGACCCAAGGCCCGCCGGGCCGCCACTTCTGAAGGAAGTCAACCGCCGCGTCCACGTCGGGCAACAAGTCTCCGGGCTCGCCCGGCCCACCAGCACCAGCTATACTCGGGGCGTCAGGTTGATGATGCTGGCTTCTATCCTCTGCGCCCCC
>JAOXSC010000062.1 GCA_025800215.1 Marinibacterium sp.
TGGGGCACCGGCGGCTTCAAGGCGATCCCGGGCAGCGGCTGGGGCTTTGCCGAGCTCATGGCCACCGGCCAGTCGCCGCTGACCGAAGCGTTCTCGCTCGACCGGTTCAAGGAAGGCCGCTTCATCGACGAAAGCGTCGCCGCCGGGGTGGCGCACTGATGTCGCGCCGCCAGATCCAGACCGCCCGCCTTGTCCTGACCGCGAAAGGATGACCCAATGCTGACCCTCAAATGCCCCTATTGCGGCACCCAGGCCGATGAAACCGAACTGCAGGCGGGCGGCGAAGCGCATCTGACGCGCCACGGCCCCGGCTCCAGCGTCGATGAATTCCACGACTACCTGTTCAGCCGTGAAAACCCCAAAGGCGTGCATCTCGAACGCTGGCGCCACGTGGCGGGCTGCGGAAAATGGTTCCACGCCGCGCGCTGCACCGTGACGCTCGAGGTGTTTGGCACCTATTCGGCCCAGACCACCGAGCCCCCGCAAGAGATCCGCGAAGCCATCTCGGCCAAGCGTCCCGGATGGTCCTGGAGAGAGTTCTCCTGATGACCGACCTGCTGTTTCTTTGTGGCGAAAAATACCTAAATACCGCCCCCTCCACGCGTGAAAGGGCACTGACATGAGCACCCGCATCGCAAATCAGGGCCGTCTGATCGACCGCGCCCAGACGCTGACATTCTCGTTCAACGGCACCAGCTTCACCGGGCATGCCGGCGATACGCTCGCCTCGGCGCTGCTGGCCAATGACCAGATGATGGTTGGCCGTTCGTTCAAATATCACCGCCCGCGCGGTGTCGTGGCCTCGGGCGCGGAAGAGCCGAACGCGCTGATGAACCTCGGGACAGGCGCCCGGTTCGAACCCAACCAGCGCGCCACCACGACCGAGCTTTTCGAAGGTCTGCAGGCCGGGTCGCAGAACCACTGGCCCAGCCTGGAATTCGACATCGGCGCGATCAACCAGCACCTGTCGCGCTTCCTGCCGGCGGGGTTCTACTACAAGACGTTCATCCATCCCAAACCGTTCTGGAAACACGTCTACGAACCCTTCATTCGCCAGTCGGCGGGTCTGGGCAAGGCACCTGATGCCGAAACCCGTGATGCCGACACCTATGAGCATTTCAACATCCACACCGATGTGCTGATCGTCGGCGGCGGCGTGGCCGGGCTGCGGGCGGCGCTGAGTGCGGCGGCATCGGGCGCCCGTGTTCTGGTCATCGAACAGACCGCCCATTGGGGCGGGCGCGCGCCGGTCGATGGCGGCACCATCGACGGCCAGTCGCCTGACGACTGGGTCAAGCAGGCGGTGGACACGCTCTCTGAGATGCCCAACGTCACCCTGCGCACCCGCTGCATGGGCTCGGGCGTCTATGACCATGGCTATGTTCTGGGCTACGAGCGCATCAGCGACCACCATCCGGGTGATGCCGGCCCGCGCCACCGTCTGTGGCGGATCCGCACCAAACAGACCGTGACCGCAACCGGTGCCATCGAACGTCCGATCAGCTTTTCGGGCAATGACATCCCCGGTGTGCTGCTGGCGTCTGCCATCCGTGACTATCTGGTGAATTTCGGCGTGGTCGTGGGCCAGCGCACCGTGATCGCCACTAACAATGATGATGGCTATCGCACCGCCATCGCGCTCAAACAGGCCGGGCTTGACGTGCCCGCCGTGATCGACGCCCGCGAAGAAGGCGGCGGCGCGCTGATGGCGCAGGCCAAGGATCTGGGCATCCCGGTGGAAACCGGCATGGCGATCGCCAAGGTGCATGGCACCAAGCGCGTCACCGGTGTCAGCGTGACCTATCAGAAGGGCACCGGCGCGTCGGGCCGTGAAATCGCCTGTGACGCGGTGGGCATGGCTGGCGGCTGGTCGCCGGTGGTGCACCTGTGGTCCCATTGCGGCGGCAAGCTGCTGTGGGATGCCGAACAGGCGCATTTCCGTCCCGATCCCGACAAGGCGCCCACCGGTGCCGATGGCCTGCCGTTCGTGGTGACCGCAGGGTCGGCCAGCGGGCCCCTGCATCTGGCGGCGGCTCTGGCCGATGCCGATGCTGCCGGGCGCAAGGCGGCTGCGGCCGCCGGGTTCTCGGCCCCCGAAGCATCGTCCATTGTGGCCGAGGCCGAAGACGAGATCGCGATGATGCCCGTCTGGCTGATGCCTGAGAACGCCGAAACCCGGCTGAAATCCAAGGCGTGGCTGGACTACCAGAACGACGTCAAGGTCAGCGATGTGCAGCTTGCGGCCCGCGAAGGCTATGAAAGCGTCGAGCACACCAAGCGTTATACCACGCTTGGCATGGCGACCGATCAGGGCAAACTGAGCAACATCAACGGTCTGGCAACGCTGGCGGCGGCGCTTGGTGCGGATATTCCGGATGTGGGCACAACCACCTTCCGCCCGCCCTATACGCCCATTTCCATGGGCGCCATCGCAGGCGAGGCCCGTGGCGAGGTGTTCCAGCCGATCCGTCGCACGCCCATGCATGCCGCCCATGACGGCAATGGCGCGGATTGGGAACCGGTTGGCCACTGGCGCAGGCCCTATGCCTTTGTGCGCGATGGCGAAAGCGTGCATGACGCGGTCATGCGCGAGGTCACCAACACCCGCACCAATGTGGGGCTGCTGGATGCGTCGACCCTGGGCAAGCTGATCGTCAAGGGCCCCGATGCGGGCAAGTTCCTCGAC
>JAOXSC010000066.1 GCA_025800215.1 Marinibacterium sp.
AAGGGTCCGTGATCCGCGAAAGCCACCGCGATGGCGACAACCGCGTGCAGGATCCCTATTGCATCCGTTGCCAGCCGCAGGTGACCGGGGCGGCGATGGATGTGCTGCGGAACGCGGCCGTAACGCTTGAGATCGAAGCCAACGCGGCCACCGACAACCCGCTGGTTCTGGCCGATGACGGGCGTGTGGTGTCGGGGGGCAATTTTCATGCCGAACCGGTCGGGTTTGCCGCCGACATGATCGCGCTGGCGCTGTCGGAAATCGGGGCCATCGCACAGCGGCGGGTGGCGCTGCTGGTGGATCCGGTGCTGTCATGCGATCTGCCGCCCTTTCTGACACCGCAGCCTGGGCTGAATTCGGGCCTGATGATTGCCGAGGTGACGACCGCGGCGCTGATGTCGGAAAACAAGCATCTCGCCAATCCCTGCGTGACCGATTCCACCCCCACATCCGCCAATCAGGAAGACCACGTGTCGATGGCCGCCCATGGCGCGGTGCGGCTGGGGCGGATGGTGCGGAACCTGCACCATATTCTGGGGGTCGAGGCGCTGTGCGCCGCACAGGGCGTTGAATTCCGCGCGCCATTGCACAGCAGTGCTGCGCTGCGGCGCGTGCTGGCGCGGCTGCGGCAGGATGTGCCGGTGCTGCAGGATGACCGGTATCTGGCGCCGGATCTGGAGCACGCGGCGGCGCTGATCGGGTCGGGGGCGCTGGTGGATGCGGCGGGCCTGCCGCTGCCGGGCCTGAGCGCATGAGCGTGGTGGTGGTGGACAGGGGCGACAGCCCCGTGATCCTCGCCCAGCCCCATGGCGGGACCGATCTGCCGCCGGGGCTGCTGGATCGGATGACCGCGCAGGGCCGGGCGCTGGCGGACACCGACTGGCATATCGACCGCCTTTATGACGGGCTGCTGCCCGGTGCCACGCGGGTGCGGGCGACGCTGCATCGCTATGTGATCGACATGAACCGCGACCCCGCGGGCGGGTCGCTTTATCCCGGTCAGAACACCACCGCGCTCTGCCCCACAACGGATTTCGACGGGCGCGATCTGTGGCAGGCCGGGCAGGCGCCCGGCGCGGATGAGATTGCGCAGCGATGCGCGGCCTACCACGCCCCTTATCACGCCGCACTGGCCGACGAAATTGCGCGGGTCCGCGCCCGTCACGGGGTGGCGATTGTCTATGACTGTCATTCGATCCGCTCCAAGATCCCCTTTCTGTTCGATGGGATCCTGCCGGTGTTCAATGTGGGCACCGATGGCGGCACCACCTGCGCGCCCGCGGTCGAGGCGGCGATGTTCGAGACCTGCCGCGCCGCGCGCCCCGATGACAGCGTTCTGAACGGGCGGTTCCGGGGGGGCTGGACCACGCGGCACTACGGGCAGCCTGCGCAGGGCGTGCATGCCATCCAGATGGAGACCGCTCAGCGCGCCTATATGACCGAACGCCCGCCCTGGACCTATCTTGACGCGCCGGCCCGCGCCACACGGGCCACGCTGTCGAAGATCCTGCATGACCTCGATCACCTCGCCCGTTCGGGCGCGCTGCATCCCAAGGGAGACCCCGATGCCTGACCGCAAGAACACCCGCGATATCTATCCGCCCACGGGCCCCGAGCTGACGGCGAAAAGCTGGCAGACCGAAGCCCCGCTGCGGATGCTGATGAACAACCTGCACCCGGATGTGGCCGAAAACCCGCACGAGCTTGTGGTCTATGGCGGGATCGGGCGGGCGGCGCGATCATGGAAGGACTACGACGCGATGGTGGCCACGCTTCGGGATCTCGAAGCGGATGAAACGCTGGTGGTGCAGTCGGGCCGCCCGGTGGCGGTGGTGCGCACCCACGAAGACGCGCCGCGCGTGCTCATCGCCAATTCCAACCTGGTGCCGCATTGGGCCAACTGGGATCATTTCAATGCACTCGATCGCAAGGGGCTGATGATGTACGGCCAGATGACGGCCGGGTCGTGGATCTATATCGGCACCCAAGGCATCGTGCAGGGCACCTATGAGACCTTTGCCGAAGCCGGGCGCCAGCACTACGGCGGCGATCTGTCGGGCCGATGGATCCTGACCGGCGGGCTTGGCGGCATGGGCGGGGCGCAGCCCTTGGCGGCGGTGATGGCCGGGGCCTGCTGTCTTGCGGTGGAGTGCAACCCCGACAGCATAGATTTCCGCCTGCGCACCCGCTATCTGGACGAACGGGCCGAGACGCTCGACGATGCGCTGGAGATGATCGACCACTGGACGCGGGCGGGCCTTGCCAAATCCGTGGGTCTGCTGGGCAATGCGGCGGATGTCTTTTCCGAACTGGTGCGCCGGGGCGTGCGGCCTGACATCGTGACCGATCAGACATCGGCCCATGATCCGATCAACGGATACCTTCCGCAGGGCTGGACCCTGGCCGACTGGAAGGCGCGCCGCGAAAGCGATCCCAAGGCCGTGGAACGGGCGGCGCGCGCGTCAATGAAGGTGCAGGTGGCCGCGATGGTCGACTTCTGGAACGCCGATGTGCCGGTGCTCGACTATGGCAACAACATCCGCCAGATGGCGTTGGAAGAAGGGCTTGAAGACGCCTTTGCGTTTCCCGGATTTGTGCCCGCCTATATCCGCCCGCTGTTTTGCCGGGGCATCGGGCCGTTCCGCTGGTGCGCGCTGTCGGGCGATCCCGAAGACATTCTGAAAACCGATGCCCGGATGAAAGAGCTGTTTCCTGACAATGTGCATCTGCACACTTGGCTGGACATGGCGCAGGAGCGGATCGCCTTTCAGGGCCTGCCCGCCCGGATCTGCTGGATCGGGCTGGGGGACCGGCACCGCGCGGGGCTTGCCTTTAACGAGATGGTGCGCAATGGCGAGCTGAAGGCGCCGGTGGTGATCGGGCGCGATCACCTTGACAGCGGGTCGGTGGCCAGCCCCAACCGCGAAACCGAAGCGATGCGCGACGGGTCGGACGCGGTCAGCGACTGGCCCCTGCTGAATGCGTTGGTCAACACCGCATCAGGCGCAACCTGGGTCAGCCTGCATCACGGCGGGGGCGTCGGGATGGGGTTCAGCCAGCATGCCGGTGTGGTGATATGTGCCGACGGCACGGATGCAGCGGCGCGGCGGCTGGAGCGTGTGCTGTGGAACGATCCGGCATCGGGCGTGTGGCGCCATGCCGATGCGGGCTATGACGACGCGGTTGCCTGCGCACGTGAACACGGGCTGCGGTTGCCCACCATACTGGGCGTGTAGCGCGGATCAGTCCCGGTTCTGGCCTGTCTCGCTGGGCCATTGGCTCAGATAGGCCACCATTTCCGTGGTTGCGAAAGGCGCGTCGGGGCGGTGCAGCACCTGCAGCACCTCGGCCACGTCCATCCGAAAACACATCAGATCCTCGACCCCGATCAGCCGGGCCCCGAGCCCTTCGAACAGGTGCCGCGCCTTGATGTTGCGCGGCAGCACTTCGGCGCTGGCGGTGGTGATGCCCCGCCTCAGACAGTCGTGAAACACGGCCGCCATCAGGGCCCGCGCCAGCCCCCGGCCTTGATATTCATCCAGAACGGTGCAGGCGACTTCGGCAAGGTCCGCGCCGGGCCCGTAGCGGATTGCGTGGACGGCGGCGATGGGCCTGTCCTGTGCGCCTGACGTGTCCAGAGCACCCCAGGCGATATGCAGATCCCCATCCACGTCCGACAGGATGTCGAGCAGCGGTTCGGGGGCTTCGCTGAAGCCGCTGACAAAGCGCATCTGGCGTGCTTCGCTTGTGAGCTCGCGGATGGCGCGGGCAATCAGTGGACGGTCCTTGGGCACCATCGGGCGCAAAAGTGCGGTGAAGGTGCCGTCCAGATCAAGATGCAATGCCCTGTTGTCGGGGTGGTCTGCGCGGCCGGATGTGATGGTCGGGGCCACTCTGATCGTCCTCTTGCAGCGGCAGGGGTGGCCCGGTCCGCGATCGGTATCGGGCTGTGCCCCGTATTCTGAAATCTATTGGCCTGCTGATCAACCGCTTTGGCAAAGATGTCCTGCGGGGTATATCCGTATCGGCGGAGTCGCGATTGGCCGAAAATGTCACAAGATTGTCCGTTGCCGATCTATCGGATTTCGGCTGGTTGAGACACCGTCCGCCAACAACCGGCGGCAGCCGCACAGGAGGAGTGCGCGCAGGTCCGCGCCGGTGTAGATCTGAACGCAGACGGGGCGGAGGGGCCGTTGAGTTTTGACCATGCCATTGCCGATCACGGCCAGAACGGGCGCGCCGCGCAGCCGTGCCTTTGGTCCCGTGCGTCTGCCAGCTGTGGCGCCCCGACGTTCAGACCTTACCAACCTGCGGCAGGCCCTCGACCGGGTCGCCGCGCAGACCATCTAGCGCCTGGAAAGGACAGAACATGACGCTTCCCCAAGGTATCCGGACCCAACAGGACATCGAGCAGATCGAAACCGCCGATCTGGCCACACATAATCTTCCGCAATCCACATACGAGGCGCTGTCGCGCGGTGCTGCGCGCAATCCCGAAGCGCCCGCCCTGTCGTTCTTTCTGTCCGCCCAGCAGATGGACAACCCCTATGTGCTGAGCCACGGCCAGCTTCTGGCCCGTGTCACCCAGACCGCCAACGCGCTGCGTCGGCTTGGCATCGGGCGCGATGACGTGGTGGCCTATGTGCTGCCCAACCTGCCCGAAACCCATTTCACCATCTGGGGCGGCAGCGCGGCGGGCTCGGTTCTGGCCATCAACCCGCTGCTGGATGCCGAACAGATCGGAGAGCTGCTGGCGGCGGCGGGCACCAAGGTGCTGATCACGCTGGAACAAAGCCCCGGCGTCGACATCTGGGAAAAGGTGTCGGTGGCCGCACGGGCCGTGCCCAGCCTTGAACATGTGCTGGTCTGCGGCTTTGGTCCCTATGTGGCAGGGGATGGTGTCTGGCGCGACAGCCCCGCCCCGGCGCCCCAGCCCATCGACGGCGTCAGCGCGCCGGTCACACGGCTGCTGGATGAAATCGCGCAGGAAGACGGTTCGGCGCTTGGCTTTGAGGCACCGGGGCCCAACGACACTTCGACCATGCTGTGCACCGGTGGCACCACGGGCCTTCCCAAGATCGTGCGCCGCACCCATTTTTCGGAAGTCTACAACAGCTGGGCGGCCAGCCTTTACAGCCCCGATGCCTGGGGTCCGGGGCGCACCGCCTTTTGCGGTCTGCCGCTGTTCCACACCAACGCGATGATGGTGACCGGGCTGCTGCCCTGGATGTCGGGTGGCCATGTGCTGCTGGCCACGCCGGGCGGCTATCGCGGTCAGGACGTGATTGCACGGTTCTGGGATGTGGTAGAGCGCTACAAGGTCTCGATGTTCTCGGGCGTGCCGACGATCTATGGCGCGCTGCTGCAGGTGCCGCGCGACGGGCGCGATCTCAGCTCGGTCCAGTTTGGCCTCTGCGGCGCCGCGCCGATGCCGGTCGAGCTGTTCAACAGCTTTGTCGCTGAAACCGGCATCAAGATCGTCGAAGCCTATGGCATGACCGAAGGCGCGGTGGGATCGTCGCTGAACCCGATCTATACGGACGCGCCGCGCGTCGGTTCGATCGGCCTGCGATTCCCGTATCAGCAGATGGCGATCGCGATCATGGACGACAATGACACGTTCGAACGCTGGGCCGACGTGGACGAGGCCGGCGTGATCCTGATTTCGGGGCCCAACGTGTTCAACGGCTATCTGATCGACAGCCAGAACAAGGGCATCTGGGTCGAGCAGGACGGCAAGCGCTGGTTCAACAGTGGCGATCTGGCGCGCCGCGACGCCGAAGGCTATTTCTGGATGACCGGCCGCAAGAAAGAGCTGATCATCCGGGGCGGCCACAATATCGACCCCAAGATCGTCGAAGAGGTGATGCACAAGCATCCCGCCGTGGCCATGGCTGCCGTGGTCGGGCGGCCCGATGCCAAGGTGGGCGAAGTGCCGGTGATGTATTTCCAGGTGGCGGCAGGTCAGGCGGCGGATGTGGCCGATCTGGCAGAGTTCGCAGCGACCCATGTGCACGAGCGGGCCGCCGTTCCCAAGGACTATATCGTGCTTGATGCGTTGCCGGTCACGGCTGTGGGCAAGATACACAAGGTCTCGCTCAACATGATGGAGATCGAGCGCGCCGTCCGCACCGAAGCCGAAGCGACGGGTGCTGATCTGGCGTCGGTCGAGGTCGTGCAGGATTCGGCGCGCGGGGTCGTGGCGAAGGCGGTTGTGGCTTCGGGGCTTGATGCGCTGCAGAAAAGCCTGGGCCAATACGCCTTTGCCTGTGATCTTCAGCAGGCCGCTCAGGCCTAAGCTGATGCAGGGCGCGGTCATCCACCGCGCCCTTTGCGACCCTGCCATGGGTTGCTTGGTGTTCTGATGTTGCAAAGGTGGACGCTGCGACACTTCTGTCCCGAAGGGTCAACAGAATGGCCCCATCCGACCTAGCTCTTGCTGGCGCAACTGCGGAAAACCGGTAAACGGGGACTGTGCCTCAGGCGTGTCCCGGCACAGTGGTGCATCCGGTCGGAGGTCTGGTTGCGCCCGCCCAAAGACAGACCCCGAGGAGGACGGGCGCATGACAAGCAAGACATTGGCAACCGGCTGCGTGCGGCCCCAACCGGCCCGTGGGTTCTAAGCCCATGGGACTTGTACGTTTTCTGATGAGACTCGAATCGCTGATTGCCGCGCTGGCCTATGCCGCCACCACCGCGCTGCTGTTGGCTGACGTGATCGCGCGCGAATTCTTTTCGCAGTCGCTGTGGGGGGCGCAGCAGATGGCGGTTCTTTGCAGCATTCTGGCCGCCATGGTCGGGCTGACCCTGGCCACCGGCCGCAGCGCGCATTTCCGCCCCGAATTTGCCGATGGGGTGCTTCCCTTCAAGTTCGTTGACCGGCTGGGCGATGTGCTGTCGGCGGCGCTGCTGCTGATGTTCTGCTTTTTTGCGATGGAATTCGTGATGGAATCGCGCAGCTTTTCTGATCGCGTGCCGGTGGTGAACATCCTGCTCTGGCCGGTGCAGATCATTGTTCCCTATGCGCTGGTGTCTTCGGCGCTCAAGCATCTTCTGTTTGCCTGGAACCCGCAGGCCAAAATCGAACTGAAGGGGGGCTGAGATGAGCGGCATCATTCTTCTGGGGATCGTCCTGGCGATGCTGGCACTGCGCCAGAACGTCGTTCTGATCCTGCTGATCGTCACGGCCTATATCCAGATCTTCTGGGCGGGCGGCGATATTCTTTATGTGATCGAAGACCTTTGGACGTCCATGGACAACAAGGTTCTTCTGGCCATTCCGATGTACATCATCGCAGGCAAGCTGATGTCGCGCGGGTCGATCGCGCGTGACCTGATCGCGATGGTGCGTGCCGCAACCGACTGGATGCCCGGCGGTCTGGGCATGGCGTCGGTGCTGTCCTGTGCGCTGTTTGCCGCGGTGTCGGGGTCGTCGGCGGCAACGCTGCTGGCGGTGGGCGTGGTGATGTATCCCGCCCTTAAGGAAGCGGGCTATTCCGACAAGTTTTCCATCGGGGCGGTGACGTCGGCCGGGACACTGGGGATCCTGATCCCGCCGTCCATTCCGCTGATCATCTATGGCATCGTGACCGAAACCAATGTGGCCAGCCTGTTTCTGGCGGGCATCATCCCCGGCATCATGCTGACCGCGATCTTTGCGATCTATTCCATGGGGACCAACCTTGGGAATGAACGCGGGACATTTTCGCTCAAGCGCCTGTGGGATGCGGTGCGCAAAGGGATCTTTGCGCTGATGACGCCGGTGATCCTGCTGGGCGGGATCTATTCGGGCTATTTCTCTCCGACCGAAGCCGCCGCCGTCGCAGTGGGCTATGCCATCCTGGTCGAGCTGATCGTCTATCGTGAACTGTCGTCGCGCGATTTCTACGAGGAATTCGTGTCCACCGCCGTGATGCTGGGCACCCTGTTCCCGATCGTTGCGGTGGCGCTATCCCTGAAATCGGTGCTGGCCATCGAAGGTGTTCCAGCCGCGTTTGCCGACTGGCTGCAGACCGTCTTCACCAGCAAGATCGCGTTCCTTCTGGCGCTGAACGCAGCGCTGCTGCTGGTGGGCTGCCTGATCGACGTGGTGTCGGCGATCCTGCTGCTTGGGCCGGTGCTGCTGGCGGCCGCGGCGCATTTCGGGATCAACCCGGTGCAGCTTGGGATCATCATGATCATCAACCTGGAAATCGGCCTTCTGACCCCGCCCATCGGTCTGAACCTGCTGGTGGCATCCGGCGCGTTCAAGAAACGCTTTGGCGAGGTCAGCCTGTCGGTGGTGCCATTCATCGGATTGATGCTGATCGCATTGCTGCTGGTCACGTTTGTCCCTGAATTAACACTATATTTCCTCGAATAGACCTGCGGCCCGCCACGGCACAGTGCAGCTGTGGCGGGCCTGACCACCGATGCCGCTTGGCGTTTCAGGACAGCCTTGGCCTTTAATGTCAATAATCTGGCCGACTTCACCATAGTGTGCTCATTTGTCCCGATGGTATCTGTGGCCTTGGAGGAGCCAGAGAGGCAACGCATGACCCCGAACGGGTCCGGGTGCCAACAGCAACAACACACCCGCAATGTCGCCCTGCCACAGGCCAGACACACCAACAGCCGGACATTGATCCGGTCGATACAAGACCCGCTCTTGAAGCACGAGGAGGATCCCCAATGACACTCAAGAAACTGGCGCTGACCTGCGCGACCGCGCTTGGCATGATGACCGCCGCGGCGCAGGCTGAAACCACGCTCAAGCTGGCCACTGTGGCCCCCACATCGTCGCCCTGGGCGCAATGGGCGCAGGCGGCTGCCGATCGCATCGAAGAGATCTCGGGTGGCGAGCTCAAGATCCAGGTGATCGGTGACGCCCAGCTGGGTGATGAACAGACCATCCTGCGTCAGGGCATCAAGGGCCGCGTGGAC
Source organism: Marinibacterium sp. (assembly GCA_025800215.1). Classification (GTDB taxonomy): domain Bacteria; phylum Pseudomonadota; class Alphaproteobacteria; order Rhodobacterales; family Rhodobacteraceae; genus JAOXSC01. Next base: position 8,923 of record JAOXSC010000066.1, read on the forward strand.
ATCGTGCTGGTGTCGAACATCCCGATGTCGCTGATCGGTCAAGAGGTCGACGTGTTCTCGACCCCGTTCCTGTTTGATTCGGTCGAGCAGGGCACCTGCGTGGTCTACAACCACATGTCCGACATCCTTGGGCCGACCCTGCAGGATGCCGGGCTCGAGCCGCTGACCTGGATGGAAATTGGCCACTATGTCGTGTTCTCGAAGAACGAAAATGCACTGACGCCCGAAGATCTGCAGGGTCAGAAACTGCGCGTGGCCGCGACCACGTCCGACGAAGCCTTTGCGCGCCGCATGAGTGCCGTGGGCGTTCCGATGGGCACGTCGGCGACGATCCCGGCGCTGCAGACGGGCAATGTGGAATCGGCGCTGCTGCCGGGTCTCTTTGGCATCGCCATCGGCACCCACAAGGTGGCCCCCTATGTGACCGTGACAGATCACGCCCGCCCCATCGGCGCCGTGGCCGTGTCGCAGCGCACCTACAACAAGCTGTCGGATCAGGAAAAGGAATGGCTGAACGTCTTTGTTGAAACCGGACCGGCCATGTCCGCAACCATCCTGGGCACGCAGGAAGCGCTGCTCAAGAAGATCGAAGAAGCCGGTGTTCCCGTGGCGCGCCTGACGCCCGAGCAGACCGCCGAATGGAAGGCCGCATCCGAAGGTCTGCGCGACGAGCTGGCCGAAGAACTGGGCCCCGAAGCGGTTGCCCTGCTTGAGCGTCTGGAAGCAGCCAAGGCCGAATGCAGCAGCTGATCCTGAGCCTGACACGATGATCAGAGCGGCGGCCCCTTGTGGCCGCCGTTTTTCGTCTGCGTGATGACCCATTGCGCCAAAAACGTCTGGCCGGGTGGCCGGGCCTTGTGCAGACTGACCCCCGTCAATCATTGGGGGGATGGAGTGTGCCTGAACTGAAGACATCGGTGGCGGATATGGTCGCGGCGGCCCGCGCGCGGATCACCGAAATCGAAACGCCCGATGCGATTGCCATGCTGGATGATCCCGATGTGGTGATCGTGGATCTGCGCGATGTGCGCGAACGGCAGCGCAGCGGGTTCATTCCCGGCAGTTTCCATTGCCCGCGCGGCATGCTGGAATTCTGGGTCGATCCCCAAAGCCCCTATTTCAAAGAGATCTTTGGCCAGGATCGCCGGTTCGTGTTCCATTGCGCCAGCGGCTGGCGATCGGCGCTGTCGGTGGCGCTTCTCAATGACATCGGCTTTGACTGCGCCCATCTCAAGGATGGGTTTTCAAGCTGGGCCGATCAGGGCGGGCCGGTTGCGTTTCCCGACGATCGCTAGCCTTCAAAGCGCGGTGGGTCATGGACGGTGACGGGGGGCAGCGGCCCCACGGCCTTGCGCAGATCGACCCGGCAGGAATGTGCCGCCGGGCCCTGGGCCAGACGTGACGTGCGCAGATCATGTGTCAGCACGTTGGGATTGCCGTGCCGGTCCCGGCGCTGCGGATGGGCGGGGTCGGGATCAAACCAGGCACCGGTCCACAAAAACAGGGTGCCCGGCGCGATGTCTGCGGTGATCCGCGCGCCCGCAAGGCAGGCGCCACGGGTATTGGACAGCTCGACCACATCGCCATCGGCAATCCCGCGCGCGGATGCATCATCGGGGTGGATCAGCACCGGTTCGCGCCCGGCGATCTTCTGCGACAGAGAATAGGCGCCGTTATCAAGCTGTGAATGCAGTCGCGTTGCAGGCTGGCCCGACAGCAGCGCCAGCGCTCCGCTTTCGGGGCGGGGCGGGATCCAGGTCGGGTGACCGGGGTAGTCGTCATAGCCAAACCCGTCAATGACGGCGCTGAAGATCTCGATCCGGCCCGAGGGCGTCGGCAGCGGGTGCGCATCGGGGTCGGCGTGGAAATCGGCCAGAAAGACCTGATCGGGGCTGCGGTCGGGCAGGGCGATGGGCGGGCCAGTCAGAAACGTCTCCCAGTCGGGCAGGTCGATGCCGTGGTCGCGAGCGGTCTGGCGGGTCTGATCCCACAGATGGGCCAGCCAGTCGGCCTGGCTGCGGCCCTGGGTAAAGCTCTCTTCGATGCCCAGGCGTCGGGACAGGTCGCCAAAGATGTCATATTCGGTGCGCGCCTCGGCCGGCGGGGGTACAAGGGCGGGCGCCGGGATCAACCAGTTGTCATGCTTGCCGGCGACAAAATCATCCCGCTCTTCTGCGGCGGCCACGGGCAGGACGATGTCGGCCTGCCGGGCGGTGGCGGTCCAGTTGACTTCGTTCACGACGATCGTGTCGGGGCGCTCAAAGGCGCGGCTCAGGCGGTTTAGATCCTGATGGTGGTGAAACGGGTTGCCGCCCGCCCACCAGACCATGCGGATGTCGGGGAACACCCGCTGCGCGCCGTTGAATTCATAGGTCGCACCGGGGTGCAGCAGCATGTCGGCGACCATCGCCACCGGGATCGCATCGCGGACAGGGTTCTGCCCCTGCGGCAGCGCACCGGGGCGCAGCCAGCGGTTCATCACGCCGATATTGCCATTCACGGCCAGCCCGATGCTCCAGCCGCCGCCAGGCAGGCCCACCTGACCGAGCATGGCCGCCAGCGTGACGCACATCCAGAGCGGCTGTTCGCCCCAGTCGGCGCGTTGCAGGCCCGCCCCGCAGGTGATCAGCGTGCGCTGCGCGGCCATGGTGCGCGCCAGATCGCGCAGCCGGTCGGCGTCGATCCCCGACAGGGCAGAGGCCCAGTCCGCAGTCTTGGCCACCCCGTCGCTGTCGCCGCGCAGATAGGCAGCAAAGCGGTCGAACCCGGTGGTGTACCGGTCAAGAAAGGCGCGATCATGCAGGTCTTCGACCAGCAGGGTATGGGCCAGCCCCATCATCACCGCCACATCGGTGCCGGGGCGCGGCGCCAGCCATTCGGCGTTCAGCGCACTGTCCATGTCGCGGCGCAGCGGCGACAGGTTGACGAACCGCACGCCCGCATCGGCACAGGCCTGCAGCGCGCCGGGCACATCATGCCGCCCGATCCCCCCGTCCGAGATCTGCGTGTTGCGCGTGGGCAGCCCGCCAAAGGCCACCACCAGCTGCCCATGGCGGGCCACCTGATCCAGGCGCGTTGCCTCTTTCAGATGGGTGACATAGTCGCCCACGATATGAGGCATCAGCACCAAGGCGGCGTTGAAGCTGTAATTCCCGTTCGAGCGGACAAAGCCGCCAAAGCTGTTGAGAAACCGTTTGAGCTGGCTTTGCGGGTGGTGAAACCGCCCCGCGCTGCCCCAGCCATAGGATCCGGCAAAGATCGCGCCATTGCCATGTTCGGCCCGGACGCGGGTCAGCTCCGCCGCCAGCAGGTCAAGCGCCCGATCCCACGGGATTTCCACGAACGGGTCGGTGCCGCGCGCGCGGCTCGACCCCGGCCCGTGGTCAAGCCACCCTTTGCGCACCGCAGGGCGGCGCAGGCGGGCGCGGCCCGACAGGCTGGCGGCGATGTTGTGGTTGATCGGCGAGGGGGCGGGATCATCTGTCAGCCCCTGCACATCCTCTAGCTGCCCGTCGGTGATCCGGGCCAGGCCCAGCCCCCAGTGATTGGCGGTGTATCTGCGCATGCGCGTCTGCCCATTGGTTCGATCCGCCACATAGTGGCGCGGCGCGCGGTGCAGGTCATCCACTTTCTTGTTGACCATCAGCCTGTGCGGCGGGCGCTGGTCAGGCTGCCGGGGGTCATGCCATAGGCCTTTGTAAAGGCGCGCACAAAGCTGGACGTTTCCCGATACCCCGCGCGCCAGGCCACGGTGGACACGGTCAGCGTGGTGGTGCTCAGCAATTCATGGGCGACGGCCAGCCGCGCCGTGCTCAGGATCGCGCGAAAGCTGGTGTTTTCTTCGGAAAGGCGGCGCGCCAGCGTGCGTTCGCTCAGCCCAAGGGTGCGGGCGACGGATTTGATCGACGGTGCATTGCCCAGATCCGCAAGGATCGCGTCCTGAACCCGTGCGGTCCAGCTGTACTGGTCATCGCCATGTTGCAGGCTTTCGCAGCGCTTGAGGCACACCGCCAGCGCATCGGGATCGTGCCGGGGCAACGGCAGATCCAGCGCCGTTCGCGGCAGCACCACGGCGTTGAGATGGCGGCTCGGTTCGACCTTCATGCCCAGTTCACGCTCGATCGTCCGGGCAAAGGCGGCGTCGTATTCGGCCGTTCTGAACACGGACTGATCGAATTGCCGGCCGGGCCGCTGTGCTTCGCCAAAGCTGAGCAGGACCGTCAGGTGACGTTCCAGCACAAATTTACGGATCCCCGGCGGCAGCGACGTGGTGTCAAAGGTGATCAGCGCGTCATCGCCCTGTTCGACCAGATCCATGCGCGCGATGACGAAAGACAACTGATAATAGTCGATTGCGGTGGCCAGGCTTGCGCGCAGCGTCGGGCTGCTGAGCAGCGCAAAGCCCCAGATGCCAAGCGCTTCGGGCTTGATATGGCGCCCGACCTCGATGCCAAGACCGGGGCGATAGGGGGCGGCCCGCAGAAAATTTTCGATCGCGGTTAGCTCTTGCCGGAAGGTGACCGTCACGCCGGGATCATGCAGATCAAACAGGCTCAGCCCGGTGGATCCAAGGCAGACATCCGCGCTGACCCCGAAGGCTGGCGCGACCTCGCACAGGATCCTGAGGCTCCCGGGCAGGCGGTTGTGATTTGGCGCGCGCATGGCGTGTAGGTGCGCCATTTGGCTGAAAATGTCAATAAAGTGGCAGAAAAGAACATCGACCCATTGCGCGTGATCTGAGACTATTTTGACGAGGAGGACGCCATGCGATCAATTATTGCCATTCAAGAAGGCCAACTTTCGCTCGACCAGCTGAAGCAGCTCGAAACGGTCGTGCGCCGGGTCTATGCCGAGCATATCGGCGATTACGAACTTAGCATCGTCTGGACCGTCGCGGACAAGAAGCACACCGTCACCGACCGTCAGTGGTCGCGCTCGTCGGCCTGCACCATCGCCGTGCCCAACGGCTTTCCGCTGGACAAACGCCAGACCTTCCTTCTCGCGCTTGAAGGTGAATGGCGCGCGGTGACCGGTCAGCACCCTGACCAGATGTCGTTTTCGGCCTTTGACGAAGACAATTTCAAGCAGGTCATCAAGGGCAATCTGGCACGGTTTTCGCCGCTGGGACGGTTCTTGTTCCTGGCCCGCACGATGTTCCGTGTCATGCAGTCGAAACGCAAGCATGGCGTGATGATTTCGCTTTTCAATCAATAAGATAAAGGGAGAGTTCAATGCCACTGTATACCATCGCCACGCGCAAGCCGCTGGCCGAACAGATGCGGTTCGACCTTGCCCAGACCATCACTGACGTGCACTGCCGCGTCACCGGCGCACCGCCGGAATTCGTCAACGTGATCTTCATGACCGGTTACCGCATGCGGTGGGGATCGGTCATGGGTGTGAACGGCAATGTGCGCACCGGCGGCAACCGCGGCCAGGAGATCTTTGAGCGCATCAACACCTCGATCCATGAAGAGGTCGCAAAGACCGCCGGGCTCAACCTGTCCAAGGTCTTTGTCAAACTGATCGGGATCGACTATCGCTGGGTGGTTGAAGGCGCCATGACAATGCCAGCGCCGGGCGACGAAGGTGACTGGCTGGAACGCAAGACGGCGCTGCACGCGTCCATGGGCATTCCGCAAGTCGCCTGATCGCGCTGAACTGTATTGCCAACGAAGGAGACGCACCATGTCGGCACCCCATTTGACCTCGGTTGAAAGCGATCTGCCGGATCTCGAGTCTCTGCTTCTTGCCCAGAAAAAGGCCGCGCTGGCCGATCCGATGCCGGATCATGCAACGCGCATCCGCCGTCTGGACAAGCTTCAGAATGTGATCCTGGACAACCGGGCGCGCATGATCGCTGCGGCTAGCAAGGATTTTTCCAACCGCGCCGCAGCGGAAACCGAACTGGGCGAGATCCTGCCGCTGCTGGATGGCATCGGGTATTATCGCAAGCGCCTGGGCAAGTTCATGAAACCCCAACGCCGCCACGCGTCGCTGACGGTGATGCCCGCGCGGGTCGAAGTGCGCTATCAGCCCGTCGGGGTGGTCGGCATCGTGGTGCCGTGGAACTTCCCGTTCTTCCTGGGCCTGTCGCCGCTGATCGGCGCGCTGGCTGCGGGCAACCGTGCGATGATCAAGACGTCGGAATTCGCGCCGGCCTCGGGCGATCTTCTCAAAGAGATGATGGCTGAGATCTTCACCGAAGACGAAGTGACCGTGGTCACCGGTGGCGTCGAGGTTGCGACCGAATTCACCAAGCTGCCGTTTGATCATCTGGTTTTCACCGGATCGACCCAGGTCGGCAAGATCGTGATGAAGGCGGCGGCTGACAACCTGACACCGGTCACGCTGGAACTGGGTGGCAAATCGCCCGCCATCATCCACGAAGACTTCCCGTTGGACGAAGCAGCCAGCCGGATCGGGTTTGGCAAAGGGTTCAACGCGGGTCAGATCTGTGTGTCGCCCGACTATGTGCTGTGCCCGCGCGACAAGGTGAACGCCTTTACCGCAGCCTATCAGGACGCGATGACCAAGGCCTACCCGTCGCTGCGCAACAACGACGATTATACCGGGATCATCACCGACCGTCAGCAGGCGCGGCTTGAAGGCTATCTCAAGGACGCCGAAGAAAAAGGCGCCGAGATCATTCGCATCAACCCGCAGGGTGAAGCGTTCGACGGGACCCGCAAGATGCCGCTGACCCTGGTTCTGGGTGCAACGGATGACATGCTGGTCATGCAGGAAGAGATCTTTGGTCCCATTCTGCCCGTGATCCCTTATGACACGCTTGATGATGCGCTGGCCTTCGTGCACGCGCGCCCGCGTCCGCTGGCGCTCTATTACTTCGACTGGAACAAGGGGCGGGCCGATGACGTTCTCGCGCGCACCCATTCCGGCGGGGCCTGCATCAATGACACGCTCAGCCATGTGGGCTCGGACGATATTCCCTTTGGTGGTGTCGGCCCGTCGGGCATGGGCCATTACCATGGCGAAGAAGGGTTCAGAACCTTTTCCAAGGCCAAGGGCGTGGTGCGCAAGGGCAAGTTCAATTCGACCGCGATGGTCGCGCCGCCCTGGGGCAACTTCATGTACAAGCAGCTGATGCTGCTGCAGAAAATGCGGTTCCGCAAGCGCAAGATCTCCTGATCGGCATGTGTGGCTGAACGGCTCAAACCCGTCCGGACATCGGTTCGGGCGGGGTGTTTTCACACACGCACGTCACGCCCCGTTCGTGGCCTGCGCCCTTGGCACCTGAGCGTGGTGTTTTTCGTTTATGATTATGGTCTCTTGTTTTTGGGCGAGGGGCTGTCGACCGGAAGGATAGAGACCTCATGACCCTGATGACGGACAGTTTGACACTGCG
>JAOXSC010000095.1 GCA_025800215.1 Marinibacterium sp.
CGCCGGGCGGCGAGGATGACGATATCCTCGAGGCCTGATCGCCCGCATGAACGACCAATCTGGCCCGCCCTTGCCACCACGCGAGGGCGGGCCTTTTTGCAAGGGCGGACATGGCCTGTGGACATGACCGGTGGGGATGGCTAAATCACATCGACCCTTGCAAATGAGACCGCCATGCCCAGCCTGAACGACATCCGCTCTACCTTCCTGAATTTCTTTGACCGGCATGATCATGCGGTCGTCGACAGCTCGCCGCTGGTGCCGCGCAATGATCCGACGCTGATGTTCACCAATTCGGGCATGGTGCAGTTCAAGAACCTGTTCACCGGGCTGGAAACACGCGACTACACGCGCGCGACCACGGCGCAGAAATGTGTGCGGGCGGGCGGCAAGCACAATGACCTCGACAATGTGGGGTATACCGCCCGCCACCATACGTTTTTCGAAATGCTCGGCAATTTCAGCTTTGGCGACTACTTCAAACACGAAGCGATCCCCTTTGCCTGGGAACTGCTGACCAAGGAATTCGACATTCCCGCCGACAAGCTTCTGGTCACGGTCTATCACACCGATGACGAAGCGGCCGAGATCTGGAAGAAGGTGGCCGGGCTTGGCGATGACCGGATCATCCGTATCCCCACATCGGACAATTTCTGGCAGATGGGCCCCACCGGCCCCTGCGGCCCCTGCACCGAGATCTTTTTTGACCACGGCCCCGAGATCTGGGGCGGCCCTCCGGGCAGTGCCGAAGAGGATGGCGACCGGTTCATCGAGATCTGGAACCTCGTGTTCATGCAGAACGAGCAGTTCGAAGACGGCTCGATGGTGGATCTGGCCATGCAGTCGATCGACACCGGCATGGGGCCGGAACGGATCGGGGCACTTCTGCAGGGCAAGCACGACAATTACGACACCGACCTGATGCGCGCGCTGATCGAAGCCAGCGCGGATGCCACCAGCGTCGACCCCTATGGCGACAAGAACGTGCATCACCGGGTGATCGCGGATCACCTACGTTCGACCTCGTTCCTGATGGCCGATGGGGTGATGCCGTCCAATGACGGGCGTGGCTATGTGCTGCGGCGGATCATGCGCCGGGCGATGCGGCACGCGCATCTGCTGGGCGCCAAGGATCCGGTGATGTACCGGCTGGTGCCCGCGCTGGTGCGCCAGATGGGTGCGGCCTATCCCGAGCTGGGGCAGGCGCAGGCGCTGATCGAAGAGACGCTGAAGCTGGAAGAGACCCGGTTCAAGGCGACGCTGGATCGCGGATTGCGGCTATTGGATGACGAAGTCGCGGCCCTGCCAGAGGACGCACCGCTGCCGGGGGAAGCTGCGTTCAAGCTCTATGACACCTATGGGTTCCCTCTTGATCTGACGCAGGATGCGCTGCGTGAAAAGGGCCGTAGCGTGGACACTGACGGGTTCGACGCAGCCATGGCCGAGCAGAAGGCCAAGGCCCGCGCGGCCTGGGCGGGATCGGGCGAGGCGGCGGATGCCACCATCTGGTTCGATGTGGCCGATGCCGCAGGCACCACGGATTTCCTGGGCTATGACACCGAAACCGCCGAAGGTCAGGTCGTCGCCATCATTCAGGATGGCGCGCAGATCGACAGCGCCGAAGCCGGCTCCAAGGTCCAGATCGCGCTGAACCAGACCCCTTTCTATGCCGAAGCCGGTGGCCAGGTCGGCGACAGCGGCGTGGTCCGCACCGACAGCGCCGAAATTCGCGTGACCGACACCCGCAAGACCGCAGGCGTCTATATCCATCTGGGCGAGGTCATCAGCGGCACGCTGTCCAAGGGCGATGCGGCCCAGCTGACGGTGGATCACGCGCGGCGTTCGGCCATCCGGGCGAACCATTCGGCGACGCACCTGCTGCACGAAGCCCTGCGCAACGCCCTTGGCGAGCATGTGGCGCAGCGCGGGTCGCTCAATGCCGATGACCGGTTGCGCTTTGATTTCAGCCACACCAAGGCGCTCAGCCAGGCCGAACTGGTCCAGGTCGAGCAAGAGGTGAACAGCTATATCCGGCAGAACAGCCCGGTCGAAACCCGCATCATGACCCCGGACGACGCGCGCGGGATCGGGGCGCAGGCGCTGTTTGGCGAAAAATACGGCGATGAGGTGCGTGTGGTCTCCATGGGTCGTGCCGCGACCGGCAAAGGGGCCGATGGCGACACCTATTCGATTGAGCTCTGCGGTGGCACCCATGTGCGCCAGACCGGTGATATCGGCCTTTTCGTGACGCTGGGCGACAGCGCATCGAGCGCGGGCGTGCGCCGGATCGAGGCGCTGACCGGGGCGGCGGCGCTGGATCACCTGAGCCGTCAGGATCGGGTGTTGTCGGATGTCGCGCTTGAGCTCAAAGCCCAGGCCGATGAGGTGCCTGAGCGCGTCAAGGCGCTGCTGGATGAACGCAAGGCGTTGCAGAACGAAGTGGCGCAGCTGCGCCGCGATCTGGCCATGTCGGGCGGCGGCAGTGCCCAGCCCGAAGCGACCGAGATCGGTGGGGTGCCGTTCCTGGCCCAGTCCCTGAGCGGCGTGACCGGCAAGGATCTGCCCGCCCTGATCGACGCCCACAAGGAACGTCTGGGTTCGGGCGCGGTGCTGCTGATCGCCGATACCGGCGGCAAGGCGGCCGTGGCTGCGGGCGTGACACCGGACCTGACCGGCACAGTGTCGGCGGTGGATCTGGTCAAGGCCGCCGTGGTGGAACTGGGCGGTAAGGGTGGCGGTGGCCGTCCCGATATGGCGCAGGGCGGCGGGGCGGATCCGTCGAAGGCCGATGCCGCCATCAAGGCCGCCGAAACCGTGCTGAAAGGAAGCTGAAGATGCCCGCACTCTGGATCGCTCATGTGACCGTCACCGATGCCGATGCCTATGGCAAATACGCCGAGCTTGCAGGCCCGGCCATTGCCAAACATGGCGGGCAGTTCGTGGCGCGCGGTGGCCGCTTTGTGCAGCTTGAGGGTAAAGAACGCCCGCGCAACGTGGTGGCGCGCTTCGACAGTGTCGAAGCGGCGGTGGCCTGCTACAATTCGCCCGAATACCAAGAGGCACTGAGCCACGCGCGCGACGCCAGCGAGCGCGAATTGCTGGTGGTCGAAACCTCGGAATAAACCCGATCCGGGCATATGAAAAAGGGCGCCAGAGAGATCCTCTCTGGCGCCCTTTTTCGTTTATATCCGGTGTCTTACGACGCGGCCTTGGCCATGCGCTTGCGTTCGTGCGGGTCCAGATAGCGCTTGCGCAGGCGGATCGCGTTCGGGGTCACTTCGACCAGCTCGTCATCGTCGATATAGGCGATCGCCTCTTCCAGCGAAAACTGCACATGCGGGGTCAGCCGCACGGCGTCATCGCTGCCGCTGGCGCGCACGTTGGTCAGTTTCTTGCCCTTGAGCGGGTTCACCTCAAGATCATTGTCACGCGAATGCTCGCCGATGATCATGCCGGTATACACATCCGCCTGCGGGCCGATGAACATGCGGCCACGCTCTTCAAGGTTCCACAGGGCATAGGCCACGGATTGGCCGTTTTCCATGGAAATCAGAACGCCCGCACGACGGCCCGGAATGGCGCCCTTGTGGGGGGCCCAGTCGTGGAACACGCGGTTCAGCACGCCGGTGCCGCGCGTGTCGGTCAGGAATTCGCCGTGATAGCCGATCAGCCCGCGCGACGGGACATGGGCGATGATCCGGGTCTTGCCCGCGCCTGCCGGACGCATTTCAACCAGCTCACCCTTGCGCGCGCTGGTCAGTTTTTCGATCACCGCGCCTGAGTAATCATCATCGACGTCGATGGTGGCCTCTTCGACCGGCTCCAT
>JAOXSC010000118.1 GCA_025800215.1 Marinibacterium sp.
AGAATTCTGTGTTGTGGCCACCTCGGGCAGAGCCCTTAGTGAGCCACCCCGGCGGCGACGCTTTCGTCGATGAAGCGACCCTCTTTGAAGCGGTCCATCGAGAAGGCCTCGGTCAGCGGTGAATGACCTGTGGCCATCAACTGAGCCATACCCCAGCCCGAGCCCGGAATGGCCTTGAAGCCCCCCGTTCCCCAGCCGCCATTGATAAAGCAGCCCTGCAGCGGCGTTTTCGACATGATCGGCGAGCGGTCACCAGTCATATCCACAATCCCGCCCCACTGGCGCAGCATTTTCAGGCGCGAGATCATCGGGAAGGTCTCGACCAAGGCGCGGACGGTTTCCTCGATGTGATGGAAACTGCCGCGCTGGGTGAAGTTGTTGAACCCGTCGGTGCCGCCGCCGATCACCATCTCACCCTTGTCGGATTGCGACATATAGCCGTGAACGGTGTTGGCCATCACGACCACGTCCATGCAGGGCTTGATCGGCTCGGACACCAGCGCCTGCAGCGCAACGGCTTCCAGCGGCAGGCGGAAGCCCGCCATTTCGGCCAGCTGACCGGAATGGCCCGCAACCACGATGCCCAGCTTGTCACAGTCGATCGCACCCTTGGTGGTATCGACGCCAACCACGCGGCCGTTTTCCTGACGCACGCCGGTCACTTCGCATTTCTGAATGATGTCCATGCCCATCGCCGAACAGGCGCGGGCATAGCCCCATGCCACCGCATCGTGACGCGCGGTGCCGCCGCGTTCCTGCCAAAGGCCACCCAGAACCGGATAGCGCGGGCCGTCCAGATTGATGATCGGCACCAGCTCTTTCACGCGCTCGGGCGTGATCCATTCGGTCTTCACGCCCTGCAGCGCGTTGGCATGCGCCGTGCGCTGATAGCCGCGAATCTCGTGCTGGGTCTGTGCCAGCATGATCACGCCGCGCGGGCTGAACATGATGTTGTAGTTCAGGTCCTGGCTCAGGTCCTCATAAAGGCCGCGCGCCTTTTCATAGAGCGCCGCCGAAGGATCCTGCAGGT
>JAOXSC010000120.1 GCA_025800215.1 Marinibacterium sp.
CCCCCCTTGTGCCAGAGCGGGATCTGGCCTTTGTGCCATAAACGTCGGTGTGATTTGGTCGGGCTAGCAGGACTCGAACCTGCGACCTTCCGTCCCCCAGACGGACGCGCTACCAGGCTGCGCCATAGCCCGACGTGGGGATCTTCATACTGGTTTTGTGAGCAGGAACAAGAGCAAATCATCCGAAATTATGATGCCGATGCATCCTTTGTTCGGGTGGCGTGGATCCGGCGCAGATCGGCCAGCGCCAGGCCCAGATCGCGGGCGTGCTCGGCTGTGTCGAACGACAGGTTGTGGGGCAAACGCGACAGGACGCCGGGCGATGTCGCGATGTCGGGGGCCGGGTCGGGGGCGTCGACGACACGCGGGCGCGGGGGAGCGGCGGGCGATTCTGTGCGCTGATGGTGAAACACGGGCATCACGTCGGATGCCTCTGATTCTGCGGCTTCTTCGGGTTCTGCGGCTGGGGCCTCGGGAACGGGGGCGGGCTCTGGTTCTGGCTCCGGTTCGGGCGTGATCGCGGGCGCGGCGGATGGCTCGGGATCATAGGTCAGCTCGCGCAGGTCATCCTGCGCGGCTGTGGGTGCGGGGGTTTCTGGCCGGGGTGGCGTGACGAAGGATTCGACATCCGACAGGGCCAGCGCCGGGGCGGTGTCGTCTTCGTGGTCATCCTCGGGCGGGGCGGCATGATGATCATGCGCGCCAAGGTCGAATTCGGGCTGCGCGCGCTCGATCCGGCTGGGCGGGGCGGGCAGGGCGGTGTCGTCGTCGAACCCGTCGAGCGGCTTGGAAAATTCGGCCACATGGGCCACGCCCTGTTCGCGCAGCAGCTTCTGCACGCCTTTGATGGTCAGCCCGTCATCATGCAGCAGCACCTTGATCCCGCCGATCAGCTTCATGTCGGCGGGCCGGTAATAGCGTCGCCCCCCGGCGCGTTTCACCGGTTTGATCTGCGTGAACTTGCTTTCCCAGAATCGCAGCACATGGGCCTGCACCCCGAGCCATTCGGCAACTTCACTGATCGTGCGAAATGCATCGGGCGATTTGGTCATGACAGGCGTGCCGTTCAGCTTTTGTTGCCCGCCGCCACGCGGTCCTTCATCAGGTGCGACGGGCGGAAGGTCAGAACGCGGCGGGGCTGAATGGGGACCTCTTCGCCGGTCTTGGGGTTGCGGCCCACGCGCGCGCTTTTTTCGCGCACGCTGAAGGTGCCAAAGGACGAGATCTTGACCTGTTCGCCGCGCACCAGCGCGTCGGACATGTGCTCAAGCACGCTTTCTACCAATTGCGCGCTTTCATTGCGCGAAAGTCCGACCTCACGAAATACCGCTTCGCTGAGATCCATGCGCGTTACTGTACGTTCACCCATACCAGTCCCCGGATGTTTTTTGAGAGGATACGGGGAGGTCTTCGCATAAGTCAATGTTTATGCAGGGCAATGTATGGGCGCCCCGAATGGCTACCAGCGCAGCACCACCGCGCCCCAGCTCAGACCGCCGCCGATGGCTTCGGTCACGATCAGGTCGCCCGGCTTGATCTGCCCCCTGCCATGGGCCACCGACATCGCCAGCGGGATCGACGCGGCCGAGGTGTTGCCGTGATCCTGCACGGTGACCACGACGCGCTCCATCGGAAGGCCCATCTTCTTGGCCGTGCCCTGAATGATGCGGATATTGGCCTGATGCGGCAC
>JAOXSC010000145.1 GCA_025800215.1 Marinibacterium sp.
ACGCCGACGCCGGGCTCAAATCCATGATGGGAGACGCCTTCTCCGACGCCTATCTCAACATGAAACACCAGGAATGGAACGCCTTCGTCACACATTTCTCACAATGGGAAAAAGACAACACTCTCGACATCTGAACAAAAACACCCCGGGGCCAAAAGATGGGCCCGGGGGGATCGCCCGACCGACAGGCCCGCGACCCCGAAACATGCTGAAACCTATGTACGAAAACAACGGCGTGGCTGCCAAGAGCCTGCGCCGCGCAGGAGACGTCAGATGACAGCCACACTCATGGATGGCAAAGCCTTTGCCGCAGATCTGCGCGCCAACGTGGCGCGTCAGGTCTCGGCGCTAAAGACCGAAACAGGCGTCACACCGGGCCTGGCGGTGGTTCTGGTCGGCGAAGATCCCGCCAGCCAGGTCTATGTGCGCAACAAGGGCCGGCAGACCGTGGATTGCGGCATGGCGTCATTCGAACACGCCCTGCCCGAGACCACCAGCCAGGACGATCTGCTTGCGCTGATCGACACCCTGAACGCCGACGACCAGGTGCATGGGATCCTGGTTCAGCTGCCGCTGCCTGCGCATATCAATGCGGATCTGGTGATCAACGCCATCGCGCCGGACAAGGACGTGGACGGCTTTCACGTGTCCAATGTCGGGCTTCTGGCCACGGGGCAAAAGGCCATGGTGCCGTGCACGCCCCTGGGCTGTCTGATGATGCTGCGCGCGCAGCACGGATCGCTGTCGGGGCTGAACGCGGTTGTCGTCGGACGCAGCAATATCGTCGGCAAACCCATGGCCCAGCTTCTGCTGCGCGACAGCTGCACCGTGACGATCGCGCATTCGCGCAGCCGCAACATCGAAGCGCTGTGCCGCAACGCCGACATCCTGATCGCCGCCGTGGGGCGCCCCGAAATGGTAACCGGCGACTGGATCAAGCCCGGCGCCACCGTGATTGATGTTGGTATCAACCGGATCGAAACCCCCGATGGCAAGGCCCGGCTGGTGGGCGATGTCGCCTTTGACAGCGCCGCGCAGGTGGCCGGGGCGATCACGCCGGTGCCCGGCGGCGTCGGCCCGATGACCATCGCCTGCCTTCTGGCCAACACGCTGACGGCCTGCTGCCGCAGCCTCGGCCAGCCCGAGCCCGACGGGCTGACGGCCTGACCCCCCAAACCACCGATGCACCGGCACCGCGCCCAAACGACCAACTGGAGACCGACATGAGCAAATATGCCCTAACCGTAACCTGCCCTTCGACACGCGGCATCGTCGCGGCGATTGCCAATTACATGGCCGAGCAGGGCTGCAACATCACCGACAGTGCACAGTTCGACGACATGGAGACCGGCCAGTTCTTCATGCGGATCAGCTTTGACAGTCAGGAGGGCGCAACCATCGCCGCCCTCAATGACGGGTTCACCGACACCGCCGCATCATTTGGCATGACCTACAGCTTTCATGACGAATCCGAGAAGATGAAAGTCATCATCATGGTGTCGCGGTTCGGCCACTGCCTGAACGATCTGCTCTATCGGGTGCGCATCGGCGCGCTGCCGATCGAGATCGTCGCGGTGATTTCCAACCACATGGATTACCAGAAGGTCGTGGTGAACAACGACATCCCGTTCCACTGCATCAAGGTGACCAAGGACAACAAACCCCAGGCCGAAGCCGCGATCATGCAGGTGGTCGAAGACACCGGCGCCGAACTGATCGTGCTGGCCCGTTACATGCAGATCCTGTCGGATGAAATGTGCCAGAAGATGTCGGGCAGGATCATCAACATCCACCATTCGTTCCTGCCGTCGTTCAAAGGCGCGAACCCCTACAAACAGGCGTTCGAGCGCGGGGTGAAGCTGATCGGGGCGACGTCGCATTATGTGACGGCGGATCTGGACGAAGGGCCGATCATCGAACAGGACATCGTGCGCATCACACATGCGCAGTCACCCGAAGACTATGTCTCGCTTGGTCGCGATGTGGAAAGCCAGGTTCTGGCCCGCGCGATCCACGCCCATATCCATCGCCGGACCTTCCTGAACGGCAACAAGACCGTCGTCTTCCCCGCCTCTCCGGGCTCGTTCGCGTCAGAACGGATGGGGTGATCTGATCGGCCTTCGGGCCAAGGCCCAGGCAGACCGACACCGACCCGCGCCCCCCGGCGCGGGTCTTTTCGTGTTTGGGCCATCAGCCGGCCATCACCACCTGTTGCCCCCTGCCCCCCGCAAAACCACTGCGCCCGCCCCGGCCGGTCTGGCGGGGCGGGCGCATCGCGGGTCAGGCCCGCATCAGGCGTGTGATGGTCCGGTCAGGTCTGCTCGACCAGTTTGAGCCCGACGATCCCGGCAAGGATCAGCCCCACACAGATCAGCCGCCCGGCGGTGGCCGGTTCGTTGAACGCAAGGATACCGACCACTGCGGTGCCCACCATCCCGATCCCGGCCCAGATCGCATAGCCGGTCCCCAAGGGAACCGACCGCAGCGCCACCCCAAGCAGGGTCAGGCTGATCAGGAACGTCACTGCGGTAAAGACCGTGGGCCAGAAGCGTGTCAGCCCATCGGAATATTTCAGGCCCACGGCCCAGCCGGTTTCGAACAAACCGGCGATGAACAGGATCAGCCAGTGCATGGCGCTGCGGGCTCAGGCGCCAGAGGCATCAGGATAGATGCCCTGGGATGTCGGCGCGCCGTCATCGAAGTTCGACAGATAGTCGACGATGGTCGGCTGGTTTACCGCAAAACCTTTGTAATCGGCCAGGTCGGGGTCGATGTCGCGCAGGACGCGGTGCAGGCGACGGCCCCATTTGGGCTGGGTGCACAGATCCTCGAGGCTGGCCAGATAGCAGCGGATCGGAAAGGCCAGCGCATTCGAGCGCGGCAGCCGCCAGAAGGTCTGCAGCTCGACCCGCAGAAACTGCCGCTGACCCACATTGTCGGGGGTGATGCTGCGCTTTTCGGGGCCCCATTTGTGGTAGTTCTCGGGCGAGGTATCAAGGCGCGGATTGACTGTCATGGTCCAGTTCAGGCGGCGATAGGATTGCCCCTGATTGACCGCGAGCAGGAATTTCAGCGCCTTGTCGAACACGCCCATCTTGCCCGCCTTGGGCACCGGCGCGTGCCATTCAAAGAAATTCATCCCCACATCGAAATCCAGCGACCAATCGGCCTGCGACGTGATCATGCCCGCATCCAGCCACAGATTTCCGTCGCGCTCGTTGAGCAGCGCAAAGTCACCCTGAGCCTGCCGGGTGATGTATTCCAGCGGCCCGTAGGGCAGCGTGGAGGCGTCCAGAAAGGTAAAGCTGTCATCAACACCCATCGGCTTGTTGATCCAGCGCCAGGCATTGCCATCGCGGGTAAGCTCGAACCAGTGGGGATAATCCCGCGCCTTGCTGACCATGATCAGTTCCAGCAGATCCCAGCCGGCCAGCTCCATATGGGGCAGCGACTGACACCGCTGGGCATCTTCGGCCAGGGTGATGGCCCGGTCGCGCATTTCGGACACATAGTGTTCGTCCACATCGAAGGCGAATTCGAACGGCGTGCCTGCGGCACCGCCCGGATGCTGCTCGATATTGACCGAATACATATAGCTGTCGCGGTCGAACGGGAACGGAAAGCGGCGGACCGCGTGGGGCGAATTGTGGAACGTATAGTCACCACGGAAGGTTTCGTCGTTGAACTGCAAAGTCATTTTGCTTTCCTCAAAGATCCAGAACCAGATGATCACCGCGAAAGCGCGACATGCAGGGCATGATCGCCCGCGCTGCGGCGCGGTCCGCTTCGGACAGCCAGTGGTCGTTATGTTCAATGTCGCCGTCGCAGGTCGTGACGCTGGTTTCGCACTGACCGCAGGCGCCGCCACGGCAGGACCAGTTGATCGGCACGCCTGCCTCTTCCAGCGCCTCAAGCAGGGTCTGATCCGCGCCAACCTGCACCGTTTGCCCGGTCGAACCGATGGTCACCTCGAACGGCTCGCCCGGTGGGGGGGCGGTGAAGGCTTCGGAATGCACCGCCGATGCGGGCCAGCCCTTGGCGGCGGCTTCGGCGGCAACGGCCGAGATCAGCGTTTCGGGACCGCAGGTATAGACATGGGTGCCGATGGGCTGATCGGCAAGGATCCTGCCCAGATCCATGCGGGTGCCATCCTGTGACACGTGGATCAGGATGTTGTCGGCCTGCGGCAGCAATGCCAGCCCTGCGGCTTCATCGCGTGAATGGGCGGCATAGTGCAGCTCGTAGGGGGCGCCGATCATGTCCAGCTGCCGCAGCTGCGCAACAAAGGGCGTGATCCCGATGCCGCCGCCGATCAGGATGTGTTTTCTGGCCCGCAGATCGAGCTGAAACAGGTTCGCGGGCACCGAGATCGTCAGCGTATCGCCCACCGCGATCTGTTCATGCATGAATTTCGACCCGCCCCGGCCCTGATCATCACGGCGCACGGCGATTTCATAGCCGCTGCCATCATAGGGATCAGAGATCAGCGAATAGGCGTTGTGACGCAGACGCGCGCCATCCTGCATGCTGACCGTGATATGCGCACCGCCCGAAAAGACCGGCAGCGGGGTTTTGTCGGCAGCTTCGAACCGGAACCGCTTGACCAGCGGTGTCAGAGCCTCGACCTCGGCGACGGTGACCTTCAGTTGCGTGCTCATGGCCGGATCTCCACGGTTTCAGGAATGTCACCGGGCGTTTCGGCATCCACGCAGACACCCTGAAACGCGCCCAGCCGGCGTGAAAAGTGATCGCGCACGAACAATGTCAGCCCGCAATGGCCGCAGATGAACGGATCGGTGGTCACGTCTTCGGTGATCCCCTTGCAGTGCACACATTGCATGCGCCGCGCCACCGATCCGCGATGCTCGGACTGGATCGCGTCGGGCGACAGGCCAAAGCGCATCGCGCGGGCGCTGAACTGGCCGATCAGCCCTTCGGACCCCGCGCAGAACAACAGCGTTCCGATGGCGGCGTGGGCGATCAGCGCGTCAAAGATCTCTTCGGCGCCCTGAACAGTCGGCGACTGGGACAGCGACCGGGGCGTCAGTGCAGAGAGCTCCTGCACCGTGGCCTGCGAAACACCGATCAACAGCAGATGCGCCTTGTCCATGACAGACGCGTCGCTGCGCGCCAGGTCGGTCAGGGCGGCTGCACC
The DNA here is from genome assembly GCA_025800215.1 of Marinibacterium sp. Taxonomy (GTDB): domain Bacteria; phylum Pseudomonadota; class Alphaproteobacteria; order Rhodobacterales; family Rhodobacteraceae; genus JAOXSC01. Next base: position 5,156 of record JAOXSC010000145.1, read on the forward strand.
CGCTTCATCGGCAACCATGATCGAAAGCGCTGAACCGCAGGAAACCAGCCCGGAATAGACCGGCCGGCTGGGGATCGAAGGGGAAAATCTTGTCTGGGTCATATCCGTTTCCTATGGCCTGAATACCGGGGCGGGCACCGGCGGACAGGCCGCCCACCGGTGCCCCGTTGCGATCAGCCTTTTGCGGTCCGGCGCTTTTTGTCGGGGTCGAAGAAGGGCATCGGATGGGCGATGGCCGCGATCTCTCCATCCGGGTTCTGAACGGTCAGCGCGGTCCCTTCGACGGCGCAATCGACAGGCATGCGGGCGATGCCCACATTGTGCTCGTTCAAAGGCGAATACATGCCGACGGTCACCACTCCGACCTGTTTGCCATCCTTCAAAAGCGGCGCGCCCTCGGCGGCGGGTTCGGTGCCTTCGAGCTTGACGCCATAGATCTTGAACCGTTCCTTGCCCTTGAGGCGGTAATGCTCTTCGGCGCCCCGAAAGCCCGTCTTGCCCTTGGATACCGTAAAGTCGAGCCCCAGTTCCCACAGCGTGTCCCCGCAGGCTTCGTCTTCGAACGGGTACATCTCGGAATTGTCATAGGGGAAGAACAGCAGATAGCTTTCGGCCCGCAGCAGATCGAGCGTGGTAAAGCGCGTGGGGATGATCCCCATCGCGGCGCCCTGGGCCACGATCTGATCCCAGATCTCGCCCGCGTCCTGACGCCGGCAGAAGATCTCGTAGCCGCGTTCGCCGGTATAGCCGGTGCGCGAGATCGTCACCGGCTTGTCGAACAGCATCGTGTGGATGTGGCTGAAATAGACCACGTCGCGGATGCCCGGCACGTGCTGCTCCAGAAAGTCCACGGCCAGCGGGCCCTGCAGCGAAATGTCGTGCATGTCATCGTCAAACAGCACCGACACATTGCGCCCGGCGGCCGCCATGGTCAGCTGCTCATGGCCCGCACCGGAGCCGTGCACCACCATGAAGCTGTGCGGCCCCATGCGATAGATCACACAGTCATCGACGAATTTGCCCGCGTCATTCAGCATGCAGGCATAGGTCGACCGGCCCGGTTTCAGCTTTTCGATATTGCGCGTGGTGGCGCGGTCGATCACGTGGCTGGCATGGGGGCCGATCACATGGACCTTTTTCAGGCCCGACACGTCCATGACGCCTGCCTTGGTGCGGATGGCCAGATATTCTTCGGTCTGATCCTTGTCATAGGTCCAGGCCGTGCCCATGCCGCTCCAGTCTTCCAGATCCGAGCCCATGGCGCGGTGCCGGTCGGCGAGGGCCGAAAATCTCCAAGATGCGGTCATTCGTGGTGTTCCTTGGTTTGTGTTGGGGTCTGTGTTGGTGGTCAGGTGGTTGCCGGGGCGGGCACGCCGCCCCGGCAGGGGTTTGGCCCTATTTCTTGGACACCGCGTCGTAGGCTTCTTCCTCGTGCTTGTTGCCAAGCCACAGGGCAATGATCAGCAGCACGCCGGTTGCCAGAAGCCAGATCAGCTCCATGCTGCCCTGACCGGTGTAGAACGCACCTTCGAAACCATCCCAGGTGCCTTGCGTAACGGGGTTCATGTCAGTTCCTTTCGTTTGAGCTCAGGCGTGCCGGTCATTCGGCCGGTGACACCGAAGGGTGCAGTGCTTCGGGATAGGCGGACGCGGGAACCTTGGTTTCATCCAGGCCGACGATCTCGGCGGCTTCGGGCACCCGCAGCATGCCAGCGACCTTGAGGATGAAGGACACCGCATAGCCCGGCACAAACCCGAGCGTCGCCATGACCGCCGCACCGATCAGCTGACCGGTCAGCGAGATTTCCACGACATCCGCTTCGCCGAACATGGCCGGATAGCCGGTGCCGACGATGCCCACGACGATCACGCCAAACAGGCCCAGGAAGCCGTGCACGGTGAACGCGCCAACCGCATCGTCGATCCCCAGTTTTTCAACAAAGCTGGCGACATAGGGCATCATGGCCGCGCCGATGAAGCCGATCACGAAGGCCAGCGGCGGCCACCACAGATCAATCCCCGCAGCACAGGAAATGATCCCGCCCAGAGCGCCCGACATCATCCAGAACGGATCGCGGGTGGTCATCCACGCGCCGATGATGCCACCGGCAAAGCCCATCAGGATGTTGAAGGTCATGCCCGACATGGTCATCGGCGTGCCATAGATCGACGTTTCGATTGCGCCGCTCCAGGACCAGGCTTCGCCCGGAACAATCACGCAGCCCATCAGAAAGCCCCAGAACCCGGCGATGATCAGCATCAGACCGATCAGGGTCATGGGCATGGAATGGCCCGAAAGCGCATTGGCGGTCCCGTCGGGATTGAACTTGCCGATCCGTGGCCCGAGATTGATCAGCACCCCAAGGGCAAAGAACCCGGCGATCATGTGCACGACACCGGCGGCGCCAAAATCATGATAGCCGAACTTGGACACCAGCCAGCCATCTGCATGCCAGCCCCAGGCCGCGGCCAGGATCCACACGAAAGCCCCCAGCACCACGGCCAGAATGATGAAGCCGGTCAGCTTGATCCGTTCGATCACCGCACCCGACAGGATCGACGCGGTCGTTGCGGCAAACAGCACGAACGCCCCCCAGAACACACCGCTGGCGCGGTCGCCCAGGTTCGGACCCATATATTCGCTCAGCGGGCTGGCGACCTCGTTGGCATAGGCAAAGCCCGAGATTTCCATCGCCCCCATCGCACCGGTCAGACCGGTGGGGAACGCCCAGTAGATCCACCAGCCGACATAGTAGAAAAAGGGCACGATCATCGCGAATGCGAGGATGTTCTTGATCCCCGACGCCAGCGCGTTCTTGGATCGCGACGCGCCCATCTCATAGGCCAGAAAGCCCACATGGATCAGCACCATGAGCGGGATCGTGAGGTAATAGAAAGTTTCGGCAAACATCGAGCCGTTCGAGCCCGCCTTTGCCTGTAGCTCGGCGACTGTCGCCGCCAGATTGGCTAGTTCCTGTTCCACTTCAAAGCTCCTTGTTGCATCATCCGGGGCTTTCCCCGGTCTTTTTCGTAACTCCGCCCTTTCTCGTGCCGCCCCGGTCAGGACCGGGGGCGTTCTTTGCTCGGGTCGTAATGCGGGAAGGACGAAACCTTTGCTGCGACCCGTTTGATGTGACCATCGAGCTGACCGATCTCGACGGCGGTTCCGATCTCGGCATGGGCCACATCGACCCGCGCCAGCGCGATCCAGCGACCCAGACGCGGGGAATGCATGGCCGAGGTCACCTCGCCGATCTGCGCCCGCCCGATGCGCACGCAATCGCCATGGGCCACGGGCTCCTGCCCTTCGATTTCGAGCCCGACCAGCTTGCGCGACGGGGTTTCCTTGCGCCGCAGCAGCGCGTCGCGCCCGACAAAATCGGCCGTCTTGGATTTCAACGGGACGGTAAAGCCGATGCCCGCTTCGAACGGGTCGGTCTGATCGGTGAAATCATAGTCGGCAAAGATCAGCCCGGCTTCGATCCGCACCAAATCGAGCCCTTCAAGCCCCATGGGTTTCAGCCCAAGCGGCGCGCCGGCGTCCCAGATCGCGTCAAAGACGACATCGCCATCCTTGGGGTGGCAGAAGACTTCATAGCCCAGCTCGCCGGTATATCCGGTCCGCGACACCACCACCGGGGCCCCCATGGGCCCGCCGATGCGACCGACGGTGAACCGGAACCACCCCATATCCTGCAGCGCGGGCTGATGCGGCGGGGTCCAGACCACATCGCAGATCAGCGTGCGCGACAGCGGGCCCTGCACCGCCAGATTGTGCATCTGATCGGTTGACGACCGGATCATCACATTCAGGCCCAGGTCGCGGGCCTGTTCGCGCATCCACACGCCGCCTTCGTCCGAGCCCCCGATCCAGCGGAAATTCTGCGGCCCCAGACGGAACAGCGTTCCGTCGTCAATCATGCCACCATGCGGATAGCACATGGCCGAATAGACCACCTGACCAACGCCCAGCTTTTCGACGTTGCGCGTCAGCACCCAGTTCAGCAGCGCTTCGGCATCCGGGCCGGTGACTTCGAACTTGCGCAGGGCGCTCAGATCCAGCGCCACGACCCCGCCGCGACAGGCCCAGTAGGATTCGACCGCATCCGTTTCAGGAAAGGAATTGGGCAGCCAGAACCCTTTGTATTCCACAAAGTCGCGTGTCTTTTCGGCGAATTTTGCGTGAAATGCGGTTTCGCGGGTCATGATGGGCTCGGCCTCGGGGGTTGGGCGCCAGGCGGCCGCGCGCTGGAAACGCTCTTTGCCGCTATAGGTGCGCACATGAATGTCAGTGAGGGTCCAGCCATTGGCCGGAGAGGTGTCATCGGGACAGGCCGACGACACACAGACGATGTCGGTCAGCGCGCGCAACAGCACATAGTCGCCGGGGCGCGACCAAGGTTCGTCGGTCAGCAGCACGCCATGGTCATCAACAGCGGTGTTGAAAAAGAAATTCGCCGCCATCCAGCCCGCGCGGCCCGGAATGTCATAGCCCGCCAGCGCGCCGTTGAAATTGTCCGAACAATTGACGTGACCGGGATAGCCGAGATCGTCGTAATATTTGGACGTGCAGGCCATGGCGAAGGCATCGTGACGCCCGCATGTGTCCTGGATCACCTCGACCAGCGGGGTGAAATCGTCGTCAAAGTATTTCGCGTGCAGCCCCGGGTTCGGATAGGCATGCCCCATCAGGGTGCGCGTCGTGGTCACGTCCAGCGGCTTGACGATCCCCGCATCAAGCTTGCGCGCATCAAAGCACTGGAAATCGGTGCACTGCCGCCCGTCCACATCCAGGATCTGCACATAGTCCCCGGCGCGCACCACATAGGCGCGGGCGGTGGCGGACGCGATGCGGATGTCCTGCAGCGGATCGGCCAGCGGGTCGGGCAGATCAAACTGCATCCCGAGCGCGGGGTTCGCGCGCGTGACCGTCACCGTCAGCGGCGTCGCGGTGTTCTGCGCTTCGAAATCCATCGGGCCACCGGGGGCGCAGACAATCACATGCCCCGGCCCGGTGGCGACCAGCGTCGCCTGATCGCCCGCAGGGCTGGTGCCGCCGAACAGCGTGATCGCCCGCGCCGTCCCCAGATCCAGCCCGCGACGCGCAAGGCCAAGACGCAAGCGCGCCATCGACGCATCGGCCGACCCCAGCAGGGCCAGCAGCCCTGTTGCAGGCCCATCCGCACCGACGCCCAGCAGACCCGCATCGACGCGCCCACCGGGATGCAGGGCGACAAGTTCGGCGCATTGCCCGCCTTCGTCATTGACCAGCGCGATGCGGTCACCGGCGTGAATGTCGATCAGCAGCGCTCCGGCGCCGGGCACGCTGAACCGCTCCACCCCGCGGATCGGCGCAACAAAATGCGGACGTCGCGGGCGCGACGGGCGGGGGGGGCCGGAGCGAAAGGGCGGGGGCAGAAGAGTATCCAGCATGGCTGTGACAGGCGGCCCGGCACAGACCGGGCCGCGCGCTCCTTAGTTCTGAAGATAGCTTTCCATCGAATCGTCCAGCGCGTCCTTCCAGGGCGTGTGATGGACAGGCGCCATGGTGCCGGTGATGACCGACTTGTAGGAATTGTTGCGGAAGGCCATGATGTCCTTGGCCTTGTGACCCTTCCATTCAAAGAAGGCCTCGCAGGCGCCATCAACATCAAAGCTGGGGTAGTCCGTTTCGGCCACCAGTTCCTTGATGTAGTCGGCCTGATACTTGATGGCGTATTTCACGTCATCGCTGGCCTCTTCGCGCTCTTCACGCTCGGTCACATCCGCCAGCATCGCCGCCTTGTCGCCGGGCAGGTCGATCTTGCCCAGGATCGCATCCCGCACCCACCAGGCCTGGGCGTCGAACATGTTGAAGGTGAACCACTGATCCTGCATGCCCAGATAGAACATCTTGGGGTTATGGACATAGGCCACACCCTTGTAGAGATCGGCCGCCGCAAGGCGGTTGGCGGTCTTCAGGCGCAGATCGTCGGGCAGGAAGTTGAAGAAATGCTTGTAGCCCGTGCACAGGATGATCGCATCCACGTCGCGCGTGGACCCATCCGAGAAATAGACGGTCTTGCCGTCCACCTTGGTCACGGCGGGCTTTTCTTCCCAGTTGTCCGGCCAGTTAAAGCCCATGGGCGCCGAACGATAGGATGTGGTGATCGATTTGGCGCCGTATTTCCAGCACTGCGAGCCGATGTCTTCGGCGGAATACGACGCACCGATCAGCAGCACATCCTTGCCTTCGAATTCGCGCGCATCGCGGAAATCATGGGCATGGACGATGCGGCCGTTGAAGGTGTCGAACCCTTCATAGAACGGCATGTTCGGGGTCGAAAAATGACCCGACGCGCAGATCACATGGTCGAAGTCTTCGCTATAGGTGCTGTCCTTTTCGTGGTCATGCACCGTCACGGTGAACTTTTCGGTCTCGGCGTCATAGCTGACCCAGCGGACCGGTGTGGAAAACCGGATCCACTTGCGCACATCCGCCTTGAGAACACGGCCTTCGATATAGTCGAACAGAACGGCGCGCGGCGGGTAGGACGCGATCTGTTTCCCAAAGTGCTCTTCAAAGGAATAGTCGGCAAATTCCAGCCCTTCCTTGGGCCCGTTCGACCAAAGGTAGCGGTACATCGAGCAGTGGACCGGTTCGCCGTTCTGATCCAGACCCGTGCGCCAGGTGTAGTTCCACAGCCCGCCCCAGTTCTCCTGCTTTTCAAAGCAGACGATCTCGGGGATCTCCTCGCCCTTCTGCGCTGCTGACTGAAAGGCCCGAAGCTGGGCCAACCCGGACGGGCCTGCGCCAATCACCGCGATGCGTTTCGACATGTATGTCTCCTTGTCGTTCTGGCAGCCCGGTATGGACCGGCTCAGTAAATTGGTTCCTTAGCTTGGTCCAGTAACGCAGGAATCGGGGTGGCCCGGTCAAACTTTTTCCTGCGTGGAATATTATTTTCCTGAGTTTTCAGCGTTTCGGATGCGCAAAAATGGAGATAAAGTTCAAATTATGAGCAAATCCTCCTTCGCACAGCGCCTGGCCGTCACTGGTTCACTCAGATCTCTGGGGGCTCAGAATCGGTCCCCTCTGCGCATCGGCTTTCTGACCCCGCTTTCGGGACGCGAAGCGGAATGGGGCCAGCAGGGCATTGATGGCTGCCGGATCTGGGCCGACGGGATCAACGCATCAGGGGGGCTGATGGTGGCCGGGCGGCGCCACCGGATCGAGATCGTGATCCATGACAGCGCATTGGGGTCCGAACAGATGGCCGCCGCAGCCCGCGACATGGTCGAACGCCAGCGCGTCAAGCTGATCCTGACGCTCGGGGGCAGCAGTTTTGCGCCGGTGGTGCCTTATCTGATGGACCGGAGGGTTCTGGTGTCGACGCTCCTGCCCACCGACCTGTCCCCCGACACGCCCTACATGATCGCCCCGGCCGAAGCGCATCCGCTGTTTGTCGTCACCGGTGTGGATTGGCTCAACCGGACAGTACCAAAGGCCCGCAAAGTGGCCCTGTGCAGCCAGACCGATGCACTTGGGCTTCCGTCGCTGGCGGTCTATCGCGCAGCCTTTGACGTCACCGGGCACCAGATCGTCAAGGAAGTGCGCTATGCCACCGACTACACATCTGCGCGCGACATCGTCACGTCGATGCTGGCCGATCAGCCCGACATCCTGTGTTGGTGCTCGTCATCGCCGCCCATGGTCCATGAACTGACCGAAGCCGCCCACGCGCAGGGCTTTCGCGGCGAGATCCTGTCCTGCACCGCCGACAACTATCCGCGCATGATCGCGCGTACCTCGGCCGAGTTCATGTCGCGCTATACGTTCCAGTTCCCCGATTTCGACGATCCAAAGCTTGCCGATACCGCGTTTTTCTTTCGTCGCCCGAAAGCCTTTTTTGACAGCTACAACCAGCTTTACCCCGGCAAATGGAACGCGGTCAGCTGGGAATATGCGTCCGTTCTGGACCTGTGGCACAACGCGGTCGAGCTGGCCGACACGACCGAACCGGTGTCGGTTCTGGCAGCGATGAAGCGGCGGCAGGAAATGCCCCATGCCTTTGGGCCCGCCAGGTGGTACGGCACGCATCTGTTCGGCATCGACAATGCCCTGGTCGGAGACTGGCCGGTCGTCCGCATCCATGACGGTCACGCGCGGATCATCGAATTCGGATCGGTGCTGGACTGGCTGGACCGGCACGAGGATGTTCTGGAACGCCACATGTCCCGGCTGGGCCAGATGTGGCACCAGCGGATGCCCGCGCCCGAACCGCAGGGCTGAGGAGGCGCCTACAGCGCACCCCATTTGTGTTGGAACACGCGCTTCGGTGTAGCCTGAAACCGCTCTAATCGTCCTGCATCAGGATCTTCTGATCCTCGATCAGCGACAGCTTGATGAATTCGCTGGCCTCTTCGATATCGCGCGCAGCGATGGCGTTGAAGAGCGCATTATAGCCGCGCTGGTAATCCGCGATGCGACTGGGTGTGAAATAGCGGCGGTACATCGCCGTCCGGAACGACTGGCGCCGCGCGTCGATGACCAGATTGTAGCAGGCCACGAGCAACGGATTGCCGGTGCCTTCGGCGATCTGTCGGTGAAATTCCTCTTCAAGGCGGACGAACGCCGCAACATCGGTGCGCACCGCTTCCATCTTCGACAGGGTCTCGCTCAGGGCTTCGATCTGACGGGGCGACATGTTAATGATCGCAAGGCGCACCATTTCAGGTTCGAACATGCCGCGCACGACCTGCAGATGCAGCGGGCCGGTCTCGGCCGCGACAGGGGCCGCGGACCCCGCGCTCACATCCGGGTCATAGGTCACAAACGACCCCGAGCCCGCGCGGCGACGGATCATTCCCTTTTCTTCAAGCTTGTCCAGCGCCTCGCGCACGGTGTTGCGCGCCACCCCCAGATCCTGCGCCATCTGCCGTTCCGACGGCAGGCGTTCATCAAGCGCATATTCGCGGGACACGATCCGCCCGGTCAGCGTGTCGATCACATACTGCACCGTGACGCCCACGACCTGCCCCTTGTAGTCCGAGCTGGCAAGACGGCGGTTCGAAACGGTCAAGAGGACGGTCCTTTTTGGGTAAAATCATCTGTTGATCCCCGAGCACTAGGCCGTGATGACGGATAAATCCAGCCGCAGCGCGGCAATAGCGGCATTTCGCCTGATCACCGGGCCCCGCCCCGTGTTGTCCCGATCTCGTTCTGACACTGCTGACCCGAGCGATGACCCGCCCGCCCCACGAAATCCACCTTAGTGGATTTTTTCCGTCATAGCATATTCTCCTATTTCGGAATCACTTCCACCATGGTAGAAATCCGTCATCATAACGGAGCCCTCACATGTCGGATGCATTCCTGTCTCATATCTCGGATACGCTCGCTCGGATCGAAGACGAAGGCCTTTACAAGCATGAGCGCATGATCACTTCGCCCCAGGGCGGCAGGATCACCGTGGGCGACAGCCAGGTCATCAACCTGTGCGCCAACAACTATCTGGGTCTGGCCGACCACCCCGCGCTGATCGACGCGGCCAAGGGCGCGATGGATCCCAAAGGGTTCGGCATGGCATCGGTCCGGTTCATCTGCGGCACCCAGGACATCCACCGCGACCTGGAACAGAAGCTGGCCGACTTTCTGGCAAAGGACGATGCCATCCTGTTCGCGGCCTGTTTCGACGCCAATGGCGGGCTGTTCGAACCCCTGCTTGGGCCCGAAGACGCGATTGTGTCGGACAGTCTCAACCATGCCTCGATCATCGACGGGGTGCGGCTGAGCAAGGCACGGCGCTATCGCTATGCCAACAATGACATGACCGATCTTGAAGAGACGCTGAAACACGCCCGCAACGAAGGCGCGCGCCACATCATGATCGCCACGGACGGGGTGTTTTCCATGGATGGCTACCTGGCCAACCTGCCCGAAATCACCCGCCTGGCCAAAGCCTATGACGCGGTGGTGATGGTCGACGACTGCCATTCCACCGGCTTCATGGGCCCGCGCGGGGCCGGCACGCCGGATCATTTCGGTGTGGATGTGGACATTCTGACGGGAACTCTGGGCAAGGCACTTGGGGGGGCAATCGGCGGTTACATCGCCGGGCCGCAGCCAGTGATCGACCTGCTGCGGCAGCGGGCGCGGCCCTATCTGTTCTCGAATTCGCTGCCGCCTGCCATCGTGGCGGCCGGGCTCGAAGCCATCCGCCTTGTCGAAGACGGGGATGATCTGCGCGCGCGGCTTTTCGAAAATGCCCGATACTGGCGCGCGGGTCTGCAGGATCTCGGGTTCGACCTGCTGCCGGGCGAACATCCGATCATCCCCGTCATGCTGGGTGAAGCGACGCTGGCACAGGACATGGCGGCGCGCCTCTTTGACGAAGGCGTCTATGTCTCGGGCTTTTTCTTTCCGGTTGTCCCGCGCGGGCAGGCCCGGATCAGAACCCAGATGAACGCCGCCCTGACCCGGGACGAGCTTGACCAAGCACTGGCCGCCTTTGGCCGGGTCGGCCGCGGATTGGGAGTGATCTGATGCGACCCAATACCATGAAGGCGCTCGAGAAATCCGAACCTCGCGAAGGCCTTTGGATGGTGCAGGCCCCGGTGCCCGAGATCGGCCCGGACGAGGTTCTGATCCGCATCCGCACAACCGGCATCTGCGGCACCGACATTCACATCTGGAACTGGGATGACTGGGCATCGCACACCGTTCCCTGCCCGATGATCACCGGTCATGAATTTGCCGGTGAGATCGTCGAGCTTGGCAAGGACGTCGCCGGCCTTGCCATCGGCCAACGCTGCTCGGGCGAAGGGCATCTGATCGGCACCGACAGCCGCCAGAGCCGAGCGGGCAAGTTCCACCTTGATCCGGGCACGCGGGGGATCGGGGTGAATGAACAGGGGGCCTTTGCGCAATACCTCAAGCTGCCCGCGTTCAACGTCATCCCCCTGCCCGATGACATCCCGGACGACATCGGCGCCATCCTCGACCCGCTGGGCAATGCGGTCCACACCGCCCTGAGCTTTGATCTGCTGGGCGAAGATGTCCTGATCACCGGCGCGGGCCCCATCGGGATCATGGCCGCCGCCGTGGCCCGCCATGCCGGCGCGCGCAACGTGGTGATCACCGACATCAACCCCGACCGGCTGGCGCTGGCCGGACATGTGGTGCCAAGCCTGCGCACGGTGAACCCGGCGCAGGAAGACCTGCAGGACGTGATCCGTGATCTTGGCCTCAAACAGGGGTTTGACGTCGGCCTTGAAATGTCCGGCAGCCAGATCGCGCTGGATCAGATGGTCGAGGCGATGGTGATGGGCGGGCGGATTGCTCTGCTGGGGATCCCGCCGGGCAAATCCCCGGTGGATTGGTCGCGGATCGTGTTCAAGGCCATCACCATCAAAGGCGTCTACGGGCGCGAGATGTTCGAAACCTGGTACAAGATGATCGCCATGCTGCAAAATGGTCTGGACGTCAGCCGCGTCATCACGCACCGCTTTGATGCGGATGATTTTGCGCGCGGCTTTGCCGCCATGAAATCCGGACAGTCGGGCAAGGTTGTTCTCAACTGGAGCTGAGATCATTGAAAGACAGACGATGACACACACGCATGCTTCGATCCTTGATGCGATTGGCGGCACACCTCTGGTCCGCCTTGACCGGCTGGTCGCGCATCACGGCTGCGATGGCACGATCCTGGCAAAGCTCGACCACCTCAACCCCGGCTTTTCCAAGAAAGACCGTGCCGCACTTGGTGTGATCGACGCCGCCGAACGGGATGGGACGCTAAGACCGGGTCAGACCGTGGTCGAGCTGACAAGCGGCAATATGGGCACCGGCCTTGCCATCGTCTGCGGCATCCGGGGCTATCCGTTCGTGGCCGTCATGTCCAAGGGCAATTCGCCCGAGCGCGCGCGCATGATGGCCGCCCTGGGCGCCGAGGTCGTTCTGGTCGATCAACTGCCCGACAGCCGCCCCGGCGAGGTGTCGGGCGCCGACCTGGCCGAGGTCGACCGGGTGGCAACCGAGCTGACACAGACCCGCGACGCGTTTCGCGCCGACCAGTTCCGCCGCGCGGGCAATCCGGGGTCGCATGAACAGATGACGGGCCCCGAGCTCTGGGCCCAGTCGGGCGGCGCTATTGATGCCTTCTGCGATTTTGTGGGCTCGGGCGGGACGCTGGCGGGCACCTCGACATACCTGCGTGCCCAGAACCCGGCAATCCGGTGCTATCCGATCGAACCCGAAGGGGCCGCCGTGATCGCAGGCCAGGACGTGACCCGCCCCGAGCACCCGATCCAGGGCGGCGGCTATGTGATGGGCGATCTCGATTTCCTGCGCGGCCTGCATTGGGATGGGTTCCTGCAGGTGGACGGCGACACCGCGCGCCAGACCGCACGGGATCTGGCGCGGCTCGAAGGGATCTTTGCGGGTTTTTCGGCCGGCGCCAATGTGGCCGGGGCCCTTGAATTGCTGAAGGGGCCGCACAAGGGTCAGACCATCGCCGTCATCATCTGCGATTCCGGGCTGAAATACCTCTCCACCGATCTATTCGCCTAAGCGTTCAGACCCGCCGCACGTGCTTCCAGATCCTGCAGATAACGGGATCTGCAGCTTGGCCAGTTGCTCGCCTCGCAATTCTGAATGGCCTGCAGTGTCTGCCAGAGCATGTGTTGCCCAAGAATGGCCGCAGATCCCGACAGCCTGTGGGCCTCGTCCCGGTCTGCGGCATCGACCATCTGCCCTGCGCGCAGGGCGGCAAGCAACGCGGTGACATCGGCGTGCAGCTCGGTCAGGGCGGCCTGATACCTGTCTTCGCCAAACCGCGCGCGGAAATCCGAACCGGGCACCTGATCCCCGCCAGCCACCACGTCACCGGGCAACGCGGCCGACAGCTCGGCCCGCAGACCGGACAGAGACACCGGCTTGACCAGCAGCCCCTGAAACGTCTCGGCGCGGATGGTCGCGTGATCCTTGGCGGCGGCATGGGCCGTGACCGCGATCGCAGGCAGATCGCGCCAGCCGGTATCAAGCTTGCGCACCCGCCGCAGCGTTTCGATCCCGTCGATGCCCGGCATGCTGATGTCCAGCAGCAGAATGTCGAAGGGCCTGCGCGCCAGCAGGTCGATTGCATCATGGCCGTTGCTGGCATCGACAACCGCAAAGCCCAGATCGTTCAGCATGTCCCGCAGGATCGTCCGGTTGATGTCATTGTCATCGACAACCAGCGCCGTCTGCCCCGGCAGGACCTGCGCAGCCCCGTGACCGGGGCCGGGACCAGGCGGCGGCGGGGCATTGGTTAAGGCCGGGGGCACGTGGCGGGGCAAAGGCAGGCGCATGGAAAACAGGCTGCCTTCGCCCGGAATGCTGTCGGCGGTGATGTCACCGCCCATCGCCTCGACCAGGCGTTTGGTGATCGCGAGCCCCAGCCCCGTCCCCGATCCGTCACGTGCAAAGGCCGTGTCGATGGTGACAAATTCGTCAAAGATCACATCGAGATAGTCCGGGGCGATCCCCACCCCGGTATCGGCCACGCGGAATTCGACCAGGTCATCCCCAGACAGGCGCTCGACCTCGACCGTGATGATGCCGCCGCTGGTAAAGGCCACCGCGTTGCCCACCAGGTTCACAAGGCATTGCTGCAACGCGGTGCGGTGGCCGATCACCTGTTCCAGATCCGGCGACACCATATCGGCGTCAAGCCTGTTGTCGCGCGCCGTAGCGCTGGCCGCCAGACTGTCGGTCACCGCCTGCACGAGCCGCGGCAGATCGAACGGCGCCGGATCGCCCAGCCGATGCCCCGCCCCCAGCCGCGAGAAATCCAGAACATCCGTCACATGCGACAACAGCAGTTTGCCCGACACTTCGATCGCGTGCAGATGCCGCCGCTGGCGGTCGGTCAGCCTGTCCTGTTGCATCAGCTCGAGCGACCCCAGGATGCCGTTCAGCGGGGTGCGCATCTCGTGGCTCATGACAGTCAGCAGGTCGGATTTGGCCTGCTCGCTTTCCTGCGCCTTGTCGCGCGCGGCGCGCAGGTCTTCTTCGGCGCGCAGCTCTTCGGTGATGTCGCGCAGATAGGACACGAACACACGTTCGCCATCGGTTTCCGACAGGGAAATCGACAGCTCGACCGGAAAAGTCTGCCGCGACTTGCGCAGACCTTCAAGCCGCACCCGCCCCGCGCCGATCACCTTGGGCGTTCCGGTTGTCAGAAACCGCGCCATGCCCTTGCGGTGCAGCGCCCGCAGATGTTCGGGAACGATCAGATCGGCCATATCCGCGCCAATCGCTTCGGCACGGGTATAGCCGAACACCTGTTCGGCCGCGCCGTTGAATTCCAGAATCCGCCCCGAGGTGTCCACCACCAGCACCGCATCCAGCGAAGATGAGATCGCCGCTTCGAAGCGGGTGCGCGCCGCCTGGCTTTCACGGGCAAACACCTGCCCCCGGCGGAACAGTTTGACCAGCACCGCAAAGGCCACCAGCAACGCTGCAAAGAGCACCAGCAGAAGCGACGCAAGACGGCTGAGTGTGGCCGACAGATCCGCCCGCCGGGTTGCGTTCTGCAAGGCAAATCCCTGGATCCCGTCCAGCGCAAGGGCGCGGATCTCGGGCCGCAGGCTCTGGATCCGGGACCGGATGTCAGGCAGGGCCACACGCAGCGACCCATCGGGCCCGTCGATCAGCGGCGTGACGTGGGACAGGAACCCCTCGGTGGCCTGCAACGCCGGTTGGGCGGTGCCCGTTTCGCGCAGAAAAGCAAAGATCGCGCTGTCGAACAGCGTGCCGGCGCGGCTGTAGAAGATGTCGAACCGCCCGCGCACGGCGCGCAGATCGGGGTCCGGCGCGGACTGGGCGTCGATCACCGCGACCTCGAACCGCAGCAATTCAACCTCAAGCTGAGAAATCAGCCAGCTCAGATCATCCGTGCGCGCGGTCGACAGCGCATCAAGATCCGATTTGACCGCGCGCCCCAGCGACAGCACAAGAGCAAGGCACGCAATCAGCCCCGCAACAAGGGCAATGATCGGCCATGTTTTCATGGGCTGAAACGGCGCGCGTGTGTCGATGGCCCCCTCCGTGGTGGTCAGTCGCCCGTGATGGTCAGGCGATCAAGCTGCCAGATGCTGCGGGCATAGATTTCTTCGGACTGATAGGCCTCATTATCATCATAAGGATAAATGATCCACAAAGGCCCTTTGTCCCGCACCGAAATGGGCGCGCCGTCCCGCAAATAGGCGACAATCGGACCGTCGGGCGTGGCATCCGATGTGGGAATGGTGACGGCGTAATCGTTCAGCGCCACCGCTTCGATCGCGCCATCGGCGGCGCCCACGTGATCCAGCAGCACGGCAAGCGACACGCCGTCGAACTGCTGCAGGCCGTCGGTCCAGATGGTGGTTGTTTCGATGCGTCTGACCGGAAGGCTCTGCAACGCGGGCAGGTCAAAGGTCCAGACGGGATCCCCGCTGGGCGCGCCCACATCGCCGGTGACGGTCAGAATGACCTCATCGGCCATGGACAGCGTGGAAACCGAGATGGCGCAGATGGTGCAAAGCGCTCTGGTGATGTTGATCATGAATGTCGCGCCCCCGCGCTGATGTCGATCTGATGCGCCTTTGATGCCACGCGCGCGCCCCTGCGGTCAGCGGCGCATCGGGATAAGACCCTATCCTTTGGGATAGGTGCCTGATCCAAAGGCCAGCCAGACAGCCCAATGTGCAGGCCAAAATGCCCTTAAGTCATGCGATCACAGGAAACAGATCCAGACAAAGGGAATGGAATGAGCGTGCAGAATTCATCAAATGGCAATCACTCATCTGGTTCAACCTATCCGAATGTTATACATCAGAGTCACGTCATTCATTCAGGATCTCCGATTTCCATGCGCATTTTGCTGGCAGATGATCACGGGTTGGTTCGCGACACGATCGCGTCCTATCTGGAAACCGAAGGACGGGCGGCCGTTGTCGCGGTGTCCGACTATATGGCCGCGATGAAACAGCTTGCGTCGGATGATCCGTTTGATCTGGTGCTTCTGGATTTCGAAATGCCGGGCATGAACGGCACACAGGGGCTGGCGGATGCGATCACCCGCTTTCCGGATCAGGCCTTTGCGATCCTCAGTGGCACCGCCCCAAACCGCGTCGCACAAGACGTGGTCGAACTGGGCGCGGCGGGGTTCATTCCCAAAACCATGGGGGCCAAATCACTGGTCAATGCGGTGCGGTTCATGATCGCGGGGGAAACCTTTGTTCCCGCCAGCGTGCTGGGCCTGGACGGCGAAGCCAAGGAAACCGATTTTTCCCGCCAGCTGAGCCTGCGTGAAAAACAGGTGCTGCGGGGACTGTGCCGGGGCCAATCCAACAAGGAAATCGCCCGCGATCTGGATCTGCAAGAGGTCACGATCAAACTGCACGTGCGCACACTGTGCAAAAAGCTGAACGCCAAGAACCGGACCCAGGCCGCCCTGATCGCAAAGGATGCAGGGTTTGAATGATCCGGGTCCGGTCGTGGGGGGCGGCTGAAACAGGTGCGATCAGATCAGCAGGGTATCGCCCATCAGGTGATACGTGTCTGCCCCACCTTGAAGGATCAGCAGCGTGTCGGGCGACAGGGCGATCTCAACATCCGTGTCGTCCACGATCTCGGAATGTGCCCACAGCCAGTCCGGCGCGCTCAGATCGCCGCCGATATCTAGCTGGCGCAGATCCAGCCGGTCACCTTCACCAGGGTTGAAATCGGTGATGCTGTCGATTGACCCGTCAAGATCTTCGTCGCGAAAGACGAACCTGTCGGCACCCGCCCCTCCGGTGGCCAGATCCGCGCCGGCCCCCAGATACAGACGGTCCCGCCCGGCGCCACCCATGAGCAGATCCGCGCCGCTGCCGCCATTAAGGTGATCATGTCCGGCACCCCCTTCCAGCGCATCGTCTCCCGATCCGCCCCTGAGCCGGTCGGCACCCGTGCCGCCGCCCAGCCAATCGGACCCGCTGCCGCCGTCCAGCACATCCGCGTCATCGCCGCCAAGCAGCGTGTCCGCCCCGGACCCGCCCGTCAGCGCATCCGCGCCGCGCCCGCCATCAAGCTGGTCATCGCCGGATCCCCCCGACAGGCTGTCCTGCCCATCGCCGCCTGACAGGGCGTCATGGCCCGACCCGCCCGACAGCGCATCGGCGCCATCATCGCCGGACAACTCATCATGGCCCGATCCACCGCCAAGCAGATCGTCCCCCGCCCCGCCCGACAGCACATCATCGCCGGACCCGCCGGTCATCTGATCCGCGCCGTCATTGCCAAACAGAACATCGGCCTGGGATCCGCCATCAAGCTGATCATTGCCCGAGCCGCCAATCAGCCGATCCCGCCCCGACCCGCCATCCAGCGTGTCGGTGCCCGATCCACCGTCCAGCACATCATGGCCAGCGGCCCCCATCAGATGATCATCCCCGGCCCCGCCCGACAGGATGTCATCATCTTCGGCCAGCAGCCTGCCCGACAGGTCATAGCGCAGCCCGTCATCGTCATACTGCGATGCCACGCCGCCTTCGGCGCCCGGACCCGCGCCGCCATGGAGCACGTCATCGCCGTCTTCTCCCTCGAGCAGATCCCCGGCGCTGCCACCGGCAAGGATGTCGGCGCCCAGGCCTCCGCTCAGGTGGTCACGGCCCGCATTGCCGGACAGCGCGTCGTCATAGCTCAGAACGCCGTCGGTCGTGGCCACAAGGGTCAGATCCCGCACCAGCACAGAGGCGTCCAGATCAACAGGCGCAAAGGGGCTGGGCGCGGTCGGGTCGGCCGCCCCGTCATTGGAATAGGATTTCGGCGCCCGTTCGACCAGATGCAGCTGCGCGTCGCCGGTGTCGGGGTCGATGATCACCTGAAAGATCGCCCCCGATGCGCGGGTGCTGCCGTCCATGTCGTGATCCCCCGCATTACCCCCGACAAAAAGATTGCCGTCGGCATCCATGATCGCCGCGCCGAAGGTCATCAGCGGGGCCCCGTCCAGCACCTGTGCGCCGATCACGGTGGCGGTGACGGGCACGGTGCGGAATGTGGGTTCGGGGGTGGAAATGTCGACCACCAGCATGACCGTGTCGGCCCCCTTGGCCGGGGGACGGGCAACGCCATAGAAACACTGTGATGTCGCGTCAAAGGCCACGTCATAGACCCGCACCCCCACAAGGCTGGGGGGCAGCTTGTAGACCGTGGTCAGCGGATTGCCCGCCGCGTCCAGCTGATCCACGTCGATCACGGCGATGCGGTCCATGCTGGACTGGAACGACCACAGGTTGCCCTGATCATCGAAATCACCGGTCCACGCGCGGTAGGGCGTGCTACCGATCCGATAGCTGTGGCCTTCGGCATCGAGCATCACAAGATCGGAGCGACCGACCGCCTGCCCCAGAGAATCCACACCATTGCCAACCGCGATTGCATAGAGCAGATCGTCCTGGGTGTTGTAGCCCATCGAATTGACGTTGACCGTGCCTGCCGCCCCGGCGCGCTCATAGGTCTGGGTGGTGGTGTCGAACACATGCAGCGTGCCGTTCAGCACCTGATAGAGGTTCGCCTGCCCATCGGCAAACGCCGCCACGGTGACGGGCTGCCCGCCGATCTGGATTTCTTTGTCATAGTGAAACGCGGGGCCCGAGGTGTCGATCACCGGCCCCTCAAGGGCTGTGTCCACCGACCGGATCGTCAGCGTCGCCTGCGCGGTGGTGGCGGTAAAGCGGACCGAATGGGCACCGAACGCCCCGCTTTGCGACGCAAAATCGGCAATCACCACACCATCGAGCAGAACCTCGACGCCGGCGCCCGCGCGGCCGGCGGCAAAATTGGCGGCCAGATCGAAGCCAAGCTCGTAGACGCCGCCGATCTCGGTCGGGATCCGCTGCTCCATCTGTTGATGGCCATTGCCCAGATCGGTCAGATCCCAGGTGCCGGTTGCGGCATAGTCGGACAGGCTTTGCGCCCCGTCGGTGCCGCGCAGCAGATTGGCCTGCGTGTAGTCCCCATAAAGCCGGTCATCACCGCCCTGCCCGCTCAGGCTGTCATTGCCGGCGAGCCCGGTCAGTTGATCGGCCGCTTTGCCCCCTGTCAGCACATCGGACAGCGCCGTTCCGATCTGCAGGGTTCCCTGATCTGTCGTCATCTCATCACCTCTTTATCTGTTGGACTGGTCTGAAGGGCGAACCGGCTTACCAGCCGATGCCGTCGATCCGGGGGTCATCCCCCCCATCGGAAAAGAGCCGCACCACATCCACCACCGGCACATCGGGATGGGCCATAACGGCCGCCTGATAGTCGGGGTGGCGGTGGCAGACGATGATGGCATCGGCCTGTGCCATCACCTCGGCAGGACTGTCGCAGAGCATGGATCCCAGGGCCCCGACCAGATCCCGCACCCCGGCGTCGGGCTGTTGCAGATAGCCCGCCAGCGCCCCCATCGGCGTGTCGTCCAAGATCGCCGGGTCATGCGCGACCAGCGCGACCCCCTGCGCCCGAAGCGCAGCCATGACATCCAGAACCGGGCTTTCGCGCAGATCGTCGGTGCCGGGTTTGAACGCCAGACCCAACACCCCCACACGCCGCGCACCGGTCGCGATCAGCATCTGCGTTGCACGCGCGATCTGTTCGCGGTTCGACCGGTCAAGATTGCCGATCAGCGGCAGCGTGACGCCAA
Organism: Marinibacterium sp.; assembly: GCA_025800215.1. Lineage (GTDB taxonomy): Bacteria > Pseudomonadota > Alphaproteobacteria > Rhodobacterales > Rhodobacteraceae > JAOXSC01. Next base: position 24,832 of record JAOXSC010000145.1, read on the forward strand.
GATCTTTGGCGATATGGCTGACGGCGCGGACCTCTTTGGGCAGACAGGATCCGCCATAGGCAAAACCGGGTTTGAGGTAATAGGGCGACAGGTTCAGTTTGGTGTCGCGGGTAAAGACATCCATCACCGCATGGCTGTCGACCCCAAGGGGTTTGCACAGTCGTCCGATTTCATTGGCAAAACAGACCTTGGTCGCGTGCCAGACATTGTCCACGTATTTGATCGTCTCGGCGACCTCGACCGATGTCCAGATCGGATCGGGATCGACCGGCGCCACGATGCGGCGCATGATGTCGGCGGTGCGCGGGTCATCGGTGCCGATCACGGTCTTGGGCGGATTGTGGAAATCGTCGATCGCCACGCCTTCGCGCAGGAATTCGGGGTTGAAGCACACGCCAAAATCCTGCCCCGCGCGCTTGCCCGACAGCTCTTGCAGGATCGGGACCATCACGTTCATCGTGGTGCCCGGCGGGATCGAACAGCGCATGACAAAGACATGAAAGCCGTCCTTGTCGCGCAGCCCCGCCGCCATGGCGCGGGCCGCCTGCCGGATATACCGGTCATCGCAGCCACCATCAGCACCGGTGGGCGTGCCCACGGATACAAAGGTGACATCGGTGTCGCGCACCGCGCGCTGCAGATCATCGGTCGCCGAAATCAGCCCGTGCTGCACGCCCTGATGCAGGCTCTGACCCAAGCCCGCCTCGTGGATCGGGCTTTGGCCGCTGGCAATCTGCGCAACCTTGTCGGGGTCGATATCGACCCCCACGACCTGATGCCCGAGCGATGCCAGGCACGCGGTCGATACCGCCCCCACATAGCCCAGACCCACCACGCTGATCCGAGGCTTGACCATGTCGGGCGCAACAACGATCCGGGCGCCCTGATAACCGACTTCTCTGAGTTCCATTGCATTTCCTCCAATTTGAAGAAAACGTAACACATTGAAAAAACGTCGAAATATGTCGGCCGACTAGTACTGATACGCAAATGGGACGCCGCGCTATACCAAGGGTTACCCACCCCATACGCATGAAAAGACCCGCGTGGCGGGCCACGCGGGTCGGCATCTGTCTGAGGGGGTCGGATCAGGCGACGGCCACCCGATCATAGATGTCTTCATAGCGCTCGATGTCGTCTTCGCCCAGATAGCAGCCGGACTGAACCTCGATCAGATGCAAGGGCAGCTTGCCGGGGTTTTCCAACCGATGCACGGCCCCCAGCGGGATATAGGTCGACTGGTTTTCCGACAGCAGGCTGACCCTGTCATCCACCGTCACCCGCGCCGATCCGCTGACCACGACCCAGTGTTCGGCGCGGTGCACATGGCTTTGCAGCGACAGCTTGGCACCGGGCGACACCATGATCCGCTTGACCTGAAACCGCGGCCCAAGCGACAGCGTCTCGTAATAGCCCCAGGGGCGGTGGCAGCGGCGGAACATCTCGGCCTGATCAGACCCTTCGCTGCGCAGGGTTTCAACCACCTGCCCGACCTCGGTGCTGTGGTCCATGTCGGCCACCAAGATCCCGTCATCGGTGGCCACGGCGACGATATTGGTCAGCCCCAGCCCGACCAGTTTGACATCCGGCGTTTCCGAGCGCAGCAGGCTGCCCTGACAGTCAATCGCGGTGGCGTTGCCGGTGGTGACCGTTGACCCATCGCCCGACTGCCCACGATCGCGTACCGATTGCCAGCTGCCCAGATCGGACCAGCCGCAGGTCAGCTCAAACGCAACCACGCCGCGTGTCAGGTGATCCATCACCGCGTGGTCAAAGGACAGGCTGGTGCAGCGCGCAAAGGCCGTCTGATCCAACCGGCACACCCCGGCATCGGTGGAGCCAAGGGCCATCGCCGCCTCGACCGGGGCCACCATGTCAGGGGCGTGGGTGTCGAACGCCGCAAGAACGGTGTCGACGCGGAACATGAAAATGCCTGCATTCCAGAGCCAGTCCCCATCATCGAGCATCTGCCGGGCCCGGTCCGCGTCCGGTTTTTCGGCAAAGGCCGAAATCAGCAGCGCGCCCTGATGGCCGCCCGCGACCTGCAGATACCCGAACCCCGTGGCCGCGTGATCGGGCCTGACGCCAAAGGCCACGATCTTGCCTCGATTGGCCATCCTGGCCGCGCGCATCAGCGTGCTGCGAAACGCATCCACATCGTCGATCGCATGATCGCTGGGCAGGACCAGAAGAACGGTGTCGGGCGCATCGCGGTGGCGCAGGGCTGCGGCCAGAACGGCAGCGGCGGTGTTGCGGCCCACCGGCTCGACGATCATCTCGGACGCGGCCACGCCGATGTCGTCAAGCTGGTTCTGCGCGATAAAGCGATGGTCTTCGCCCGTCACCACCAGAGGCGCGGCAAAGCCGGGTGCGGTCACCCGCGCGATGGTCTGCTGGAACAGGCTCTGTGCGTCATCAAGCACCACGAACTGTTTGGGATAGCTTTTGCGCGATACGGGCCAAAGACGGGTGCCAGTGCCACCGGCCAGGATAACGGGTTGAATCATCGTCTGATCCTCATGTTTGCAAGACTGGGATCAGAGTAGCGGCCCGGTCGATCCTGTCGGTGTGTCCAACGGGTAAGCGCGGTCTCGAAAGGATAGGATGCCCTAGCCGAACGGCATCTCGATCAGGCCCACATAGATCAGGATCAGTGTCAGAAAGGTCAGAACCGCCGTGGCCATCTGAAACTTGGCAAAGCCGTTTTGCAGCATCGCCCGCAGCCCCGTGCCCCCGCCCGAGCTTTGATTGCCGCGGTTCGACCATTTCTGTTTGGACAGGTGAAAGATCATGTAGATCTTGACCGTCGCGTTGATCACCTGATTGAGGTAGAGGATAAACGGCCAGCTCATATCCGCCCGCCGGCTGTACCCGAACAGGAACAGGCACAGCACAAGGCGCGAAAACAGCACCCAGATCAGGCAGTTCCAGGCATAGCCGGGTGCCACCAGGCTGCCCACCACCGCCATCACGGGGCTGACCATCATCGTCCACATGGCAATGCGCTGATCCACCACACACCACCAGATGAAGAACGGCATCGCGGTCGGCCCAAGCGCGATGGCCCGGCTGCCGTTGCGCAGCATGTTTCCCGACCAGCGGCGAAAGTTCTGGACCATGCGCAGCAGGCCGTTTTCCTTGATCACCTCGATCGTATAGACCGTGGCATCGGGCACATAGGTCATCTTGGCACCCACGCTCAACAGGCGATACCAGGTGGATTTGTCGTCGCCCGACAGGAACCGGAAATTGCCCCACAGCCAGTGCGACAGGTGGTCGGCTTCGATGGTGCGGATGAACCGTTCATCCAGAATGTGGCGGGCGCGAAACACGCTCATCCGGCCGGTCAGGGTCAGCACACGGCCCGACAGTGCATGGCTTTGCATGGCCAGGCGACGTTGGGCAAATCGCATATCCAGCCATTTGGCGATCCAGGCCGGGCCATAGCAGATCACCTCTTCGTCGGTGGTCAGCGCCTGCAGGTCGGGATCACCGGCAAACATCGGCAGCGTCTTGCGCAGCACGTCGCCGCCGTAAAGCGCGTCACCGTCCATGAAGATCACCAGATCATCCGGCGCGGCCCCCGACCGGCAGATCGCCCGCAGGATCAGGCCGATCGCCATGCGCTTGCCGGGCTGGTTCTGGCGGATGAACACCAAGGATGCGAGATCATCGGGAATGTCCTGCGCATAGGTTTCCACGAAATCGCGAATGATGCGTTCGTCATAGGCGCTGCCGGTGCCGATATAGAGCGTGGTGGGAATGCGCTCGGCCCGGATCTGGCCCAGGATCGACCCGACGACGCGTTTGGTGATCGACGGCTCTTCGAAATAGGTGGTCATCTGGATGTGCAGGCGCTTGGGCCGCCACCCGGCCCGCCAGAGCGCGTCGGCCCGGCGGCGCATCCGGGGCCAGACCACGCGGGCATAGATCTGGGCCCGCAGCGCGTGGGTGAACCACCAGCCGAACCGCCACAACCCCAGCGTACCCAGCACCACCGTGACGTGCAGAACGCTTGGGTTGAAAAACCGGTTCGGCACATTTGCCAGCAGCCACAACAGCCCCATGAACGCCAGCAGAAACAAGGTGAAGTGCGGCAGCGTCCATTTGCTGAAATAGCCTGGCGCCGGCCCCTGCAGCGCCCGCAGCCGCCGGGTTAGATCCTTGTCGAACTCGTATTCGGTCATGCGCCGCCCCTGATCGCGCCCGACATCGCTGTGACCCCCGCGAACCAGGATCGCAGCCGCAGGCCCAGTTGCCGTTTCGCTTCGAGGTTGACCGGCGCCCCGATCCGCAGGCGGGTCCGCGTGTCGTCCGCGGTCAGATCGGTGGCGCGGATCGTCACGATGATCCCGAATTCGCCGGGCCGTTCGGGATTGTCGCCGGCGCGCACATCTGCCACCGCGCCGCGCAGGGTGACCCGGTCGCCCTGCGCGTTCAGCCCGATGGTTGCGGGCATCCCGATATAGATGGTTTCGGCAAACCGTTCAGACACCCACCCGATGGTCAGGCGCGGGTCATCGGTTTCAAACTGCACTTCCTGCGCGGAGCCAGAAAAGGGCTGACCGGTGCGCAGCGTGAAGCCCTGCACGATCCCGTTTGCGGGCGCCCGCACATGGTTGCTGTCGATCAGTTGCAGCTGAGCGTTACGCGTCGCTTCAAGCCCCTGAACCGAAGCGGAACGATAGCGGGCCTCGGCCTCGAGCAGGGCTACCACGATCCGCAACGGATCGACCGATTGCGCCAGATCGGGACTTCGGTCGCGAAGGCTCAGCCATTGGCGGCGGATGTCGTCAAAGCGCCCATCCTGTACGAATTCAGCGTGATAGCGCAGCGCGGTGGCGATGCGCGCCGCTGTATCCTGAGACCCCGACCAGGCCTGCAACTGCGCCAGGGCATCGGCAATGCGGGTCTGCGCATGCCGGGCGACACTCAGCTCGGCCTGGGTCCGTTCAAGCGCGGCCTGCGCCTTGGGATCATGGATCCGGAACATGACCTCGCCTTCGCGAACGTGCTGCCCCGGTGCGACCGCGATCTCTTCGACGACCCCTTCGGCGGGTGGAAAGGAAGGGATCATCGGCGCCACGACGCGGCCATGCTGAACGTCGATCCGGTCGAGATTGGTAAAGATGTTGTTTCCGATGATGCCCACAACCGCCACTGCAATCGCGAGATAGCTGGCCACATGAAACGCCGCCCGCAGGGCGCGTGGCACTCGGGCGGCCGGGGTCTGGGACTGTTCTTCCGGGCTTTGATCCATGGGCACCAGATCCACCGGCGTGTCCAGGCTGGTGATCACATCGGCGCTGCTGGCCATACGCCCCGACAATAGCGACCGATAGAACAGCGCCAGCGTTTCGCGCTGTCGGCCGCTGAGCCCTTCGAGATGGACCAGAGCACCGGGGCCCGCCTGCGACAGGCGCACCGGAAAACGGATATCCACCCCCTGAAACGGCACGCTGAGCGTTCCGGTTGCAGGGCATTCGGGCGCGTCATCCGGCCAATCCAGACCCGCCAGCGACCATTGCGCAATCGACACCCGCGCGCCCGACGGAGTCTCGACGGTCAAAGGCGCCCGGACTTTCCAGTCCAGGTCTGATCCGGGGGGTTGATGGGATATCTTCAAAGCGACCTCGACCTTGCGTTGACAGGTCTGAGATAACTGAAACGCGCATCGCGGACGGGACGCGCGGCGGTATAGGTCCGGCCAATAAGGCGCGCTTTCTATACCAAAGGATAGACGACTGTCTTGTTGGGCTCCCCCGGCCTTACGGTGCACGGTCGACATAGCGCCGCCGTCACGGCGCGTGCAACGCAGTGAAAGTAGACCGGGGAAGTCACAGTGAGCATCTTGAGATGCGCCTTGAACCCGGCACGCATGTGGTTGGTGGTCAGCGTAAGATTGCTGATCCCTAAGCCTTCGCCATGACCCGCTGGTCAGTGCAGACGCCAACGCCATGGCAGGAATATCTTGCTGTGAAACGCTTTATGGACACAATGACAGTAGACAGTGGTGTCCGGAATGCCATGAAAACAGAAGGACTGAGTCAGCCGTGGCACAATACGATTACGACGCGCCTCAGTTTCATGTCACAACACGCGGCATGGTGAACACAGAGCTTCTGCGGGGCATCTTTCCCGCAGATCGTGCGGCCTGGGACAATGATCCGCAGTTTTTGGGGTGGCCGGCCCATCTGCAACGCTTGCACGCGACAATATCCGAAGCCAGCGCCCGGTTGGTCGGAGGGCTGGAGGCCGTGCTGGACGAGCCCGAAGGCAGTGTTCAGGAGGTGATGGGGCTCACCGGCATGAACCGGCTGGGCATTGATCTGGTTGCCCACGTTCATGGGCATCATGGATTTGAGGATGCCAATGTCCTGCCGGGCTTCCTTGGGCGGTTTCCGCAATTGTCGCAGGCGATTGATCTTCTGGAAAACGATCACATGTTCCTGGATCGGGCGCTGGATCAGGCGGAATTGATCTTTACCAAGCTTAGTGGAGAGGGCACATCAAAGGCCACGGTCGGAAAAGCGCTTGAGCAAGCCAAGGTGCTGACCAAGGTATTGCATCGGCACACTTATGATGAAGAGGACATCCTGATCCCAGCTGTTCTGAGCGCATATGCCTGACACCCCAGAAGACATTCCGCGCCTGTTTGCAAAGGCTTGGAATGCGCGTGACGCTCAGGCACTCGCATCCCTTTTTGTTGAGGATGCAGATTTTGTGAATGTGGTCGGCCTCTGGTGGGACAACCGCGATGACATCGAGCGCGCGCATCATTACGGGCTGACGACGTTTTTCCGCCAGACAGAGATTGCGGCGCGGCGGGTCAAAGTGCGGCAGGTCAGTGACGATTTGGCTATCATCCACACGCGTTGGAAACTGGAGGGGCAACTGGATTCAGAGGGCCGACGTCTTGATACCCGTTTTGCCATCATGGTTTTTGTTGCGCAACGAAGGCAAAACGGATGGGCCGTTTTGGCCGCTCAGAATACAGACATTGTTCCGGGCGCTGAAACCAATGTCGTCAGAGACGGTAAGATGACATCCATGGACTATCGGAGATAACGGCCTCGAAAAAACCCTTTCAGAGCACGTTCCAACCCAGGGGCATTCAGTCATCCGGACCCTGACACGACCTTGGCGAATACGACCCTCTTGGGCGACAAGAGGGTGTTGGTAAGATCAATGTCAATTCCACGATTGCAACAGATGATGGAAAAGACAGCCAGCAATTCCATCAGAAAACACCCGCATATTGTATCAGTTTTGGGCATGAGCCATGGCCAGAACCAAAACCAGAACGGATACTCTCGATCAAAAGGCGTGGGACACGATCACCGTCACCCGTGACCGATTTGGCAACATTACCGAGCGCCGGACCACATTTGACGACGGGCGCATTGTGACCAAATCCTACGACAGGGACGGGGCCGTCACCGGCGGACAGCTTGAGCTGTTCGATCGCGATGGCACCAAGGATTGGGACAGTATCACCAAAAAATTCGATGTGAATGGGGCTCTGATCAGCGAGATTGAACGCCGAACCGTGTATGACAGCGGGCGCGTTGCGACCCAATCCTTCGACGCGGATGGAAATCTGATCAACCAGGTCAACGAACTGGACACCGGCATCGTCAGAGAGGTTGCGTTCGACGCGAACGAGCGAGTGACGCAATCGGTTTCAAGCGATCCGAACGATCTGTTGGATTGGCATACCATTACCAGGGTCTTCGACGAAACAGGCCAGCAGATTGGCGAGTCGATTCAGTACGACAGCAACGATATCCTGACGGCGACCCGCTTGAGATTTTCGCCATCGGCGATCCCGCGCACGGCACGGTCGAAATTGTCGGTGATCAGATCCTCTACACCCCGGATGCGGGGTTCATGGGCAGCGATACCTTTACCTATACAACCAGCGACGGGTTGGGCGGGACGTCGACAGAAACCGTATCCGTGAGCGTCGATGGTTTTGGTTTCATCGTAAACGGAATTGCGTCGGGCGCTACCTACTACTCATATGTTTCCTCGGCGGGTGATATGAATGGCGACGGCATCGATGACATTCTCATCGGGGCAAAGGAGGCAAATCCCAATGGGAAATCTGGAGCAGGTGAAACCTATGTGGTGTTCGGAAAAGATACCGCACATGATGGCATGTTTGACGTCGGTCTAGATCCATCAAGCGTCGACGGCACAAACGGATTTGTCCTGAAAGGGATTGATCGGGGTGATCAGGCGGGCGCTGCAGTTTCGTCAGCGGGGGATGTGGATGGTGATGGCGTCGATGACATTCTCATCGCGGCACTATACGAAATTGTCGATGAGCAACGACTGCCTGGCGACACGTATGTCGTCTATGGCAGCACATTGAATGAAATGGACCAGGCGGATGGGACGGTGGATGGGTCAATCAACTGTCGCTTTTGGACTTGGATCTGAGCATTCTCTTACCCCGTTGCAGGGCGCGTTGAGCCTGTCGATGCGCTCTGCTGCCATGTCGGCTGTATGGCTTGCCAGTTGCCCCGCCGATGGAGCATGAGACGCCGTTTCAGCCAAGACCACGTCTGAACGCGCACCAGGCTGGGCCGGGTGCGGTTCTGGCATCACGCCATAGGCCCCGACGGGGAAACGCGAAAAGCCGCCTGCGGCCTCTGCGATCCCCGCTTGCTGCTCAGTCAGAGGCCTCGCCCGCGTCGCCGGGGGCGGGGTCATTGCTTGGATCGTCGTCGGTCCATGTGTGCAGGACCTCTCCGGTTGCGGCGTCGATCTTGAATTCGACCTCTTGGCCGGCCTCGGTGACGACCTCGATGTCATAGGCGGGTTTGCCGTCGTATTCGTCCAGCTCCGCCTCTCCGATCGTGCCGGGTTGCAGCGCCAGGGCGATGGCGCTGGCATCTTGGGCCGTCAGCGCGGGGCCGGGCGGGGTTGCGGTGGTTTGCGCGGCGGCAAAGCCGGCGAGCGACAGTGAAATGGCGGGCGCGCCGATGAAAAGCGGGATACGTGTCATGATCCGGGGTCTCTGTCTGGTCTGTCAGGCGGTGGCGGTTGGTTGGGCGGCGTCTGCCTTGGGCTCCTTGATCCGGGCGATCCAGTCAGCGGTGGCGACGCCAAGCGCGGCCACGGCAAAGAGGCCAAGAACGGCCAGACCGAGGCAGGCAAAAATCCCAAGCGCGGCCAGCGATAGGGTCGACGCAAGCACGGCAGCCGCGCGGTCTTTGAAACGGGTCATCGTTCTGTCCTTTCTGGTCTGCGATAGAGAACAGGTAAGACCCAAGGCTGGCAGGCGCCTGACCGCAGCCTTACAAATCTGTAAGCTGAGCAAAGCGCAGCGTCACCATCAGCCCCCGCCCGCCGGGCCCGTCCGACAGGGACAGAAGCGCGCCGTGCAGATCGCTTGTCGCGCGCACCATCGACAGGCCAAGACCAAAGCCATCGCCCTGGCGGGTTGCCTCGCTCTGATAGAGCGGTTGGACAACCTTGTCGCGCTCGGCCAGCGGGATGCCCGGACCTTCGTCGGTGATCGACAGGCGTGATCCATGCACACAGAGAGCAACCGTCTGACCATCAGCGCCATAGCGCAGGGCGTTCTGAATAAGGTTCGCCAGCGCCTGGATCAGCAGATCCCTGTCGCCGTCGACCGTGGCGGGTGCGATGATCTCGACGCGCAGGCTCTGACCTGCATCTTCCACTACCGGCCCGAAGGTTTCCGCAACCGTTTCCACAAGAGACCCGAGCGACACGGGCGCGAACCCTTCGCGCCCGGCCCCACGTTCGATCCGCGACAGCCGGAGCAGCGCGTCGAATGTGCCGGTGATGCGGTCGATCTGATCCAGCGTGGTGGTCAGCTCGTCCGGGTCGATGGCGCGCCCCTGCTCGGTCGCCGCTGTCAGGCTTGCTTCGATTTGTGCGCGCAGCCGGGCCAGAGGTGTGCGCAGGTCGTGGGCAATGTTGGACGATTGAACGCGCATCCGTGTCATGGCGTCGTCAAGACGTGCGGTGGTCGCGTTGATACGCGCGGCGAGCAGGCTGAGGTCATCCTGACCCGACAGCGCGATCCGGCGGCTCAGCTTGCCTTGCGCGACCTCGGCCAGGCCATCACTGATCACATTCAACCGCCTTTGGCCCGCGCGCGCCATCCACAGCCCGGCGATGGTCGTCAGCAAGAGCGTCGCAAGAAGGCTCAGCTGCATGCCGGCAGCCAGGATGTCGCGCAGCTCTTCCTGAAGCTCGGTATTCTCGCCCAGCACGATCTGACCATGGGGCGTGGTGCGCCGCAGATAGCGCATTTCGGTCCCATCGGGTTCCAGATCATGGGTTTCAAACCCATCATCCTTCTTCGGGGCGACAAGCGCGACGGTTTCGCCATCCCCCGGTGCAGGCAAAGCCTGTCCGGCGTTCAGGGCCGTCACCGCCGCATCCATCCGCGTGGTCAGGCGCGTGTCCACCGCCCGCAGCATGTCGCGCTGCACCAACCAGTAGGTCGCGCCCCACCCCGCCAGGGTGATCAGCGAAAACAGCCCCAACAGCCAAAGCGTCTGCCGGACAGCGGACAGGCGTAGCAGGCCACTAAACCGGCTCAAAGACATACCCGGTGCCGCGGATCGTGCGGATCAACGTGTCGCCAAACGGTTTTTCGATCTTCGCGCGCAGGCGGCTGATATGGGTTTCCACGACGCTGGTGGTCGGGTCGAAATTCATGTCCCACACCCGCTCAAGCAACATGGTGCGCGTCTGCACCCGGCCCTTGGAGCGCAAGAAGACCTCTAACAGCAGAAACTCCTTTGGGTTCAGATCGACAAGCTGGCCCTGCCGCTTGCAGGTCCGCCGGTGCAGATCCAGCGTGATGTCCCCGACGCGAAGCTCGGCGGCCTGATCTTCACGCACGCCCGGGCGCCGTCCCAGAACCTCGATCCGCGCGAGCAATTCGCTGAAGGCAAAGGGTTTCACCAGGTAATCGTCGCCGCCAGCGCGCAGGCCCTCCACCCGGTCATCTACCTCGCCCAGGGCCGTCAGGAAGATCGCCGGGGCTGTCACCTTGGCCTGCCGCAGCGCCTTCAGAACCGAAAGCCCGTCCAGGCCGGGCACCATCCGGTCCAGCACCAGCACATCATAGTCTTGCCCCATCGCAGCGACCAGGGCGTCCTTGCCATTGGCGAACAGGTCCACCACATGGCCCGCTTCGCGCAGCCCCTTTTCGGTCCAGGGGCCAAGCGTCGTGTCATCTTCAAGAACCAGCAGCCGCATGGGGTGGCGTATCCCTTTTCATCGCCAGCCAGGTGCGGGCGGTTTCAACCACAGGTTGGCCAATATAGATCAGGTCGGTCAATCCATAAGCGCCACGGAAATCAAACCGTTCGGTATGCACCTGTCCGGTCCTGCCCAGGGTCTGCCAGACACCCGTGATCAGATCCTTCAGGCCTTCGGGCCCACACAGATAGACCTGAGTGTCCATGGCCATGCTGCGCGACAGATCCATCAGCCGCGCAGCGGTCAGCCTGTTGTCGCCCCGATCACCGGCCACGATCAGATCCAGCTGGGGCAGACGCGCGGCATGGCGTTCAACATCGTCAATCGCCCCGGCCGACGCGCGCGACCTTATGCAATAGAGCAGAGTGATGCGCGCGGCGGTGTCGGGTTGCATCCGTTCCAGCGCAGCGAGGAAGGGCGTGATCCCGACGCCCCCTGCCACCCACACTTGTTCCGGGCGCCCTGCGGCGATCCTGGGCATGAACCGGCCCACCGCACGGCCCACACGCAGCTGGTCCCCGACCTCTACGGCGTTCACAAACGCATCCGTCCAGTCCCCGGCCGAGCGGATGACAAAGCGGCGCGATGTCTCATCCCCGCCGGCAACGGTGAACGGATGCGCTTCGGCCCGTGCTGCGTTCCGGGCCAGCGTGGCGAACTGGCCGGGCTGGAAGGGTGGCAGCGGTTTGTCGGCGCGCAAGGTGACGTCGATCCCGCCATCAAACGGCGTCGCGGCCTCGACAGTCATCAACCGTGATGGCCGTGTCTTGCGCTGCAGCGTCTGAGCCCAGGCCACCAGGCCAACGACAGACACACCCCCCATCAGCGTCCAGGGCGCGGCCCCAACGGACAGCGGGCTGGCCACAAAGAATGTGTGATACGCCGCCAGCAAGAATATCGGACCCATCAGCATGTGGCTGGCCTTCCACAGGTGGTAGGGGATCGCGCGGATCATGGCGGCTGCGGTCATCACCAGCAGGCCGGTGGCGGCAATCGTGCCGAGTTGCTCGCCGCTTTCGGCCAGAACGGGCAGAACCCCCGCCCCCACCGATGAGGCCAGCCCCCAATGCGCAAGGGCCCCGCCCAGAGCAAAGAAACCCAACCAGCGATGCGCCACATAGGATTTGTCGGGCCCGCCCATGACACGATCGACAATGCGCCACCGCGCCGCCAGGATCAGGGTCAGCGCCATCGACGACATCGACAGCGCGCCAAAGCCTGCAGGCAGGATGTTGGCCACCGGCACAAACGGCGCGACGACGGCGATATGGGCCAGCACGAAAAGGGCGGCAACACTCAGGGTGGATCTGGTCATGGGGCTACTCCGGGGCATCACCGGTCCGACATGCGCCCCGAACCTCACATCGGCCTGCCTCGAAACTTACAGTTTTGTAAGCACCACCCGGATCGGTGCGGGTGGACAGCTAGGTGCTCAGAAGCCTGCAGAGATGCTCGATTGCCCTGTTCGACCGCCCCACGCAGACCTCGGCTGTCGGCGGTGGAATTTGTCCGATGACGCGCCTGATCTGCTGATCGCCGATCAGCAAATCAAGATAGAGCCCGACAGCCTCGGCTGAATCGTCAAAGCGCAGGTGACCTTCCTGCCGTGCCCGCTGCAGGACCTGCACGAGCAACGGCAAGACAGAGTCGCGCCCGGCCTTTGCCAGCGTCGCCCCCAGCTCACCACTGCCGTCTGCCGCAGCCGCCCGGTTCAGCGCGATCGCGCGATCACCCGTCAGCAGCGCCAGCAGCTTCGGGCCCAGGGCGCCCAGGATCGACAGCGCGTCTTCATCTGTCTGCAACGCGGCTTCCAGATGGGTTTTGACGTTTTCTGCGTTGCGCGTCACGAGGGCGCGGAACAGCCCCTGCTTGTCCCCATACCAGTTGTACAAGGTCTCGTTCGAGGCGCGCGCCTGCCTGGCAATGCTCTGCATTGACGTCCCGCCATAGCCCTTTGCCTCCAGCACCTCATAGGCCGCGGCCTCGATCTGCTGCTGACGCTGCGATCGCTTGTCTTCGCGCATGATCAGTCTCCAACCTGTTGACAGAAGACGTAACGATCATTACGGCTACATGCAACCGTAATCACTGTTACGCTTTTTGGAGGCAAAGACATGACCCAGAACACCCGTCAGACAACTGCCGCGCTGGCCACGCTTATTGTGCTGCAATTGATCATGCTTTCGGCGCTCTATGCCGGGATCCGGCCGCATCCTCCGGTGGCAACGCCGCTCTTTGGGATCGCGCCGTTTCTTGGCGCGTCGGTGGCCATCGCTTTGTCGGCCATCATCGTCGAGCCGCTTGGCACCAGGACCGGAAGAACGCTCAGCAGCGTTGCTGCGATCATGGCGCTCGTCTCGTTCGGGCCGCAAAAGTATTTCGATGCCCAGTTCGGTCTGATCTATCCTGCGGTGATCCTCGGCCAGATCGCGGCGCTTGTGATCGGTCTGAAGGTGTTGAATGCGTCCCGACGGGGCGATGTCGCGGATCAAGCGCCCGTTTCACCGGACACCTGTTGCCAGTGAGCGGTTCAACCTCAACGCACCCGCGCGCCCCTTTGGGCCCTACCCCTGTAGCCCGTGTTTCTTGATCTTGTTGTACAGCGTGCGGGTGGTCATCCCAAGCTCTTGCGCGGTCGGTGCCCGGCGAAAGCCATTGCGGGCCAAAGCCTCGGCAATCCAGTCGCGCTCTGACACCGGGGGTCCAGCCGAATTGTCCGGGGCGCGCGGCGCTGACTCCGGGACGGGTTTGCGACGCAGGAATTCGACATCTTTCAGGTTGATGGTCGATCCACCAGATTTGCGCACCGCCCGTTGGACCGCGAAATAGAGCTCTCTGACGTTCCCGGGCCAGTCGTGCTCAAGCATCAGACGCAGCGCGGCGTTTGAGAATTTCGGCGTGTCACTGATCACTTTCCGCCCGATGTGCAGCGCAAGTTCGGGAATGTCGTCTATGCGTTCGCGCAACGGGGGCAGAGTGATTTCGTGACCCGCGATCCGATGATACAAATCCGGGCGAAAGGCTTTGGTTTCGACCGCATGCAACAGGTTGGGGTCCGAAGTGGCAATGATCCTGGCTTCGGTCTTGCGAAGCGTGTGATCACCGATCCTCTGGACCGTCTTTTCATCCGCGAATTTGAGGATCTTGCCCTGGTGATCCGGGCTGAGGGCCGTGATGTCGTCAAAGACAATGGTGCTGCCCGACGCCTGCTCCAACGCCCCGCGCTGACTGCTTGTTCCGCCAAATGTCCCCGCAGCCTTGCCAAGCAGATGGACACCCCCTTCGGGCCCGTCCAGGGCCGGGCAATCCACGACCACAAGCTGTCTTCGGGCCGAGGGGCCCGCCGCGTGCAGACGCTGAGCCGCCCGGCTTTTGCCGCTGCCGGTTTCCCCGATCAGCAAGACCGGGATGTCTTCATACGCAAGATCATCCAGCTCTTCGCGGATCATCTGCATCGTGTAGGATGATCCGACCAGATCATGCGCATGGCTCGATGCATCGGTAGCGATGCGCGACAAGCTTGGAATGGCAGTGAAACCCTTGGTCACTTCGCTGAGCGTTTGTTCGACCGGCAGGCGATCCAACGTCGATCCGGCCACAAATCCCTGCACGCCGCAAATCCGCGTGATCGCCAGCGCCTCTTCGGGCGAGGTAATTGGCCCACCGTGGCAAAGTTTGTCGACCGAAGCTGGCACGCCCTCAAGCACACGCTCGATCTGCGCTGCCGCCGTGTCCAGGGTCAGATGGGTATTCACGCCGGTATCGCCGCTGGTGAAGCCAATGTTCACGCAAATCGCCGTTGCGCCAACGTCGACCATTCTACGGGCCTGCGCGTTGGTCTGAACGTAGACGAACGAGCCCAGCCCGGCCTTTGCGGCTTCTTCCACCAAAGTGATTTCACGTTCAAGCCCCAGGTCCTCGCGCTCCATCAACGCGCCCAGACGACCATCAATCAAAGTTGTCGAAGGGAAATTGCACACACCCGAAAAACCCAGATCGCGGGTGCGCTGAACCAGTTCGCCGATATCCTGATTGGGATCACTGACGGAAAGACCCGCGAACAGCGGTGCCGAACACCGCCCCAGCATTTCACGCTCGGCAAATTCGAAAACCCAGTCGTTGGCGGCACGCACCGGCAGGAAGCTGACCAGCGAGGACGCGCCCTGAACCCGGAAACGACCGGCATTGAGCGCCAGAAGATAATCCGCACCGGCTTTGTCAGCCGCTTTCGCTGTCAGCCCCGAACCAACAACCGCACCAAACAGGAAGCTCTTGGGCTGTTTTATCATGTGCCAGCGTCCAGCCAGATCAGACCGTCGACAGCCAGGGTGCTGAGCGCAACCGAAGCTTCGTGCCAGGCAGAGGTATAAGCGAAGATCGGCACGCCGTTGGCCTCGGCCCGGACAGCATCAATCAGACGTTGGAGCGACCCCAGCACCATCGCGCCGCTTTCTTCGGTCTGGACATCCAGAAGTCCGGGATGCAACACCAGTTGCAATGGCCCCGCCCTGAGAGCGGCCCGGGCCTGATCCAATGAAAGAAAGAAAGCCATGGTGTCGAACCCGGCGTCTTTGGCTCGGGCCAGGAATTCATATTCGAATTCGGGCGAAGCGGGGATCGTCGACATCGACTGCCGCAGCGTGCCGTCCAGCAAAATGGATGACGGCCAGTTTGTCACGCCCAGATATCCAAGCTCGTGCAATTGCGCGAACATCGCCGCCTCGGACCCGAAGGGATCGCTGGCAAGCAGAGCCGCCCAGTCACCTTGTCGGCGATTTTCACGCACTTCGCGGTTGTGGTCCATCCGGGGCATTACAAAGGCCAGGTCCGCCTGCAGAGGGGTCAGCCCATCCAGCGTCGGGCAGAAAATCCGGTTCCTCTGATCTGCGTCTTCGGTTCTCGACCCGGTGAGTGCCATTTTGATCATGAGAGCATTTAGGAAGAAATCATCGGAAATGAGAAGCGGTTTCTCATTTTTTCTTGAAACGGGTCGGGCGCGCGGAATCAAGACCGCATAACACACTGAATTTAGATGTTAATTTTTCTCCAATTTTGTGACCGAAGTCGCCCGGGATCCTGAAACGCATGTCATGGTTTCCGCCAACGGGAGGAATCATGACACTATTTCTAATCGTCACCCTGAACGGGCTGACCCTTGCTGCTCTCTACTTTTTGGCGGCCAGCGGCTTCAGCCTGATTTTCGGGCTCATGCGCACGGTGAACATGGCGCATGGGGCTTTGCTGCTGCTGGGTGGCTATGTCGGGTACACCATCGTTGATGCCACCGGGTCCTGGGGATTGGGCGTGATCGGAGGCGGCCTTGCGGCGGCGTTTGCCGGAGCGATCGTGCAGGCGGGGGTTCTGGGCCGGATGCAGGGGGACGAACTGCGCCAGACCCTCGCCTCGATTGCGATCTCGATCATCATGGCCGATCTGATGCTGTGGTATTGGGGCGGGCTGACCTATCAGGTCGAGCTGCCCGACGCCTTGGCCGGGGGACAGCGTCTGCCGGTTCTGAATGTGGGCTACGCCAACATCCGGCTGGCGTTGATGGGCTTTGCGCTGGTGGTCGGGATTGGCCTGTGGTTCCTGATCCAGCGGACACGCTTTGGCGCGGTGATCCGTGCGGGCGTCGATGATCAGGACATGCTGCGCGCGTTGGGATGCCCGATCAACCGCATCTTTGTGCTGGTCTTTGCCCTGGGCGGCATGCTGGCCGGAATGGCCGGGGTTGTCGCCGCCAGCGCGCTGTCGATTGCGCCGGGTACGGACCTGCAGTTCCTGCTGTCCTCGCTGGTGGTGGTGATCGTCGGTGGCATGGGGTCGATCGGAGGGGCCGCCCTGGGTGCGCTGCTGGTCGGCCTGGCCGAGCAATACGGGCTGGCCTACGCGCCCACCTACGGCGTGGTGTTTACCTTTGCGATCATGGTGCTGGTGCTGGCGGTGCGGCCGCAGGGCCTGCTGGGAAAGGCCGAGCAATGAAACAGGCACTGATCCTTGTCCCGCTGCTGATCCCGCCGCTCGTGTTGAACGATTTCTGGCTGACGCAGGTGGCCACGCGGTCGCTGATCCTTGGCATCATGGCGCTGAGCCTCAGCTTCCTGGCGACCTATCTGGGCGTTGTCTCGTTCGCGCAGGCCACCATAGCCGGGATTGCGGGCTATACCATCGCCTTTTTCGGACCCAATTCGGTGGGGATCGGGGTGCCGCTGCCATTCTGGATCTCGATCCCGCTGGCGCTGAGCCTCGCCGCCATTTCAGGTGCCCTGGTTGGCCTGATTGCACGCCGGTCGCGCGGGATTTACGCCATCATGATCACCCTGGCGATTGGGGTGGCGTTCTTTTACTTCACCCGCCAGAACTATACCTTTTTCAACGGCTGGACGGGCTTTTCGGGCGTCCGTGCACCCGAGATTGCAGGCGTCAGCCTGCGTGATCCGCTGCCACTCTACCTGGTGTCTCTGGCTGTTGCGGCACTGGCGCTGGCGCTGGTCAGTGGCTTTGTCCGCTCGCCATTGGGTCTGACCATTCAGGCCGTGCGCGACGCGCCGGGGCGCGTGCTGGCGCTTGGGATTTCGGTGACCACGCCCATTGTTACGGCCTTTGCCTTCTCTGGCCTGCTGGCCGGCGCCGGGGGCATCCTGAACGTCTGGTATCAAGAGCGCGTTTCGTCCTTTTCGGTCGGTCTGGGACCCATCATCGACATCCTGATCATTTCGGTCATCGGGGGCCTGCGCCATCCGGGCGGAGCCTTTGTCGGCGCGGTGGTCTTTGTCCTGCTGGAAACCTTCGCCGTCGACCTGATCGACCGCGAGCGGTTCAACACGCTGATCGGCGTTGTGCTGCTGCTGATCGTCATCGTGGCACCCGGCGGGCTGCAACAACTGGCGCATGACTGGCTTGCCCGGCTGCGCGCCCCCGACACCAACGAAAAATCAAGTGTCTAAGAAAACTAATAGGGAGGAACCTGAACAATGAATAAGCTCAAAATGGCTGCATCCGCGCTGGCGCTCTGTGCGATGGCGGCGCCAGCATCTGCCGAAGACGTCAAAATCGGTGTGATCTCGATCCTCGAAGGTGCCTTTGCGGCGCTTGGGCAGGACGGGATCCGCGGCGCCGAACTGGCGGTTCTGGAAACGGGCGGAGAGATTGACGGCAACACGATCGAGGTCATCACCATGTCCTCGGACGCCAGCCCCGACAGCGCGGTAAACGCAGCCCGCAAGCTGATCGAACAGGACGGCGTTGACATCATCGTCGGTCCGCTCTCCGGGTCTGAAGGTCTTGCGCTGCGCGATCTGTCAAAATCCTATCCCGGCGTGACCTTCCTGAACGGGTCGAGCGCGGCACAAGACACGACCCTGCGCGACAGCTCTGACAACTTCTACCGCTTTGGCGGGGACGGCGCACAGTGGATGGTCGGCGTAGGTGACTATGCCTACGACGACATGGGCTACAAATCGGTGGCCGTGATCGCCGAAGACTATTCTTTCCCCTACACGCAGGTTCTGGGTTTCATGACCGAATTCTGCGAGGCAGGCGGCAAGGTGCCCGAGAAGTTCTGGACACCCATCGGCAACAAGGACTACTCGTCCGTGGTCTATGCGATCCCTCAGGACGTAGACGCGTTGTTCGTAGCATTGGGTGGCGCGGATGCGGTGAACTTCCTGACCCAATACAGCCAGGCGGGCGGTGACAAACCGATCATCGGCGGGTCGATCACCATCGACCAGTCCATTCTGGACAGCAAAGGCCCGTTCAAAAAGCTCCTGGTGGGCGCGCCAGCGGGGACGCCAACTGTCGGCGACTATGACGGTGACGAATGGAAAGCCTTCACCGCCAGCTACACCGAAGCCTTCCCTGACGGTTTTTCGGCGCCTTCGATCTTCGCGCATCACTACTACATGAGCGCCAAGGCCGCGATGCTGGCGCTCGATGAAGTGGATGGTGATCTGTCGGATGGTCACGCAGCCTTCCGCGCGGCGCTGAACGATCTGACATTCACCACGCCGACGGGCGGCACCATGCGTCTGGACAAGAACCGCAATGGCGTAATCGACAACTTTGTCACCGAGGTTTACGAGCGTGAAGACGGCACGCTGGGCAACCGCGTGGTCAAGGTCGTGCGCGACGTGGACCAACTGCTGGGACAGGATGAAGCGGCATTTCTGGCCTCGGGTCCGGTCAGCCGGGACAACCCCTCGTGCCCGTGACGCACTCACATACCAACGCCGATGCCCTGGAGGTCCGGGGCGTTGGCAAACGCTTTGGCGGGTTCTGGGCGGTGCAGGACATCGATCTGACCATCCGCCCCGGAGAACGGCGCGCCATCCTCGGGCCGAACGGGGCGGGCAAGACCAGCCTGTTCAATGTATTAACCGGAGACACCAGCGCCACGACCGGTCAGATCACCCTGTTTGGCGACACGGTGACGCGCGAGCCGGTCAACAGAAGAATTCAACGCGGGCTGCGCCGCACCTACCAGCACGCCCACCTGTTCAACGGCCTGACCGTGCGTGACACGCTGTTTCTGGCCGTGGCCGGGCTGCGCGGCAGCTGGCGGCAGGTGCTGCCCCTGCGGGCCGGTGATGACCGGCTGGACGAAGCCGAGCGGCTGGCCGAGGTTGCTGGCGTAGCGGATGTACTGAACCGCGAAACATCCGAGCTCAGCCACGGGCAGCGGCGGCAGCTGGAAATCGGGATCGCGCTGGCAGAGAATCCGAAGATCTTGCTGCTGGACGAGCCAGCGGCAGGGTTGTCGCCTGCCGAGCGCCCGAAACTCAGCGCGCTTCTGATGTCGTTGCCCAAGGATGTCACGGTCGTGTTGATTGAACACGATATGGATATCGCGCTGCAGACCTCGGACAGCGTTTCGGTCCTCTATGACGGCCGGATGCTTGCCGAAGGCTCGCCCGATGAGATCATGCGCAACGAGGACGTGCATCGGGTCTACATAGGAGGCGCCCATGGCCACTGATGCTCTGCTCGATATCCGCGGGCTGGACCTGCGCTATGGCTCAAGCCACGTGCTGCACAGGGTCGACCTGACGGTCGGGAGCCGTCCGTTGGGCATTCTGGGCCGCAATGGGATGGGCAAGACCAGCCTGTGCAACGCCATCATGGGGCTGCATATGCATTCGGCGGGGGAAATCCGGTTCGATGGCGTGGACATGACCGGCCTGCCGCCCGAGAAACGCGCGCAGATGGGGATTGGGTATGTGCCGCAGGGGCGGCGGGTGTTTCGGTCTCTGACGGTCCAGGAACACCTGACCATCGTCGAACGCAAGGGCGGTGCATGGTCGATTGACCGCGTGTATGAGACCTTTCCACGCCTCAAGGAACGCCGCCGCAATCTGGGGAACAAGCTGTCTGGGGGCGAACAGCAGATGCTGGCGATTGGGCGGGCCTTGTTGCTGAACCCGCGCCTGATGGTGCTGGATGAGCCAACCGAAGGCCTGGCCCCGGCCATCGTAAGGGACGTGGTCGACCTGACCCGCCAGATCGCAAGCGAGGGCATCGCGGTGTTGCTGGTCGAACAGAACATGCATGCGGCACTGGCCGCCGTGCAGGACGTGGCCATCATGGTCGGCGGAGAAGTCGTCGAGCGGATGCCGGCGCACGCGCTGGAAAGCGACCCGGCGATGCAGAAACGCCATCTGGGGCTGGAACCCGGACAGTCGGGCTAAGGGAGGAGAAGATGACAAAAAGAGCTTACGTGATCGGCACGGCTGACACCAAGGGGCCGGAACTGCGCTATGTGCGCGACCTGATCGACGCGGCGGGGATGCAAACCGTGCTGGTCAATGTCGGCACCAAAGGGGGCGAGGCTGGCGTGGACGTGACCGCCGCCACTGTGGCCGCCTGCCATCCCGACGGCCCGGCGGCGGTGTTCGTGAATGATCGCGGCCAGGCCGTGACCGAGATGGCCCGCGCGCTGACGGCCTTTGTGCTGGGTCGCGACGATTTGGGCGGCATCATCGGGTTGGGAGGATCGGGCGGATCGGGGATCATCGCGCCGGCGATGCAGGCCTTGCCGATCGGCCTGCCCAAAGTTCTGGTGTCGACGCTCGCATCGGGCGATGTCTCGGCCTATGTGGGTGCGTCGGATGTGAACATGTTCCATCCTGTCACGGATGTGTCGGGGCTGAACCGCGTTTCGCGGCGGTTGCTGGGCAATGCGGCGCACGCGCTGGCGGGCATGATGGCAAACGACGTGCCCGCAAACAGCGATGACCGCCCCGCGCTGGTTCTGTCGATGTTCGGCGTCACCACTCCCGCTGTTCAGGCCATCACCGAAAAACTGGCCGACGACTATGACTGCCTTGTCTTTCACGCCACCGGCAGCGGTGGTCGTTCGATGGAACAACTGGTCGACCAGGGTGACGTGGCTGGGGTTCTGGACATCACCACCACCGAGATCTGCGACCTGATCGTGGGTGGTTTCCTCAGCGCAGGCGAAGAGCGGCTGGACAGTATCGCACGCAGCAAGCTTCCCTATGTGGGCTCGTGTGGCGCGCTGGACATGGCGAATTTCTGGGCCCCTGACACGGTGCCTGCGCAGTTCAAGAACAGGAACTTCTATCATCACAATGCGCAGGTCACCCTGATGCGCTCGACGCCCGAAGAATGCGCGCGGATCGGTGCCTGGATCGGCAACAAGCTGAACGCCTGTGACGGCCCGGTCCGGTTTCTGTTGCCGCTGCGTGGGGTCTCGGCACTGGATACCGAAGGCGGCGCGTTTCACGACCCGGCCGCAAACGCAGCACTGTTTCAGGCCCTTCGCGATACGGTGACCCAGACCCCTGACCGGCAGCTGGTCGAACTGGACATGCACATCAATGATCCCGCCTTTGCCGAAGCTGCGATCCATAATTTCAACGAAATCTACAATCAGAAGGATACCTGAGATGGCTGTCACAGGACGCACGGAAATCCTTGGCCGCCTGCGGGCCAAAATCGCGGCAGACAAAGTCATCGTCGGCGGCGGTGCCGGCACGGGACTGTCCGCCAAATGCGAAGAGGCTGGCGGCGTCGATCTGATCGTCATCTACAACTCAGGCCGCTATCGCATGGCGGGGCGCGGGTCATTGGCGGGGTACATGTCCTATGGCAACGCCAACGAGATCGTCGTCGATATGGCGCGCGAAGTGCTGCCCGTTGTGAAAGACGTACCCGTTCTGGCAGGTGTAAACGCCACGGACCCGTTCTGTATCATGGACAAGTTTCTGGACGATCTGACCGCCATGGGGTTTGCAGGCGTTCAGAACTTCCCCACCGTCGGCATTATCGATGGCCGTTTCCGGCGCGAGCTTGAAGCGACCGGCATGTCCTATGACATGGAGGTCGAGATGATCGCCAAAGCCCGCGAACGCGACCTGCTGACCACCCCCTATGTGTTCAGTGCCGACAACGCCGCCGACATGGCCAAGGCGGGCGCTGACGTCATCGTGGCGCATTTTGGCCTGACCACCGGCGGCTCGATCGGAGCGGGCGACAGCGCGCCCGATATCGCGGAATGCGCCCGGCTGTACAACGAATGGGTTATGGCGGCACGCGCTTATCGCGATGACCTGATCTTTATCTGCCACGGCGGCCCGCTGGCCGAACCCGAAGATGCACAGAAATTCCTTGATATCTGCCCCGACTGCCACGGCTTTTATGGTGCGTCCTCGATGGAACGTCTGCCGACCGAGCGGGCGATCACGGCCCAGACGGCCGAGTTCGGCAACCTGCGCAAGGGTGCGGAACGCTCTGAAGGGGTCGCGTGACGACAAAGGACCAAGGTTCAGAACGATTTCGAAACACTGACACAACCGGAGAATTGTGATGATCGGAAAATTCATGCTGTCGGCGGACACACCGCAGGAAACGCTTGATTGGGGCAAGTTGAAGTGGATGAGCAATCCGCCCGCAACAGGTGCGGGGCAACTCACGGTGATCGAGGTCAGCCTTGCGCCGGGGCATGGCCACGACTTTCACAAACACCCCGATCAGGAAGAGGTTATCTATTGCGTCGCGGGCAAGGTCGAGCAGTGGCTTGGTGAGCAAAAACGCGAGATGGGACCGGGGGACTCGATTTTCATCTGCGCAGACGTGGTGCACGCCACGTTCAACATTGGGGATCAAGATGCAACGCTTCTGGCCATTCTGGGACCATGTGTCGGAGAAATGGGCTACGAGATCGAAGAGGTCGCGGATACGGCGCCGTGGAACACTCTGCGATAGATCCGAGATTGCCCGGAATTCTGTGCCCTGACGCTTTGATTGCGCCGTTGGGAAGTGGCCGCGCGTCCCGACCACCTGGCAGATTTTCAAGCCAATCGCCTTAATGGCGTGTGTGGTACAGATCAGCCTGCAGACCTGGGGCGGAGAGTCGAGGAAGGAGATCACCTCGTTCCCGGCCCGGGTCAGCAGGCTGGTTCGCGGCCGAACGACCACTTTTGTTTCAAGAGCGCGTCCAAGCGATCGCGCCCGCCCGTGAAGCGTCAGACGAATATGAAGTCGCTGGCATCAATATCACTGGAAGCAATGGACCCGCCCTCTTCCAGCAGAAGCAGTTGTTCGCCCGCGTAGGTGATCCTTACCGTGCCGTTACTCATGTCGGCAATTGCAAGATCCCCGAACATCACACCCCCGAGCTGAATCTGGTCTACCCCATTCTCGAAATCAGCGATCCGATCATTGCGACCGTCGGTTGCAAGAATGAACACATCCGCGCCGGCACCACCTTCTAGCTTGTCTTGGCCTTCCCCGTCGCTCAGCGTGTCATCCCCAGCGTTCCCGTTCAGGAAATCGTTCCCTGAGCCACCGATCAACATGTCGTTGTCGATGCCGCCCAGGATCACGTCATTGCTACCGCCCCCGTTCAGGGTGTCGTTTCCACTGCCTCCAGAAAGCGTATCAT
This sequence comes from Marinibacterium sp., assembly GCA_025800215.1. Classification (GTDB taxonomy): domain Bacteria; phylum Pseudomonadota; class Alphaproteobacteria; order Rhodobacterales; family Rhodobacteraceae; genus JAOXSC01. Next base: position 48,989 of record JAOXSC010000145.1, read on the forward strand.
TGCCGCCGGCGCCTTCGACACTGTCCGCACCCGAGGAAGCTTTGAGCGAATCCGCTCCCGACGCGCCGATGATGGTATCGTTTCCGCCGCCGCCATTCACGGTGTCGTCGCCGCCCCGCGCCGCGATACTGTCATTGCCACCCAAGCCGTCGATGCTGTCGTTCCCGGACGTTCCTGCGATCGTATCCGCACCGCCTGAACCGGTCAGCGTCAGAACCGGCACGAGGCCGATGAAGTCGGACGCGTCCAGAGCACTCACGGACACGTTCTCTAGCAGCACAGTTTCGTTGCCAATTTCGACAAGCAGATCATTCGCGCCCTGAGTGGTAAAACGGATCTGAGCGAAATTGACGAGATACGCACTCACATCAATTTTGTCGCCCGAGCTTGCGTCCACGCCCTTTTCAAAGTCCAGGATCGTGTCGTCGCCCTGGCCGGGTGCCAGAACAAAAATGTCGTCTCCTGCAGCACCTGCCAGCGTATCATTGCCAGCGTCTCCCGACAGACGGTCTGCGCTGGTCGAGCCGGCCAGGCTGTCATTCCCATCGCCGCCAGCCAGCATGGTCACACCACCGCCTGCAACCAGTGTGTCTGCCAATCCCGAACCTTCGATCCCTTCAATGTCGAACAGAACATCTCCGGCGGCATCGCCGGTCCAAGCCAAGAGACCAGACCTGTCGACGGTCACCCCGGATCCAGCGGTTTGATAGCTCACCCAGTCCGTCCCAAGACCACCCAACAGCAAGTCGCTCTGAGCGCCACCATCCAATGTGTCATTGCCGTCACCACCAAGCAATTGGTCGACACCATCGTCACCCGATAGGCGATTTGCACCGTTGTTCCCGTTGATGATGTTCGAAAGGGCATTCCCCTCGACATCAATGTCGGCACTTCCCATCAACGTGATCATCGACGCGGTGCCAAGTGCGAGCGACGCCTCAAATGGGCCATCGGCAAGAAGCGTAAGCGCGTTTGCGTCAACGTTCAGCGTACCGGACGGCGCCAGAGCGGCGGCCGGATCCACAACCTCAATGAAGTGACCTGCGCCTGCCGCAGCGATGACAGCCCCCAGGGAACTGTCGCCATCCAGGCGCGTGGACCTGGCAACGCCATCCCAAAGGATGATCGGCGCATCGCTCGGCATTATGACGTCTGTCTGGTCAAAATCGGCTGCAGTTATGCCGTTCAATGTCAGCAAACCACCTGTCGGAAGTGTAATATAGACCACATCTCCAACGCCGGTTGCTGCGCTGATCGCCGCCTGAATATCGGCATAGTTGAATGCCGAAAGGTCCAGCACATCCGCGCCATCGGTGAAATCGGTGATAAGGTCAGATCCTTCGTGAGGCGCGATCACAAAGACATCCTGCCCACTTCCGCCCGTCATCGTGTCATTTCCAGCGCCACCGACCAAGGTGTCGTTGTCGTTGCCCCCATTCAGGCTGTCAGCCCCCGCGAGACCATAAAGTGCATCATCGCCGTCAAGCCCATCTATCACGTCGTCCAGAACCGTGCCGGTCAGCACCGGCCGACCGAGCACACCATTGTCGTCACCCGAAGTCCCAGAAATCAGATCCCCGGCGATACCAGACGCAGTCAGAAGCGTTATGTCGTCGAAGACCAACTCCTCCACCGCAAACAAGCGATCAACAGCCAGAAGATTGTCCGAGATATCGCGCAACTCGACATATATGGAACTGCCGTCCGCATAAATGTTGTGGGCATTGCGGTCGCCGGAGAATACCGCCCTGTCATATCCGGAGCCACCACTGATGGTGTCGTTTCCGTCGCCGCCGGTGATGGTGTCATCGCCCGCGTCGCCGCTCAGGCTGTCATTGCCACGGCTACCGTCGATCGTGTCATTGTCTGCACCACCGCTGA
>JAOXSC010000149.1 GCA_025800215.1 Marinibacterium sp.
GCTTGTTACCGTCGATGTCATATTTGCTCAGCGCGGCCTGCAGCTCGTCGCGGCTCACTGCGCCGTCTCGATACAGATCGACCATCGCCGCCGCCGCGATATGGTTGGCGTCCACCTCGAAGAACCGGCGCAGGTTCACCCGGCTGTCCGAGCGCCCGAACCCGTCCGTGCCCAGCACGCTGAAGCGCTGGCCTGCGGGCACAAAAGCCCGGATCTGCTCGCCGAAATTCTTCATATAATCGGTGGCGCAGATGATCGGGCCGGTCGATCCGCTCAGGGCCTGCGTCGCATAGGGCACGCGCGGCTCGTCCAGCGGGTTCAGCCGGTTGTGGCGCGCTGCATCCTGCCCGTCGCGGGCCAGCTCATTGAGGCTTGTCGCCGACCAGATGTCGCTGGTCACGCCAAAGTCGTCCTTGAGCATCTGTGCGGCCTGCATCGCCTGCACAAGGATCGTGCCGGATCCCATCAGGTTCACATGCTTGGGCCCCGGCCTGGAGGTTTTCGACAGCCGGTAAAGCCCTTTGATGATCCCGTCTTCGGCGCCCATGGGCATGTCGGGATGGCTGTAGTTCTCATTCATCAGGGTGAGGTAAAAGAACACGTCCTCCTGATCGTGGAACATGCGTTTCAGCCCGTGCTGCAGGATCACCGCGACCTCGTACTGAAAGCTGGGGTCATAGGTCACGCAATTGGGCACGGTCCCGGCCAGGATGTGGCTGTGCCCGTCTTCGTGCTGCAGCCCCTCGCCATTGAGCGTCGTGCGCCCCGCCGTGCCGCCCAGCATGAAGCCGCGCGCGCGGCTGTCGCCCGCCGCCCAGGCCAGATCCCCGATGCGCTGGAACCCGAACATCGAATAATAGATGAAGAACGGGATCATCGGCACGCCGTGGTTCGAATAGGACGTGGCCGCCGCGATCCAGTCGGCCATGGCCCCGGCTTCGTTGATGCCTTCCTGCAGCACCTGACCATCGGTGCTTTCCTTGTAATACATCATCTGGTCGGCATCTTCGGGCGTATAGTTCTGGCCCATCGGGTTGTAGATCCCGACCGAGCGGAACAGGCCCTCCATCCCGAAGGTGCGGCTTTCGTCGGGCACGATCGGCACCACCTGCTTGCCGATCTCCTTGTCGCGCAGCAGCGTGGTCAGGATGCGCACAAAGGCCATGGTGGTGGAAATCTCGCGCGTGCCGGTTCCCTTGAGCTGGGCGGCAAATGCCGACAGCTCGGGGATGGGCAGTTTCGGCGCGTCATGGATGCGTTTGGGGAATTCACCGCCCAAGGCCGTGCGCCGGTCGCGCAGATACGCCTTTTGCGCGTTGTTGAGCGTGACAAACGGGGCCTTGGGTAGATCAGCGTCGCTGACGGGGATCTGGAACCGGTCGCGAAAGGCGCGCAGCTGATCTTCGGCCAGTTTCTTTTGCTGGTGGGTGGTGTTTTGCCCTTCACCGGCCGATCCCATGCCATAGCCCTTGACCGTCTTGACCAGCAGGCAGGTGGGCACGCCCTTGGTTTCGGTTGCCCGTTTGAAGGCAGTATAGACCTTTTGCGGATCATGCCCGCCACGCCGCAGTGCCCAGATCTGATCGTCGCTCCAGTCTTCGACCAGCGCGGCGGTTTCAGGGTATTTGCCAAAGAAATGCTTGCGGATATAGGCGCCATCCTTGGATTTGAAGGTCTGGTAATCGCCGTCGATGGTTTCATCCATCAGCTGCCGCAACCGGCCGGTGGTGTCCTTTTCCAGCAGCTCGTCCCAGCCTTTGCCCCAGAGCAGCTTGATCACGTTCCAGTCGGCACCGCGAAAATCGCCCTCGAGCTCCTGCACGATCTTGTGGTTGCCGCGCACCGGACCATCCAGCCGCTGCAGGTTGCAGTTGACCACGAAGATCAGGTTGTCGAGCCCTTCGCGCGACGCCAGGCTGATGGCGCCCCGGCTTTCGGGTTCGTCCATTTCGCCATCGCCCAGAAAGCACCAGACCTTGCGGTCGGCCATGTCGATCAGGCCGCGATTGTGCATGTATTTCATGAACCGTGCCTGATAGATCGCCATCAGCGGGCCCAGCCCCATCGACACGGTGGGAAACTGCCAATAGTCGGGCATCAGCCAGGGGTGGGGATAGGATGACAGGCCCCGACCGGCCACTTCCGAGCGGAAATTGATCAGCTGATCTTCGGTGATGCGGCCTTCCATGAAGGAGCGCGCATAGATGCCGGGGATCGCGTGGCCCTGAAAGAACACCAGATCGCCCCCGTGAATGGCCGAGCGGGCGCGCCAGAAATGGTTGAGCCCGATGTCATACATCGCCGCCGAAGACGCAAAGGATGCGATATGGCCGCCATATTCGCTGCTGTCCTTGTTGCGGCGCACGACGGTGGCCATGGCGTTCCAGCGGTTGATGGTGCGGATGCGCCATTCCATCTCCATGTCGCCAGGGAAATCGGGCTGATCATCGGCGGGGATGGTGTTCTGATAGGGGGTGGTGGCCGAAAAAGGCAGGTTGGCCCCGGCGGCGCGGGCCTGCTGCACGGCCTTGTCGAGCAGGAAATGCGCCCGTTCGGGGCCATCCCGGTCGATCACGTCTTCGATGGCGTCCTGCCATTCACGGGATTCGACGGGGTCGATGTCAGGTCTCTGACCGCTCATGCTGCGGGTCCTCCCTTGGTCGGTCTGCAATGGGTGGGTCTGTCCGATGGGGGTGCATCGGGGCGCGCGGGCGTGGGCACGGGGTCGATCATGGGCGCGGTTGCGCGGATCTGGTCGTCCTTCATGGTCCCCTCCGGCGTGTCAAACTCGGTCAGCGATGCTGACAGATTTCGATCCTGCATAAAGTAACCTTGCGTCACAAGGCAGGTGTGTGGGCGAATGTCCGCCATGCGTTTCATGCATGGTTTAACGTTGAACTAAATGAAGGGGCCCTAAAAAGATAGGGGAAACCGGAATGGGGGGCGTTGATTGGCGCCCGGGCGTCCGTGCCCAAGGTCGTGATGGCGCGGATCCCGGATGTTTTGCTGCCGTGTCATTGAGCGTCAAACCAGATCGCCGCCCTGGCCTGCGCTGCGCGGGCGCAAGACAGACCTCTTGCCAGCGCCATGGCCCGTTGCCATAGATCGTTGCTGTGACGGGGGCAGGACAGGTACGTGTTTGAACGTCTATGGACATGGGAGACAGCAGGCCAGACGGCGCTGGCCGCGGTGCTTGCGCTCTGGGCGCCCTTGGCTCAGGCCGAGGCGCTGACGGTGTTTGCGGCCGCCAGTCTGGGGGATCTGCTTGAGGACATCGCAGATGACTGGACGGCAGAGACCGGGCAGGGCGTCGTGATTTCGCCCGCAGGCTCGTCGCTGATTGCCCGGCAGGTCGCGCAGGGGGCCCCGGCCGATCTGGTGATCCTGGCCAATCACGACTGGATGGACTGGCTTCAGGCGCGCGGGGCGATCGACAGCGACAGCCGGTTTGACTGGCTGGGCAACCGGCTGGTGGTGGTCGCGCCTGCTGACGCCTCTCTGTCCGATCTTGATATGGGCGATCCGCAGGCCTGGCAGGACGCGCTTGGGCCCGGACGTCTGGCCATGGCGCTGACCACGGCGGTGCCTGCGGGGATCTATGGGCGCGCTGCGCTGACCGATCTGGGGGTGTGGCCGGTGCTGGCCCCGCGCCTGGCCGAGGCCGACAATGTGCGCGCCGCGCTGGCCTGGGTGGCGGCGGGGGCGGCGCCACTGGGGGTGGTCTATGCCACCGACGCACAGGCCGAACCGCGCGTGGCCGTGGTGGCCACGCTGCCCGCCGACAGCCATCCGCCGATCCGCTATCCCGCCGCCCTGCGCCCGGATGCGGGGCAGGCGGCGCGGGATTTCCTGACCTATCTGCAAGGCCCCGACGCGCGCGCCCACGCCGCCGCGCATGGCTTTGCCCCGGCCGGAGGGTAGCCCCATCGGCGGCATCGAACACTGGCTGGGCCCCGACGAATGGATGGCAGTGCGCCTGTCGCTGCGGGTGTCGCTGTGGGCGGCGCTGGCGAGCCTGCCGCTGGCGCTGCTGACGGCCTATGCGCTGGCGCGCTGGCAGTTTCCGGGCAAGGCGCTGCTGAACGGGCTGGTGCATCTGCCGCTGGTGCTGCCGCCGGTGGTCACCGGCTACCTTCTGCTTGCCGCCTTTGGCCGCAACGCGCCCTTGGGCCGGGCGCTCGAAACCCTCGGGATCACTCTGGCGTTCCACTGGACAGGTGCTGTGCTGGCAGCCCTG
>JAOXSC010000172.1 GCA_025800215.1 Marinibacterium sp.
CGCCGCGCATTACGCGGGGATCGAGGTCTTTGCCACAGGCGGCATCGGCGGCGTGCACAAGGGCGCCGAAACCACCTTCGACATCTCGGCCGATCTGCAGGAACTGGCCGCATCCCCCGTCACCGTGGTGGCGGCAGGGGCCAAGGCAATCCTGGACCTCGACAAGACGCTCGAGGTGCTCGAAACTCTGGGCGTGCCGGTCATCGCCCATGGGCAGGACCGGTTCCCCGCCTTCTGGTCGGCCAGTTCGTCGCTGGACGCGCCGCTGCGCATGGATGACCCCGCCCAGATCGCGCGCGCCCACCGCATGCGCCGCGCGCTTGGCCTGCCCGGCGGGCAGCTGGTCGCCAACCCGATCCCGCAGGGCGATCAGATCCCCGCCAGCGAGCTGGCCCCGATCATCGCCGAGGCACAGCAGGATGCCGACCGCCACCGTATCACCGGCAAGGCGGTCACGCCCTACCTGTTGCAGCGCATCTTTGAGCGCACCAAGGGCCGCTCGCTCGAGGCGAATATCGCGCTGGTGCGCAACAACGCCCGGCTGGCGGCGGCAATTGCCTGCGCGCTTGGCACAGAAGACGGCTAAGCCCTTCGGCCCACCCCCAAACCATTGAAGACCCCCGGCAAAGACCCTAGATTTGCCACGCCACCAAGGGACATCCCATGACAACGCCCTTTGACGATCCATCCAAACCGCCGCGCGGTCCGGGGCTTTTCGGACGGCTGCGGTCGTCCTTTCTGACCGGGATCGTGGTGATCGCGCCTGTGGGGCTGACCATCTGGCTGATCTGGACGGTGGTGGGCTGGATCGACGGATTCGTGCTGCCGCTGGTGCCATCGAACCTGCGGCCCGAGCAATATATCGGCATCAACCTGCGCGGCGTGGGGCTGATCTTTTTCCTGGTCTTCACGGTGGTGGTGGGCTGGATCGCCAAAGGGCTGATCGGGCGATCCCTGATCCGATGGGGCGAAACGCTGGTGGACCGGATGCCGGTCATCCGGTCGGTCTATTCGGGGATCAAGCAGATCTCGGAAACCGTGTTTGCCCAGACCGAACGCAGTTTCGAAAAGGCCTGCATGGTGGAATACCCGCGCAAGGGGATCTGGGCCATCGGCTTTATCTCGACCCAGGCACGCGGAGAGGTGTCGGATCGCGCGCAGGTCGCAGGCGATCTGATGAGCGTCTTCATCCCCACCACGCCCAACCCCACCAGCGGCTTTCTGCTGTTCTTCCCGCGCGAAGACGTGATCGAGCTGGACATGAGCATCGAAGACGCCGCGAAACTGGTGATCTCGGCCGGGCTTGTCTATCCCAATGGCGCCAATGGCGCGCCCGAGATTGAACCCGATGAGGTCAAGCGCCGCCGCAAACGCAAACGTGCCAAGGCCTGACCCGCGTCGGCGGCCCCCTGCCGCCATGTCGCAGCCGCGATCGCGGGCTTGCGCGATGCCGATCACAGGTTAACCTGATGACGATCTTGTCGTCTCAGGAGGTCTATCATGACGATCACACGGCGCGGCCTGCATCGCATGGCCCTTGGATCGGCGGCCCTGCTGGGTCTGGGGGCGAAACCGGATCCGGCGATGGCGCAGGCACTGCGATCGCCCGGTCCGCTGTCCAACAGCGATTTCGAACCGCTGGGCGGCCAGCCGCCCCAGGGCGCGGTGCGGTCGATCGAAGACTTCGACTATCAGGTGAAGTATCAGCGCGCCTTCGAAGCCGCGCTCTGGGCGATGCCGGCGCTCGCGATCTATCGCTTTCGGGCGGCAGCGCTGGAGGATCTGGGCCTGAACGACCGCGACATTCTGGCCTGGTCGGGGGTGGCGACGGCCAAGCTCGAAGCGACCACGGCCAATGCCTCGACCCCCTATATCACGGCCTTTGCCGATCTGCGCGACGGGCCCACGGTTCTTGAGATCCCGGCCGCAGGCGCGGATGGCAGCCTTTACGGGCAGGTGGTCGATGCCTGGCAATACACGATTGCCGATGTGGGGCCTTCGGGGCTGGATGCGGGCAAGGGTGGCCGCTATCTGTTTACGCCGCCGGGCTATGACGGCGACATCCCGCAGGGGTATCTGCACGTGCCGTCGCCCAATTTTCGCATCGCCTTTGCCTTTCGGTCGGTGCGCGGACCGGGGATGACCGATGCCGACGCCTATGACTATGCCAAGCGCCTGAAGATGTATCTGCTGGATCAGGCCGACACCCCGCCCGAGCAGGTATTCTTTGACCCGATCGACACGCGCTATCCCACGCTGCCCCGCTGGGGGCTGGCGCAGTTTCAGGACATTTTTGACATCGTCACGGTCGAACCAGTCAAACCCGAAGACAAGCATATCATGGGCATGTTAGCCGCGTTGGGGATCCGGCGCGGTACTGAATTTGCACCCGATCCGGTGGCCGAAGCGGCGATGACGCAGGCCAGCCATGATGTGTGGTTCTACATGCAAAGCTGGTTCGACAATTTCCCTCAGGATCAGCTGTTCTGGCCGGACCGGCATTATGCATCGCTGTTGCAGGCCGATGACAACAACACCTTTACCTGGACCTATGAAGACCGCATCGACACGATCGAGCGCGCCGCCGAGTATTTCTGGTGCACCTATATGCCCAAGGCGCTGTCCGACACCCCGGCCACGCAATACATGATGGCGCTGGCCGACAGCACCGGCACCCTGTTCGAGGCCGGCGCGACCTATCGGCTGGATGTTCCCGCGCAGATGCCGGTGGATCAGTTCTGGGCCCTGACCGTCTATGACCGCGCAACCATGTGTTTCATCTATACGTCGGAAAACCGCACCACCCTGTCATCCTATGATCTGGACAGCATGGCGGTGAACGCAGATGGCAGCGTGACGCTTTGGGTCGGCCCCAATCCCCCCAAGGGGATGGAGGCCAACTGGATCCCCACCGCAGGCAAACGCCCCCTGCCCGCGATGCGCTTTTACGGACCGACCGAGGCCTTCAACGACAAAAGCTTCAAGCTGCCCGATTTCGAACGGGTCAGCTGAGCCAAGCCAGACAGGCCGGGCGCATCGAAGGGCCAATGCCGCGATGCGCCCGGACAGGTCTAGAACAGCTGCAGATCCTTCGCCCCGCTCTGGATTTCGGCCAGGTTGGGCATGTTCTGCACCACCACCGGCGCGGGCACATCGCCGGGCATCGCCACCGTCGGCTTCATCGCAGCGGCCATGCCAAAGGCGGGCTGCTTGGGCAATTCGCCCCGGATGTCGCGCAGCAGGGTCTTGTGATCGGGCATGGATTTGAGCACCTGCGCCAGATCGGTCTTGGCCTCTTTCCAGTACTGGAACCAGATCGGTTTCTTGAGCGGGCGCAGACGGTCACGGATCCCTTCGCCATAGCCGGTGTCATAGACCTGCTTGCCCAGAAGCACCGCCTGATAGACGCGGTAATCAAAGAGCGTGGCGAATTCGATGTCATGCTCGACCGGCAGGCGGTGCTGCCACAGCTCAAGGTTTTCGGCCAGACGGTCGGGGATCTTCATCTGGGTGCGCGCGTCGATCCAATAGGGATCGTCGGTGCGGTTGCCCAGCCGGTAGTGCAGGCAGATGAAATCCAGCACCTCGTCATAAAGCTTGTTCATCTGCCGGTTGTAGCGATTGCGCAGCGCAGGCGCGATGTCGCGAGTGGGCAGATGATCGGCAAACCAGCGCACCGCGTGGTCGATCATGTGAATGGCCGTGCTTTCCAGCGGCTCGATGAACCCGCCCGACAGGCCGATGGCCAGGCAATTCTTGACCCAGGCATTGCGCATCCGCCCGATGCGCATGGGGATCACGCGCGGGGTCAGGCCCTTGCCGCTGTCGCCCAGCCAGGCCATGTATTCATCCGCCGCCTGATCATCCGTGCGATGGGCAGACGAAAACACATATCCCGTGCCCACCCGGTTATAAAGCGGCACCCGCCAGGTCCAGCCCGCCCCAAGCGCGGTGGACCGGGTCAGGCTTTCGATCTTGTCGGGGTCGGGATGTTCGATCTGCAGCGCCATGGCGCGGTCATTGGGCAGATAGTCGGAATAATCCATGAAGGGCTCGCCCAGGGCCTGATTGATGATCAGACCGCGGAACCCGGTGCAGTCGATGACCATTTCGATGTCATGACGCCCGCCGCGCTCCAGCATCAGGTGGCTGACATTGCCCGCCTCGTCCAGTTCGACCGATTGCACCTCGTCGCGGATATGTTCGACGCCGCGCTTGGTGCAGACCTTGGTCAGCATGCCTGCAAACTTCACCGCATCCAGATGATAGGCATAGCCAAAGCGCTGCTTGAACTCCGGTTGCCCCAGCTCGCGCGCGCCCTTGCACATGCGCCCCAGATCGTCATGCGGTGAAATCGCGATCTCCATTGCCAAAGCGCAGGAAATATTCCGCCGCATCCAGTCCATAGAGCAGCTGGCCATGGGCAAACGGGTTCACATAGTCGATGCGATTGCCCTTGGCGTCGGTGTTCCAGTTGCAGAACTTGACCCCCAGCTTGAAGGACGCGTTGGTTTCGCGAAAGAAATCACGCTCGGCAATGCCCGCTTCGCGCAGCGTGCGCGGCATGCGCGGAACTGTGGCTTCGCCCACGCCGACGGTGGCGATATTGGGGCTTTCGATCAGGCAGATCCTCGGGCGATCCTTGGGGGCGGATGTCCGCGACATGACCATGTCCAGGATCAGGGCGGTCATCCAACCCGCCGTGCCGCCACCTACAATGGTGATCTTGCGCAAACGATTATTCATTAGTTTAGCTCCTCCCTCGTCAGGAGGACTATATCAAGAAAACGTGATCCCGCTAGACGATTGGTCGCGGACAGCTGTGGGATCGTCGCATTTGATCAAGGACGCGTCTGACCGGCCGTCAACCCGCAGATGCGGACCGCTCAGGCGCTGCCCGGTTGCGCACGGGCCCAGCCCTGCAATTGCTCGGCGCTCCAGACACCAAGGATCCGGGGCGGGTTCGGAGCCAGAAAATCATCGAATTGCCGGATCGGCCGGGGCAATGAATATGGCGGTTTGCACAGGTCGATGAACCGGAACCGGCCGGTTTCGATGTCGTGGTTGGCATCGACAAAATCATGGCTGGTGGCCAGGAAATACCGCACCCCCGACGCCGCCACCCCGCGCAGGCATTTCAACCCATCGGCAAAGCTGAGGTGAAAGATCGTGTCGCGGCAAAGCCACATGTCGGCCTGCGGGATCGGGCCTTCGACGATGTCGAGCCATTCGAACCGCCGCCCCGGCGCGCCGTGGCGGGCATTGAGGTCATCGACCATCTCTTGCACGATGTCGCAGCCTATGTATTCGACCCCGTCGGGCAGCCTGAGATGGGCCATCCAGTTGTAGTCCCCGCAGGGCGCGTCGAGCAGCGTCTTGACGCCGAATTCGCGGATCAGTCGGGGCAGCTCGTCCCGGATGCGCGTGGTGTTATAAAGCGTACTGCCAAAGCCGCTGACAGATTCCCCGTTCTTCCATTCATTGCTGTCATGAATCTTGGTGAACACATCCTGCCGGTTCGGTGCCGCGCCGGTCGGCAGGTCGCGCTGACGTTCGCCCGCATAGCGATAGCGCAGGTAATACCAGCGCCAAAGGCTGTTTGCCGATTCAGGAAAGGTCAGCGCGACAGATTTCGCCGCCTGCTTGGCGTAAGTGGTCAACATGGGGAAACGCTCCGCAACAGGATACCGGGATACAGATCGTGTCATCGCGTACACCGCTGGATGACACCCGGCGGGCGCATCTGCAGGACCGGCACCATCGCGCATCAACGGATACGCGCGCCGTAAATGCGGCTTGTGGCGGTCCCGACATATCGTGAATTCCCCCCGGTTTTAATGGGACCATGCTGCCCCAGAAGGGTGTATCCTGCAAGTTTTTCGTGGGCCCCGCCCGCACCGCGCAGATCAACGCGCGCCAAGCGGCATGATATATCTCACTGAGCCCGCGCCTGACACACTGATGGGCCCCCGCCTGCCCTAGCCGAACATGCCGTCCAGATCGACGGTGCTGCGGTCGCCCAGATCATCGAAATGCCCTGACAGAAACGCGCTGGCCGCATTGCGCCCTGCTTCCTTGAGCCGCGACAGCACATAGGCGTTGGGCACCGTCTTGGTCGCCACCGACAGTTCATTCATCAGCGCATCATCGGCGATCATGTGCACATGCACCCGTTTCATGCGGCCCGCCTGCAGCGTGCCCTCATCCAGCAGACGCTGCACAAAGCGGATCGCGCGCAATTCGCGCAGCAGCGAGGAATTGAAGCTGATCTCATTGATGCGGTTCTGGATCTGCTGCGGGGTGACCGGGATCTCGTCGCGCTCAAGCGGGTTGATGTTCACGATCACCACATCATCGGGCAGCGCATCCTGAAACAGCGGGAACAGCGCGGGGTTCCCGGTATAGCCGCCATCCCAATAGGCTTCGGTCCGGCCCGATGCGGGATCTTCGATCTCGACCGCGCGGAACAGCGTCGGCAGGCAGGCCGATGCCAGGATCGCATCCGTGCCGATTTCGGACGATGGAAAGACGCGGATCTTGCCGGTGCGCACGCAGGTGGCACAGATGAACAGCTCGGGCCCGTCATCGCTGCAGATCTGGTCGAAATCGAACGCATCCACGATCGGGCGCAGCGGATTCTGGTAGAACGGGCCAGACGCATAGGGCGACAACATGCGCGACATCGCCTCGCCGAACATATAGGCGGGCGAATACTCGATGGCATTGGACACCAGCGCCGGTGAAACACCCCGAAACCAGTCGCTCATCCCCAGGTGATCCACCGCGCCGACCGCATCCCACAGCGCATTCAGAGCAGCGCGCGCCCCGTCGCGCCCGCCGCGCAGCATGCCCGATTTGAACGCCGCGCCATTCAGCGCCCCAGCCGAGGTGCCGGTGATGGCCGCCACCTCGATCCGCTCGTCATCCAGGATGCGATCAAGCACCCCCCAGGTAAAAGCGCCATGCGCGCCGCCGCCCTGCAGGGCCAGGTTGATGCGTTTGGTCATGGCACGTCCTCCGAGGATCGGGGTTGAGGCAGACTCAGAGCGCGGTCCAGCCGCCATCCACGCTGATGGTGGTGCCGGTGATCTGCGCGGCGGCATCCGAACACAGGAACACGCAGGTCCCGCCCAGCTGCTCGACCGTGGCAAATTCCTTGGACGGCTGGCGCGCCAGCAGCACGTTGCGCACCACGTCTTCGCGCGACATGTTGTATTCTTCCATCGTGGCCGGGATCTGCTTTTCCACCAGCGGCGTCAGCACATAGCCCGGACAGATCGCATTGACGGTGATCGGCTCTTCTGCGGTTTCCAGCGCGACGGTCTTGGTCATGCCGACAATCCCGTGCTTGGCCGACACATAGGCCGATTTATAGGGGCTGGCGGTCAGCCCGTGGGCGCTGGCGATGTTGACCACCCGGCCCCAGCCCGCCGCGCGCATCTTGGGCAGGGCCGCGGCCGTGGTGTGAAAGGCCGAGCTGAGATTGATCGCAATGATCGCGTCCCATTTTTCGGGCGGGAATTCATCAATCGCGGCCACATGCTGAATGCCCGCATTGTTGACCAGAATATCGCAGGCCCCGGCGCTTTCGATCAGCTGGCGGCAATCGTCGCCCTTGGACATGTCGGCGCGGATATAGCGCGCCTCAACGCCGGTTTCCTTGGCGATCTCGGCCGCCAGCGCATGGTCTTCGTCACTGTCCGTGAATGAGTTGAGAACCACATTGGCCCCCGCCCGCGCCAGTTCCCAGGCCACGCCCAGCCCGATGCCCGAATTCGATCCCGTGATAACCGCCGTCTTTCCGCCAAGCGTCATGGCCAACCCCTCCGATATGTATTTGGGCAGAATATGTTGTCCACAGACTGGCATGCTGCAGACGCAAAGGAAACGAAAATCCGGGGCGCGGACCGGGCCAAACCGTCGCGTGGCGCAGCTTGGGTTCCGGCGCTAAATATAGCACGGACCGTCACATTCCTGTTGGCGACGCGCTGCTAAGGGTGACGGACGAAAAAGAACATCACGAAGGTGCCCCATGAGCGATCCCGACGATCTTTCCGCCGCCCAGGACTGGCTGGCCGCCGAACTGGCCGACACGCTGGACGAAGATTACGAGCTGGAGATTTCCGAACCGGCCCTGTCGATGGAGATCCGCAAGATCTATCGGCAGGCCCATCCGCCATCGCTCGAACGCAAGGACTATTTCCTCAAGCTGCTGACGCTGCAGTCCGAGCTGATCAAGCTGCAGGACTGGGTGCAGGCCACCGGCGAAAAGGTGGTGGTGATCTTCGAAGGCCGTGACAGCGCGGGCAAGGGCGGCGTGATCAAGCGCATCACCCAGCGGCTCAACCCGCGCGTGGTGCGCGTGGTGGCCCTGCCCGCCCCGTCGGATCGCGAAAAGTCGCAATGGTATTTCCAGCGCTACGTGCCGCACCTGCCCGCAGCGGGCGAAATCGTGCTGTTCGACCGGTCCTGGTACAACCGCTCCGGCGTGGAACGCGTGATGGGCTTTGCCAGCGAAGACCAGGTGCAGCAGTTCTTTCACGACGTGCCCGAATTTGAACGCATGCTGGTCCGGTCGGGCATCCGGCTGGTGAAATACTGGTTCTCGATCACCGATGAAGAGCAGCAGATGCGGTTCCTCATGCGCATCCACGATCCGCTCAAGCAATGGAAGCTGAGCCCGATGGATCTGCAAAGCCGCGTGCGGTGGGAAGATTACACCAAGGCCAAGGAAGACACTTTTGCCCGCACCAACATTCCCGAAGCCCCGTGGTACATCGTGCAGGGCAACGACAAGAAACGCGCACGCCTGAACTGCATCGACCACCTGCTGAGCCTGATCCCCTATGAGCCGGTCGACAGCGAAGAGGTGCACCTGCCCGATCGCGAACACAAACCCGACTATGAACGTCAGGTCCTGCCGGATGACCTCTATGTGCCGCAGAAATACTAAGGCATTGCGCCCTGCGCCTCGGCAGTCGAGGCTTGGGTGTCTCGAACGATCCGGGGTGCCCGACATCCCGGATCCTCGGTCCTAGTCTCAGACGCGATCCGGGGTGGCACACTTAAATGCGTGTGCGGCCCTGATTTGATGAGAGGCCTGTTTCACACGCCAGACGTCCCGTCGGGTTGTTGAAGCCCTGAACATAGACTGTCAGATCGGGCTTCAAGGCAGGGCTCTTCGGAGATCGGGGCCGCGCGCCACGCTGTACTCAACGGTCTGCCAAACGGACGTTGCCCGGACCAGCCGTTCAGACAAAGCGTAGCCGGGGCACTTTCGCTAGCACAGCAGTGGGAGAACAGACCAACCTCAAACCGAGGACATTTCAGCGGAGCAGGTCACCGACACGTCCAGAATTTAGAAAACCTCTCAGCCACAGCGCGAGCCGTCTCGCTCTTGAAGAAGATAGAAGCAAAATTGAAAGCCACGACCATCGAAAATAGCATTAGCAATGCATAGCTCGGCGCCGCAGTCAGCACTTCGAGTCTCCGAGACTTGTGATATGCCGTCCGATGATCATAGCTTTCAGAGCGTTGGGTTTCCAAGAACGTCTCTATTTCGGACGCCAAAGCTAAAGCTTCGCTGCGATTTGTAGCGTCGATATACGCAAAAAGTGCAGCAAACGAAATAAATACCGAAGCCACAACAAGTGGGAGCAATCCCTTTGTCATCTTCACACCCGCGGCTCAGTTCATACATCACTTTCATAGGGTAGCGCGTTTGTTTGTGGTGTAAAAGATGCGCTCTGGCCCATGGAACACCGGTACCGCTAACTCACTCAGGTGAACTCGGCGTCCCGGATCGAAGCAGACTATTAAAGCGGGTTTTCGCGATGTTTGCGATCCGCGCGTGGGATAGCTGCAGCCCCTTTAGGTGCCGCGTTCGCCCCAAGGCGGTCTCGGGAAAGGCCAAGACGCCTTACACACCGATCACCGGTCGCAGACGGCCCCGGCCCGCGACGGGCTCAGGATGCCCGTTCCAGCCGCGTCTGCACCTCGCGCCCGGCATCGGCGATCAGCTCTTCATCGTCGGTGCCGATCAGGATCCAGTGGTGATCGTCGGTGTCAAAGGCCATGCTGGCCAGCCCCTTGCGCAGCTGCGCATCCGCCGGTTTGGGCGTGCTGCCTTCGGGCGCTTTCATCGCGCACAGCGCCACCGGCTCGCCTTCGGGCGTGGCAAAGACCATCTGCACCAGCGGCCGCCCTTCAAAGGCCAGGGTCTGCACGCGCAACAGGGTCAGATCCTCGATATCCTTGACCACCTCATAGAGGCCCGACGCCCCGATCTGTGCCTCGGCATGGGCCATCTGCGATTTCAGCTCTTGCGCGGTGTGATCCAGCATCGCCACCGTGTGCGGCGCATAAAGCGCCTGATACTCCGCCACCGCCGCGCGCCATCCGGTGGACGCAGCACCCGGCTGCTGCAACCAGACCAGACCGCCGGCCAGCACCGCGCCGGCGGCAAAGCCGGCCGCCATGCGCATCCAGCCGAAACCGGACCGCACCGGCGGCAGAGCCGCATCTTTCGGTATCAGACCGGACACATCAATAGAGGCAGCGGGCAGCAGGTCGAGCCCCGCCTTCAGCACCGGCGCCAGATCGTCTAGCGCCATCAGCCTGTCTTCGAGATCGCGATCCTGCCCAAGCGCCGCTTCGATCTGGCTGGCCAGATCCTGCGGCGCTTCGTTGCGCAGATAGCGTTGCAGATCTTCGTCCGAAAACATCACTTGCCTCTTGCCCGTCCCGCGGCGCCCGCATCGGACGCCTTGAGCCAACCCAGTTTGCCACGCGCAGCTGCCAGCCGGCTCATGACCGTCCCGATGGGAACGTCCAGAATCTCGGCCGCCTCCGAGTAGCGGTAGCCCTCGCCATAGACCAACATCACTGTGGCACGTTGGGCTTCTGGAAGGGCCATCACTTCTGATAACACCTGAGCGGCGAAAATATTCTCTTCCGCGTGCGGAATTCCTGAGGTCAGCGCCTCTTCGGGGACGTCCTCTATCGCGGCCAGTTGCCGTTTGCCAGCCGCCCGCCGTTCATTGAGCCAAATCGAGCGGCAAATTGCCATGCACCAGCTGTCAAGCCGCCCGACCCCGTCAAACAGGTGGCATTTTTCCACCGCCCGCAGATAGGTCGACTGGGTCAGATCCTGCGCCTGATCGGGGTCGCGCGTCAGGCTGAGCGCAAAGCGATAAATGCGGTCCACATGGGGCACCAGCGCTTCTCCCATCTCGGGGGCAGAAAAAATGTGATTTCCTGACGAATAATTCGCGCCGGTCATGTGTTATCCCTGCATACCGCGGCGCATGGCCGCGTTTGAAGACAGTGTTAAGGGAGAGCACACATCATGAAAACCCAACTGCGCGCGCTTGTGATCGCTGTTACAGCCGCCCTGCCCGGGCTTGCCGGGGCCTGGACGCTTGAGCCGGACACCTCGACCGTGGGGTTTGGTGCGATCAAGAACGACTATGTCGGCGAAGCGTTCACCTTTACCTCGGTCTCGGGCGCGGTGGATGACGCGGGCGTGGCGTCGATCGACATCGACCTTGCGTCGGTCAGCACCGCCATCGACATCCGCGATGAACGCATGGTGGCGCATGTCTTTACCGACGTTGCCAAGGCCGGGCTGACCGCCGACATCGACATGGCCGCGCTCGAGGCGCTGGCACCCGGCGAAAGCGCGATCATCGAAACCGAAGCCGTGCTCAGCCTGCTGGGCAGCGAGACCCCGTTTGACGTGCAGATGTTCGTGATGCGACTGGGCGAAGACCGCGTGCTGGCCAGCACCAACGCGCCGGTTTACCTGTCGACCGAAGATCTGGGCGTGGATGGTGGTGTCGACAAGCTGCAGGAGCTTGCCGGGCTTGACAGCATCACCCGTGTGACCCCGCTTACGGCGCGCCTGATCTTTTCGCGCTGATCCCTATCTGAACAAGCCACGAAGTTCCGTCTCCGACAGTGTAACGAGTCTCCCGAGTGCCGAGTGTCGGCGTGGCTTGACAGCGGGTCCGGCTTTTGTCCCCGCCGGACCCAGAGAGGGCCGCCCATCCGGGCGGTCCTCTTGCCGTTTCAGCACCCTGCTCAGACCCGCAGGCCAAGCGCCAGCGCCATGGCCAGCAGCAGCACGCCGCAGATCTGCCGGAACCGGCGGTATCGGGCCGGGCTCAGCAGCCAGCCACGCGCCAGATCAGCAAGACCCGCATAGGTGCTCAGCGACAGGATCGACAGCCCGCAATAGGTGGCCACCAGCAGCGCCGCCTGCGCCAGCACCGCCCCCTGCGGGTCGATCCCCTGCGGCAGAAGCGCGATGTAGAACAGCAGCGCCTTGGGGTTGGTCACCGCCAGTGCCAGCGCCTCGGCAAAGAGCTGGCGCGCGGGGATCGTCTCACCGGCTGTCGCTGTGATCGCCGCGCCCGGTCGCAGCAAACGCAGCCCCAGCCAGGCCAGATACAGCACGCCCAGGACGCGAAAGCCGATCCAGATCAGATCCGACGCCTGCATCAGCGCCACCACCCCGCTGGCACAGGCCATGCCGCCGATGGCCAGCCCCAGGGCGTTGCCCAGGATCGTCGGCCCCACCCGCCAGGCGCCAAGCTGCAGCGCCCGTTGAACGGTGTTCAGATTGGCCGGCCCCGGCGTGACGATGTTCAGCGCGGATATGGCCGCAAATGACAGCCAGAGCGTCCAGGTCATGGCAATGGTCCCTATGCATTCACACAAGGGGGAAGGATACCAAGGCCATGACGCGTGACCGCTGTCATCCCGAAGGCAGTTTCGGATATATGACCAGCTATCGAAGGCAGAAACGGATTTCAGGACATGACTACGGAAATCGCATTGGATGATCTCGACCGCGCGATTCTAGACGCGCTGACGGAAGACGCCCGCCGAAGCTGGGCGGATCTGGCCGCTGAAACCGGCGTCTCGGCCCCCACCATCCGCGACCGCGTGCTGCGGCTGATGGATAGCGGTGTGATCGAAGGGTTTTCGGCCCGGTTGTCCCCGGCCGCGCTTGGCTATGCGCTGCAGGCCATCGTGCGCTTCCGGCCTCTGCCCGGCAAACGCCATGTGCTGGAACAGCAGATCGCCGACATCCCGCAGATCGTGCAGTGCGACAAGATCACCGGAGAGGACGCATTTGTCGCGCGCCTGCTGCTGCGCGATATTGCCGAGCTTGACCCGCTGCTTGATCGCTTTGCCCGCAGCGCCACGACCAACACGTCGATCGTCAAAACCACCCTCGTGGCCCATCGCCCACCGCCGCTGAGCTGATCGGGGATGGCGCGCCGCCATACATAATGCAAAAAACACCGAAACCCTGCGCCCCCAACGGCAAAATGCCGGGCCGGGACCGGTCGGATCTGCACAAAAAAACGCCGGCACAAGGCCGGCGTTAAGTTATTGAGGCAGGTTTCATACAGGCAAGAAACCTATCGAGCAGTGAAACCTTTATAAGCAATTCGCAGCCGTCCTCCAAGCTAAAAGTTTGAAAAGACACCGATCCACCGGTAGTCTGAGCCCCAACAAAACAAGGGCAGAGCGGGAGTGTTGCAAAAGTGCGACCAAAATTTTTCGGCAATATAAGCGGTTTTATCGCCGCACTGGCCTGCACATGGGCGGGATCTTGCGCATGGGCAGAATCGGCGCACGGCATAGCAATGTATGGCGACCCTGCCCTGCCGCCAGACTTTGTGGCCTTGCCCTATGCCAACCCCGACGCGCCCAAGGGCGGGAAGGTCGTGTTTGGCAATACCGGCAGTTTCGATTCCCTCAACCCCTTTGTGCAGAAAGGCAATCCGCCCTGGCAGCTTCGCTTCTGGGGCTATGAAAGCCTTATGGGCCGGTCCTATGACGAACCCTTCACGCTCTATGGGCTATTGGCGGAATCGGTCGACACCGCGCCGGACCGGTCCTGGGTCGAATTCACCCTGCGCCCAGAGGCGCGGTTTTCCGATGGCACCCCGGTGACCGTGGATGACGTGATCTGGTCCTATGAAACGCTGGGCACGCAAGGCCACGGGCGCTATCGCGGGTTCTGGAGCAAGATCGACAGCATCACCGCCACCGGTGATCGCAGCGTGCGCATCACCTTCAACACCGAAGACCGCGAACTGGCGCTGATCGCGGGCATGCGCCCGATCCTGCAAAAGGCCCAGTGGGAGGGGCGCGATTTCGCCGCCACCGCCAACGAAGCCCCCATCGGCACCGGCGCCTATGTGGTCAGCGATCACGAATTCGGGCGCCACATCACCCTAAGCCGCAACCCCGATTACTGGGGCAAGGATGTCAACCTGCGCCGGGGCACCCAGAATTTCGACACGCTGCGCATTGATTTCTTTGGGGATGACGTGGTTCTTTTCGAAGCCTTCAAGGCCGGCGAGCTGAGCGCGATCTACGAATTCAACGCCGATGCCTGGAACACCCGCTATGATTTCCCGGCCGTGCGCTCGGGCGAGATCGTCAAATCCGAAATCGTCAACGCCAAGCCATCGGGCATCACCGGGCTGGTGATGAACACCCGCCGCCCGCCCTTTGACGACTGGCGCGTGCGTCAGGCGATGATCGAAGCGTTCAACTTTGAATACATCGCTGACACCATGACCGGTGGGGCGCAGCCGCGCATCACGTCTTATTTTTCCAATTCCGAACTGGGCATGACGCCCGGACCGGCCAGCGGCAAGGTGCAGGACGTTCTCATCCCCTTTGCCGATGACCTGCTGCCGGGGGCCATCGACGGCTATGCGCTGCCGGTGTCGGACGGCACCGCGCGCAACCGCGCGGGCCTGCGCCGCGCCCGCGCCCTTCTGGAGGACGCAGGCTGGACCGTGCAGGACGGCACGCTGCGCAATGGCGACGGGCAGCCCTTTGCCTTTACGATCCTGCTGCGCCAGAACGACCGGGTGCTGCAGAACATGGAAACGCTGGTCGATCTTTATCTGCCCGCGCTCGAGCGGCTGGGGATGCAGGTGCGCGTGGACCGGGTGGATGACGCGCAATATGTCGAACGCGAAGCCGAGTTCGACTTTGACATGACCAGCTACCGGCGTGATCTGTCGCTGTCTCCGGGCAATGAACAGCGCTTTTACTGGGGTTCCGAGGCGGCCGATCTGTCGGGCACGCGCAACCTCATGGGGGCCAAGAGCCCGGCCATTGATGCGCTGATTGACCAGATGCTGACATCGACCAGCCGCGAAGATTTCGCCGCCGCCACCCGCGCGCTGGATCGCGTGCTGATGTCGGGGCGTTATGTGATCCCGTTCTGGAGCTTTGGCGAAAGCCGCATCGCCCATGCGCGCGCTCTGACATACCGCACCGATCACGTGCCCATCTATGGCGCCGATCCGCGCGGCTTTCTGCCTTACGTCTGGTGGTACGAAGACAATTGACGCCCCAGCACTAATTCCATATTTCACGAAATATGGAATTAGTGTCTCAACTGTCTTCGCTGGCCCATGACAACCGGCTGGCCATCTTTCGCCTTCTGATGCGGCGGTATCCCGATCAGGTGCCTGCGGGCGAAATCGCGGCGGCGCTGGATCTGCGGGCGAACACGACCTCGACCTACCTGAATGCGCTGCGGGCCGCCGGGCTGATCACCCAGAGCCGCAGCGGCACATCGCTGAAATACGCCGCCGACATGGATGGCGCGCGCGGGCTCATCGACGGTCTGTTGGGCGATTGCTGCCGCAACCGACCCGATCTGTGCCTGCCCGGTCCGGCCACCGCCCCCCTGCATCAAAGCCCCGTCCGGGTGCTGTTCATCTGCACCGGGAACTCTGCGCGCTCGATCCTGGCCGAGGCGCTGCTGACCCATCTGGGACAGGGCCGCTTTGTTGCCCATTCGGCCGGAACCCGCCCCGCCGACGCGCCGCGCGCCGATGTCATGGCCCTGCTGCGCGACAAGGGCATCGACACCACGGGGCTGCAGTCCAAAACGCTCGACGCGCTGCGCGATGAGCCACCGATGAATCTGGTCTTCACCGTCTGCGACCGCGCGGCCAACGAAGATTGCCCGGTCTGGCCCGCCCCGGCCCTGTCGGCCCATTGGGGGCTGCCCGACCCCGCGCAGGGCGACGCCGCAGCGCTAACCGCCACCTATGACCTGCTGCAGGCGCGCCTGACACGCCTGATGCACCTGCCGCTTGACCGGCTTGATCCGGTTGCCCTGCAACATGAGCTCGACGCGATCGGACGCGCGGGCCTGGCCGTTCACCCCTAGCAAACCAGACCAGAGATCCTGATGAACATCCTTGTGCTCTGTACCGGCAATTCCGCCCGGTCGATCCTTCTTGAACATATCCTCAACCAGGCCGGACAGGGCCGGGTGCGCGCCTGGTCGGCGGGCAGCCAGCCCACCGGACAGGTCCATCCGCAATCGCTGACCCTGCTGGGCGACAAGGGCTATGACCTGTCGGATGCGCGATCCAAAAGCTGGGATGAATTCGCCGCCGACGGCGCGCCCGAAATGGATCTGGTGATCACCGTCTGCGGATCGGCCGCCGAAGAAACCTGCCCGATGTGGCCCGGTGCCCCGCTGCGCGCCCATTGGGGCGTCGAAGATCCCGCCGCCGCCGCCGAAGCCGACTGGGACGCGGCCTTTGCCACCGCCTATGACATCCTCAGCCGCCGGGCCAAGGCGTTCCTGGCGCTGCCTCTGGATGGCGACCGCGACGCGCTGGCCGACGACATCCGCAAGATCGGAGCCCTGCAATGATCCGCCAACTGACCGCCGAAGCGCTCGGCACCGCATTGCTGCTGATCGGCGTTGTGGGATCGGGCATCATGGGTGAAACGCTGGCATCGGGCAATGTGGCGCTGGCGCTGCTGGCCAATGCCATCGCCACGGGCTGCATCCTTTACGCGATCATCACCACGCTGGGCCCCATTTCAGGGGCGCATTTCAACCCCGCCGTGACACTGGCCTTCTACCTGCGCGGTGAGATCGGCCCGCTGCGCGGCATCGCCTATGTGCTGGTGCAGATCGCAGGCGCGATCCTGGGCGTCTGGCTGGCGCATCTGATGTTCGACCTGCCGATCATGCAGACGTCATCCACGCTGCACCGCACCGGCATCGCGCAGTGGAGCTCTGAGATCATCGCCATGTTCGGGCTGCTCTTCGTGATCTTCGGCGGCATCGCATCGCGGCCCGATGCGGTGCCGACCCTGGTCGCGCTCTATATCACCGGGGCCTATTGGTACACGTCGTCCACCAGCTTTGCCAATCCCGCCGTCACCATCGCGCGCGCGCTGTCGGACACCTTTGCCGGGATCTATCCGGGCCATGTGGCGATGTTCATCGTGATGCAGATCATCGGCGTCTTTGTCGCCCATCTGATCCTGCGCCCGCTGTTTCGCAGCGAAGACGACTGGTAAGGCCCCGACCTGCCGCTGAGGCAGATCAGGGCAGAGACGTCACCCAGAGGATCATCGCATCCTCTGGGCTGATCGAAATCACATTGTGCCCCATCGTGGCATCGTAATAGGCGCTGTCGCCCCGGCGCATTTCCACCGGCTCGTAGAATTCCGTATAAAGCTGCACCACCCCGGTTAGCACATAAAGGAACTCTTCGCCGTCATGGCGCACCCAGCCGTCGAATTCGGCCATGTCCCGCGCGCGCACACGGGCGCGATAGGGCAGCATGCGCTTTTTGGTCAGCCCTTCGGCCAGCAATTCATGTTCATAGGTCGCGGTCGGGGTCTGGGCCCCTTCGCCGGTCTTGGTGACCACCATGCGCCCGTTGATCTGATCCTTCTGGGGCGGCGTGAACAGCTGCGGCACCGAGATCTGCAACCCCACCGCCAGCTTCTTGAGCGCCTCATAGGTCGGAGACATCTGGCCGTTTTCGATCTTGCTGAGGGTCGAGCGCGCCAGCCCCGCCTGATTGGCCGCCTGTTCCAGCGTCCAGTCGCGCGCCTTGCGCAATTCGCGCACCCGCATGCCAAGGTCGAGTGGCTCGGCCTCGTCATCTTCGCCGGTGGCACGGGCAATGCGGATCAGGGATTTGGGATCACGTGCGGTCATGGCATCTTGTACGGGGCACGCGCGTCACTTGCAACGGCTGCGCGCAACCGCTAGCGATCGGGCATGACGTCGCTTTTTGATCAGGGGCCGCCCGCGCCCTGCCCCCGCCCGTTCAACATGGCCGCCCATGTGCTCGGCCGCGCCGCTGCGCGTGCCGACCATGTGGCGCTGATCGAAATGGGCGCGGCGGGTGATCACCTGCTGCGCTATGGCGCGCTGGAACAGGCGGTGCGCGGCACCGGAACGGGGCTGCTGCGCGCGGGTCTGCGCGCGGGGGACATCGTCATCCTGCGCCTGGGCAACACCCGTGATTTCCCCATTGCCTATCTGGGTGCGATCGCCGCCGGGATCGTGCCGGTGCCGACTTCGACCCAGCTGACCGAACCCGAAGTCGCGCGCATCTATGCCGATCTTGCCCCGGCTGCGGTGCTGAGCGCGCCGGGCGTGGCCACGCCCGACCATCCGCGCATCATCGACCTTGAGACGCTGCGCGGGTTTCAGGATCTGCCCGCCTGCCCTTATGACATGGGCGATCCCGACCGGCAGGCCTATATCGTCTATACCTCGGGCACCTCGGGCCAGCCGCGCGCGGTGTCCCATGCCCATCGTGCGATCTGGGCCCGCCAGATGATGATCCGCAACTGGTATGATCTGCGCCCCGATGACCGGCTGCTGCATGCAGGCGCCTTCAACTGGACCTTCACGCTGGGCACCGGATTGATGGATCCCTGGAGCGTCGGCGCCACCGCTCTGATCGCCGAACCCGGCACCGCGCCCGACGCCCTGCCCGATCTTCTGGCCCGGCATCACGCCACGCTGTTTGCCGCCGCGCCGGGGGTGTTTCGCAAGATGCTCGGCGCGGGGCCCCTGCCCGATCTGCCCCACCTGCGCCACGGGCTGGCCGCCGGTGAAAAGCTGCCCCCCACCACCGCCCAAAGCTGGGCCAACGCCACCGGCACGCCGATCTACGAAGCCTATGGCATGTCGGAATGTTCAACCTTCATTTCCGGCAGCCCGGCCTCCCCGGTCGCGCCCGACGCGCTTGGCCGCCCGCAGCCCGGACGCCGGGTGGCAATTGTCGATGACGCGGGCCACCCGGTGGAGCTGAACCAGCCCGGCATCATTGCGATCCACCGGTCCGATCCGGGGCTGATGCTGGGCTATGTGAATGCCGAAAGCGACAGTGCCGCACGGTTCCGGGGCAATTGGTTCCTGACCGGCGATCTGGGCGAGATGACGCCCGATCACCAGATCCGCTATCTGGGGCGCAATGACGACATGATGAACGCAGGCGGCTACCGCGTGTCCCCGATCGAAGTCGAAGCCGCCCTGGCCCCGTTTCCGGGCCTGTCCGGCATCGGCGTCACGGATGTGGAAATCAAACCCGATGTGCGCGTGATCGCGGGATTCTATACCGCCGATCAGCCGATTGACACCGATGCGCTTGGGGCCTTTGCCGCGCGCCATCTGGCACGCTACAAGCAACCGCGCCTCTATCAGCGCTTGACCGACCTTCCCACCAGTGCCAATGGCAAGCTCTTGCGGGCCGCCTTGCGCCCCCTCTACCGACCGGAGCCAGAATGACCGAAACCATCAAGCTCGACATCCTGTCCGACCCGATCTGCCCGTGGTGCTATATCGGCAAGACACATCTGGACAAGGCCCTGGCACAGGTGCCCGACCACCCGTTTGTCATCGAATGGCACCCGTTCCAGCTCAACCCCGACATGCCGCCCGAAGGCATGGACCGGCGCGCCTATCTGGAAGGCAAGTTCGGCGGCAAGGACGGCGCGGTGCGCGCCTATGCGCCGGTGGTGGAGCATGCGCAGGCCGCAGGGCTGTCGATCAATTTCGAACAGATGGCCCGCACCCCCAACACGCTGGACGCCCACCGCCTGATCCACTGGGCCGGGATCGAAGGCGCCCAGACGGCGGCTGTGGACGCTCTGTTTGACGCCTATTTCGTGCAGGCGCGTGACATTGGCGATCACGAGGTGCTGGCCGATATTGCCGACGGCATCGGGCTGGACGCATCCGTCATCCGCAAGCTGCTGGACAGTTCGGCCGATCGCGACGCCATCCGCGACCGCGACGCCCATAGCCGCAAGATGGGCATCACATCCGTGCCCACCTTCATCGTGGCAGGCAAACATGCGGTGCCCGGCGCGCAGCCGCCCGAGCTCTGGGTTCAGGTGATCGGCGAATTGCAGGCGCAACTGGCTCAGGCCGAGGCATGAAACCCATTGGCGCCCTGCGCCTTGCGCTGGCGCTGCTGGTCGTTGTGGCGGCGGGCACGGTGTTCTTTCACCTGGTCGAAGGCTGGCGCTGGCTGGATGCGTATTTCTTTACCATGGTCACCATTTCGACAGTGGGCTACGGATCGCTGGTGCCGCAGACCGATCTGGGCAAGATCGGCGCCACCGTGTTCATCCTGATCGGCATCGGGGTCTTCGCGCTCGCCATCCAGCGTTTCAGCGCCTTCACGTTGCTGCACCGCGAACAGCGGCTTGAGAAGCTGCTGCGCGATCTCAGCGCGGATATGGAGGATGAAACCCGCGAAGAATGGGAAAAGCTGACCGGCGCCGGTCGGTCCTCATCGCGCAAGACCGACAAATCCTGAGCGGCTCTGGCCCCCGCCCCTGCGCTGTGATAGCGCAAACTGGTCAGTATCGGAGCCCCCATGTCACACAAGATGTCCCGCGGCGAATTCATCGCACTGATCGCGATGATGTTTGCCGCCATTGCCTTTTCCATCGACGCGATGCTGCCAGCCCTGCCCGAGATCGGCGCCGAGCTGAGCCCCGATGCCCCCAACCGCGCCGGTCTGATGATCACCAGCTTTCTGCTGGGCATGGGCGTGTCGACCTTTTTCACCGGCCCGCTATCGGATGCGCTCGGGCGCAAACCGGTGATCTATGCGGGTCTTGGGATCTATGCGGTCGGGGCGTTGACGGCGCTGACGGGCGACACGCTGGAACTGGTGCTGCTGGGGCGGCTGATCCAGGGCGTGGGCGTCGCGGCGCCGCGCGTGGTGGCGATGGCGATCATCCGCGACCTTTACGCCGGGCGTGACATGGCGCGGATGGTTTCGCTGGCGATGATGATCTTCACCATCGTGCCCGCATTGGCGCCGATGCTTGGGTCGGGGATCATCGTGCTGGCGGGGTGGCGCGCGATCTTTGTGGCCTTCATGCTGTTTGCGCTGGTCTGTGCGTGCTGGATGGCGCTGCGGCTGCCGGAATCGCTGGCGCCCGAACACCGCCGCGCCTTTCGCCTGCCGCTGATGATGGATGCGCTTGGCCAGATGCTGCGTCATCCCACGGTGCGCCTGTCGATTGCGGTGCAGGCCCTGAGCATGGGGGTGCTGTTTTCCACGCTGGTGGTCGTCCAGCCCATCTATGACATCACCTTTGGCCATGGCGACAGTTTCCCCTACTGGTTCGGCGGGGTGGCAGCGGTGTCGGCATCGGCCAGCGTGATCAACGCGCGGCTGGTGGGCCGGGTCGGCATGCGACGACTGGTGACCTGGGCCCTGGGCGCGCAGATCGGCTTTTCCGGGATCATGCTTGCGATCAGCCTGACAACGACGCCGGGTCCGGTTCTGTTCGGGCTGTTTGTGATCTGGCAGACCACATTGTTCTTCATGGCCGGCATGACGCTGGGCAATCTCAATGCCATCGCGATGGAGCCGATGGGCCATATCGCGGGCATGGCCGCATCGGTCATCGGGGCGATTGCCACGGTGTGCGCGTCGGCGCTGGCGTCACCGGTGGCGCTGCTGTTTGACGGGTCGATCCTGCCGCTGGCGGTGATGGTGCTGCTGCTGTGCAGCGCGGCCTGCGCGCTGATGCTGCATATGGGGCGGGTCGAACGGGATCTGGCCCGCGCCATCTGATCGGGCTAGGCTCGGGCGCAAACTGCCGGAGGTGCCATGTCCTACCCCTATGACCTGGGTGATCATCATTGCCCGATCACCACCCGATCGCCCGACGCGCAGCTGTGGTTCGATCGCGGGCTGATCTGGACCTATGGCTATAACCATGGCGAGGCGATCGAATGTTTCCGCCGCGCGCTGACGCATGATCCGGGCTGTGCCATGGCCCATTGGGGCATCGCCTATGCCAGTGGCCCCAATTACAACATGCCCTGGGATCTTTACGATGCGCGCGGCCGGGCCAAGGCGCTGGCGCAGGCCTATGACGCGACCCAGGATGCGCTGGCCGCCGCAGACGGGCTGAGCCCGGTCGAAGAGGTGCTGGTCAACGCGCTGGCCGCGCGTTATCCGCAGCGCGATCCGATTGCGGATCAGTCGCCCTGGGACCATGCCTTTGCCGATGCCATGCGCGCGGGCTTTGCCCGCCACCCCGATCACCGCGATCTGCGCACGATTTATGTCGAAGCACTGCTGAACCTCAGCCCGTGGAAGATGTGGGACCTGCCAAGCGGCCAACCCGCCCCCGGCGCCGCCACGACCGAAGCGCAGGACACGCTGGAACAGGCCTTTGCAGAGGATCCGCTAGCGATGCGCCATCCCGGCCTGTTGCATCTTTACATTCACCTCATGGAGATGTCGCCCACGCCGGAAAAAGCGCTGCTGGCGTCCGATGTGCTGCGCGACCTGGTGCCGGATGCAGGCCATCTGGTGCATATGCCGACCCATATCGACATGCTTTGCGGGCACTACCACAATGTGGTCAAATGGAACCAGAAGGCGGTCGAGGCCGATCTGATCTACTACCGCGAAAACGGTGCGGGCAATATCTATACCGGGTATCGGCAGCACAATTACCACTTTGTCATCTACGGGGCGCTGTTTCTGGGCCAGTTCGAACCGGCCATGGCGGCGGTGCGCGGGATGGCCGAAACCACGCCGACCGACATGCTGCGCATCGAAAGCCCGCCCATGGCGGATTACTTCGAAAGCTATCTGGCGATGGAGCCGCATGTGCTGATCCGCTTTGGCCGCTGGCGCGACTGCATCGCGCTGCCGCTGCCGGACGAGCCCGAGCTGTTTGCCACGCTCAATGCCACGGTGCTGTATGCGCGCGCGCTTGGCCATGCCGCCCTGGGCGAGGTCGCGCAGGCCGAAGCTGCCGAGGCGGCGTTTCAGGCGGCGCGCGCCAGGGTTCCCGAAACGCGGCTGCTGCACAACAACCGGGTGGTGGATCTGCTTGAGATCGCGTCGGAAATGCTGCGGGGCGAGATCCTGTATCGCATCGGCGACTATGACGCCGCCTATCACCACCTGCGCGCCGCCGTGGCCTGCGACGACGCGCTGCCCTATGACGAGCCCTGGGGATGGATGCAGCCTGCGCGCCACGCGCTTGGGGCGCTGCTGTTCGAACAGGGCCATGTGGCCGAGGCCGAAGCGGTCTATCGCGAGGATCTGGGGCTGGCCGGCACCCTGTCGCGAGCGTCGATCCATCCTGACAACGTGTGGTCGCTGCGCGGCCTTTACGATTGCCTGAAGGCGCGTGATGAACGCGTCGAGATCGTGCAGATCAAGCAGCGCATGGATCTGGCTTTGGCCCGCGCCGACCGCGCGGTGGCGGCGTCATGCTTCTGTGCGCAGGCGGCGATGCAGGCCGATGGCGGATGCGGCGGCGGATGAGGGCAAACCGGGTGGCGGGCTGAAGCCCGCCCTACGCCGGTATCCGCCGTCCGATCAGGATTTTGCCTGCGCCTTGGCTTTTTTCTTTTCGGCCACGACCTTCTCGGCAAGATCGCGCGCGATGGCAAAGGCGCCCTTGATCTTGTCGGCTTCGCTTTTCCAGTCGCGCCGCACGACGATCTTGTTGTCCTTGACCTTGGCCAGACCTTTCTGATCCTGGATGAAGGCCACCAGCCCCTGGGGCGAGGCGAATTTGTCGTTGTGAAACTGGATCGTTGCCCCTTTGGGCCCGCCATCAAGCTTGGCAATACCTGCCTTTTTGCACATCGCCTTGATCCGCACGATCAGCAGCAAGGTGTTGACCTCGCGCGGCAATTTTCCAAAGCGGTCGATCAGCTCGGCGGCAAAGCCTTCGAGCTCGACCTTGGTGCTGAGCGAGCTCAGCCGCCGGTAAAGCCCCAGCCGTACATCAAGATCGGGCACGTAATCATCGGGGATCAGCACCGGCACGCCCAGATTGATCTGCGGTGCCCACTGATCGTCAGCGTCGGACAGGCCCTCAAGCTCGCCCGCGCGGATCTTGGCGATCGCCTCTTCCAGCATGGACTGGTAGAGTTCATAGCCCACATCGCGCATCTGCCCGGACTGTTCTTCGCCCAGCAGATTGCCCGCCCCGCGAATGTCGAGATCCTGGCTGGCCAGCGTGAACCCCGCCCCCAGCGTGTCGAGCGACCCCAGAACCCGCAGCCGCTTTTCCGCCGCCGGGGTCAGCTTGGCGCGCGGTTTGGTGGTCAGATAGGCATAGGCGCGGGTTTTCGACCGCCCCACCCGGCCCCGGATCTGATAGAGCTGCGCCAGCCCGAACATATCCGCCCGGTGCACCACCATCGTGTTGGCCGTGGGAATATCAAGCCCGCTTTCCACGATGGTCGTGGCCAGCAGCACGTCATATTTGCCGTCATAGAACGCGTTCATCCGGTCATCGAGATCGCCCGCCGCCATCTGGCCATGGGCCACGACATAGCTCAGTTCCGGCAGCTGCTCGCTAAGGAAGGTTTCGATCTCGGGCAGGTCCGAGATGCGCGGCACCACGTAAAAGCTCTGCCCGCCGCGATAATGTTCACGCAACAGCGCTTCGCGGATGGTGACGGCGTCGAATTCGCTGACATAGGTGCGGATCGCCAGCCGGTCCACCGGCGGCGTGCCGATGATCGACAGATCCCGCACCCCCGACAGCGACAGCTGCAGCGTGCGCGGGATCGGCGTTGCCGTCAGCGTGAGCACATGAATGTCCGATCGCAGCTGCTTGAGCCGTTCCTTGTGCGACACGCCGAAATGCTGTTCTTCGTCGATGATCAACAGGCCCAGGTTCTGAAACCGCACCCCTTTGGCCAACAGCGCATGGGTGCCCACGACGATGTCCACGGTACCGCGCGCCAGACCGTCGCGGGTCTGCTGGGCGTCTTTGGCGCTGACAAACCGGCTGAGCTGGCGCACCTCGAGCGGGAAGCCCCGGAACCGCTCGGCAAAGCTGGCAGCGTGCTGGCGCGCCAGCAGCGTGGTCGGCGCGATCACCGCCACCTGAACCCCCGACATGGCCGCGATAAAGGCCGCGCGCATCGCGACCTCGGTCTTGCCAAAGCCCACATCGCCACAGACCAGCCGGTCCATCGGCGTGCCACTGGTCAGATCCCCCACCACATCGCCAATCGCGCGCAGCTGGTCATCGGTTTCCTGATAGGGAAAGCGGGCGGAAAATTCTTCCCAGGCATGGGGCGGCGGATCCAGCACCGCGCCCTTGCGCAGGGCCCGTTCGGCGGCCACGCGGATCAGCCGGTCGGCCATCTCGCGGATGCGTTCCTTGAGCTTGGCCTTCTTGGCCTGCCACGCCCCGCCGCCCAGCCGATCCAGCAGACCTTCGTCATGGCCGTATTTCGACAGCAGTTCGATATTTTCCACCGGCAGGTAAAGCTTGGCGGCTTCGGCATATTCCAGGCTGATGCATTCATGCGCCGCCCCGGCGGCGGTGATCACCTCGAGCCCCATATACCGGCCGATGCCGTGATCCACATGCACCACCAGATCGCCAGGGCTGAGCGACTGGGTTTCGGTCAGGAAATTTTCCGCCTTGCGCCTCTTGCGCGGCGCCCGAATGAGCCGGTCGCCCAGCACGTCCTGTTCGGAAATCACCGTCAGATCAGGCGCTTCGAACCCGTGTTCCAGCGCCCAGACCGCCAGATGCAGCCCGCGCTTGCCCACGCCTGCCGCATTGCGGATTTCAATCGTTTCGGCCAGCCCTTCGTCTTCGATGAGCCCCGACAGCCGTTCGCGCGCGCCTTTGGAATAGCTGGCCACCACCACCGGCCCCTTGGCCAGCCGCGCCTTGATGTGATCG
>JAOXSC010000173.1 GCA_025800215.1 Marinibacterium sp.
GTGGTGCAGGATGTAGACGTGCTCATAGCATTCTTCGTTTTTACGCGCGGCAAACTCGGTTGTCATCCAGTTCGACGAATACCGCTTGGGGTCCAGCGAGGCCATGTCAATCTCGGCTTCGCCATCGACCATCATCTGGGCCAGGTAATACCCGGTGCCGCCCGCTGCGGTGATGCCAAACGAAAACCCTTCGGCCAGCCACATGTTGCGCAGACCCGGCGCCGGACCCACCAGCGGGTTGCCATCGGGGGTATAGCAGATCGGGCCGTTGAAATCGTCCTTGAGCCCGCAATCCTCGGACGAGGGCATGCGGTGGATCATCGCCATGTACTGCTCTTCGATCCGCTCGAGCGCGAGCGGGAACAGATCGGCACGGAAGCTGTCGGGCACGCCGTATTCAAAGCAGGCCGGCGCGTCCTTTTCATAGACCCCAAGGATCCAGCCGCCGCGCTCTTCGCGCACATAGCTCTGCGCATCGGCATCCCGGATCACCGGGTGCTCGGCATGGCCTTCGGCGCGGAACGCCTGCAGCGCCGGGTCGGCCTCGGTCACGATGAACTGGTGCTCGACGGGGATGGCGGGGATCTTGATGCCCAGCTTCTGCGCGGTGCGCTGCGCGTGGTTACCCGATGCGGTGACCACATGCTCGGCGGTGATCACGACCTTCTCGTCGCTTTCCACCAGGTTGCCGCCCTTTTCCACCATCTTGGTGCAGGTCACTTCCCAATGGGTGCCGGTCCAGTGATATTCGTCGGCCTGCATCTTGCGCACGATCTCGACGCCGCGCTGACGCGCGCCCTTGGCCATCGCCATGGTCACATCGGCAGGGTTAATATAGCCGTCCTCGGTGTGATAGAGCGCCCCTTTGAGGTCCTCGGTCCGGATCAGCGGCCAGCGCGCCTTGATCTCGTCGGGGCTCAGGAACTCGTACTTGATGCCAACCGTATCCGCGGTCGACGCATAGAGCATGTATTCGTCCATCCGCTCCTGCGTCTGCGCCATGCGCAGGTTGCCCACCACGGCAAACCCGGCATTCAGCCCGGTTTCTTCTTCCAGCGTCTTGTAGAACTTGACCGAATAGTCGTGGATATGGGTGGTCGCATAGGACATGTTGAACAGCGGCAGCAGACCGGCCGCATGCCAGGTCGAGCCCGAGGTCAGCTCATCACGCTCAAGCAGCATGACATCTTCCCATCCCGCACGGGCAAGATGGTAGGCAATGGATGTCCCGACGGCGCCGCCGCCGACAACAAGCGCTTTGACATGGGTTTTCATGGACGGGCTCCCTGGCACGAATGGTTCTGTCACGTCCTTATGGCCAAAGCCCGCGTCGCGCGCAAAATCCATCCGACCTATCACCGCAGAAAACCGACCAATCGGGGCGCTGATGGCCCTTCTTTGTGGCTGAAAATACCTCCGCCGGAGGCGTCGCGCCCGCAACGCGGGCGCAATCATGGTGTCACGCCGCAGGCGTGGCTGGTGGCAAATCCGGCCCGATCAGGGCCGGACCGCACACCGGATTGCCAGGCAGATCAGCCGCCGACGGCAATTCCTTCGCGGCGCGGATCGGCGCCACCTTTCAGGCCGTCACCGATCTCGATCGCATGCAGGCCCGATGTCAGATCCCGCACATTGACCTCATAGCCAAGCGCCTCAAGATCCGGCTTCAGCCCTTCGGCCGTGGTGCCCGCTTCGACATCGAAGGTGCCGAACCGGTTCACCGCATGGGGCATGCTGACGGCGGCCTGCACGTCCATGCCCCAGTCGGCCCAGGCAATGATCGCCTGCGCCACATAGCCGATGATCCGGCTGCCGCCGGGCGACCCGATGGCCAGAACCGGGGCGCCATCCTTCATCACGATGGTCGGCGACATGGACGACCGCGGCCGTTTGCCCGGCTCAAGCCGGTTGGCGATAGGCACCCCGTCACGATGCGTGCGGAACGAAAAATCGGTCAGCTCATTGTTGAGCAGGAACCCGCCCGACATCAGCCGCGATCCAAAGCCGTTTTCGATCGTCGTGGTCATCGACAGCACATTGCCCGCCGCATCCACGATCGAAATATGCGACGTCGACGGGAATTCGATCGACACGTCATCGGCATAGTTCAGCGCATGGTCGAATTCAGGCTGGCCCGGTGCAACCTCGGCCAGGGCCTTGTCCCCTGCCAGCAGCTTGGCGCGTTCGGCCAGATAGGCCGGATCCACCAGCCCCGCCGTGGGCATGGGCACATAGTCGCTGTCGGCCATATAACGCCCGCGATCGGCAAAAGCCAGGCGCGACGCATCGCCGATCAGCCGCCAGGTTTCCGCGCTGTCGGGGCCAAGCCCCGCCAGGTCATACCCTTCCAGCAGCCCCAGGATCTGTCCGACGGTCAGCGCCCCCGACGATGGCGGGCCCATACCGCAGATGTCGTGATCGCGGTATTCGGCGCAGACGGCAGGGCGTTCCTTGACCTCATAGAGCGCCAGATCCGTCAGCGACAGCACGCCGGGATTGCCGTCGGCCCCCTGCACGGTCTGCACGATGCCCGCCGCAATCGGCCCGGTATAGAACGCATCCGCCCCCCTGGCCTGCAGCGCCCGCAGGGTCTGGCCGTAATCGGCATTGACCAGCGTGTCGCCTACGGCAATCGGGGTGCCGCCGGGCAGGAAATAGTCGGCCGTCACCGAAAAGCGCGACAGGCGCTCGGCATCGCCGGCCACCAGACCGGCCAGCCGGGGCGAGACCTCAAAGCCGTTTTCGGCCAGATCAATGCCGGTGTCGAACAGCGTGGCCCAGGGGCGCTGCCCCCAGCGGCGATGCGCCTCTTCCAGCAATGCAGGCGTGCCGGGCGTGCCCACCGAACGCCCGCCCACAACGGCGTCATAGAATTTCATCCGCTCGCCGTCGGCGGTCTGAAACAGCGTTGGCGTCGCATCAAGCGGTGCGGTTTCGCGCGCGTCCAGCGTTGTCAGCGCACCGCTGGCGGCATCATACCAGACCAGGAACGCGCCCCCACCCAGACCCGAGGACTGCGGCTCGACCAGCCCCAGAACCACCTGCACCGCCACCATCGCATCGGCGGCACTGCCGCCCGCGCGCAGCACCTCGGCCCCTGCTTCGACAGCCAGGGGATTCGCAGCTGCCACCATCCAGTTGGCGGCCTCGACCGGGGCGCCGGCCTCTTTGGCGGCGATGGCCGCGCCCACGGCGGCCTCGGGGGCCACCGCATCGGCGGCCTCTTGCGCCAGAGACGCGCTGGCACAGGCCACCGCCCCCAGAGCCCAAATGAAATGCTTCATGTCCGATCCTCCCTATCAAACGCTGTCAGCCCGGGCGCCGCGCTGTCGTCCCCAGGCGCAGATCGCGATCACGCCATGGATGGCACAACCTGATCCGGCGGGCGGTGCCCGTCTTCGAATGTCTTGATGTTGATGATGACCTTTTCGCCCATCTCGGCCCGGCCTTCGGCGGTGGCCGATCCCATATGCGGCAGCAGCACCACATTGGGCAGCTCGCGCAGGCGGGGGTTCACTTCGGTCCCGTGTTCATAGACATCCAGCCCGGCACCGGCGATGTCGCCCGCACGGATCATCCGCGTCAGGGCGTTTTCGTCGATCACCTCGCCGCGCGAGGTGTTCACGATCACCGCGTCCGGCTTCATCAGCTTGAGCCGCCGGGCATTCATCAGATGAAAGGTCGACGGGGTGGATGGGCAGTTGATGCTGATCACGTCCATGCGCGACACCATCTGGTCGAGGCTTTCCCAATAGGTGGCGTCGTAGGTTTCTTCGATCTCGGGATGAAGACGGCGACGGTTGTGATAATGGATCTGCATGCCAAAGGCCGCGGCGCGCCGCGCCACCGCCTGACCGACCCGGCCCATGCCAAGAATGCCCAGACGCCGCCCGCCGATGCGCCCCCCCAGCAGCGATGTCGGAGCCCAGCCATGCCAGTCGCCCTGCTGCATCACCGCCAACCCTTCGGGCAGGCGGCGCGTCACCGCAAGGATCAGCGCCATGGCCATGTCGGCGGTGTCATCGGACAGAACACCCGGCGTGTTGCTGATCATGATGCCGCGCTGGCGGGCGGTGGCGACGTCGATGTGATCCACGCCCGCGCCATAATTGGCGATCATTTTCAGCTTGGGCCCGGCCTGCCCGATCAGCGCACCATCAATCTGGTCGGTGATCGTGGGCACCAGCACATCCGCACTGCGCATGGCTGCGGCCAGCTCGTCGCGGGTCATCGGGGTATCATCATCGCGCAATACCGTGTCGAACAGCTCGCTCAGGCGGGTCTCAACCGCCGCGGGCAACCGTCGCGTAACGACAACACTCAGCCGATCTCTTGTCACGCCCTTGTCTCCACCATTTTCGTCCTATTCCTGCTGTGCCATCGTGGCCTGAGAACGGGCGCGGCACAAGCACCTGAACAGCAAATTGGCCAGACCCGCAAAAGGGTCGCAGACGAGGCAGAGCGGTGACACATCCGGCACGATCCCCCGACCTGATGAAACGGGCGCTTCGCGGGCTCGCCCTGGCGGCGGGTGCGGTGATGCTGTCGGGATCGCTTGGGCTGGCCCAGCCGGTCGACCGTCTGTCGGTGGGCCCCGAAACCAACCTGCCCCTGCCCCGCTTTGTGTCGCTGAAGGCCAAGGAAGGCAATGTGCGGCGCGGCCCGTCGCGCAGCCATCGCATCGACTGGATCTTTACCCGCCGCGACATGCCGCTGCGCATCACCGCCGAGCATGGCCACTGGCGGCGCGTGGAAGACCGCGAAGGCGCGGGCGGCTGGATGCACTATGCGCTGCTTTCGGGCGTGCGCACGGTGATCATCGAAACCGAAGACCTGGTGGTGCGCGCCCGCCCCGAAGCGGCCGCCCCCGCCGTGGCGCGGTTCGAAACCGGCGTGATTGCGCGGCTGGGGCGCTGTTCGGATGCCTGGTGCCGCATCAGCGCGGGCGGCTACCGGGGCTGGGCGCCCAAGACGGTCCTGTGGGGCGTCGCGCCGGACGAGATTCGCAACTGATCGCGCCCCCGACCTGATCCTGTGCCTGACCCTGCGTGATGCAGATGCACGGTATCTTTTGCGCCTGCCCGGCTCTAGCTTTTCCGCCAAGAGACAGGGCACAGGGGGAAAAGATGAAACAATGGTCGAACTGGTCGGGCAGCGCGGTGGCGCGGCCCGCAGCGCAACACGCGGTCACCACCGAAGATGAGCTGAGCACCGTGCTGACCCGCCAGACCGGCACCGTCCGCATGGTGGGATCGGGCCATTCCTTTACCCCGATTGCAGCGGTGGATCAGGGCCTGCAACTGTCGTTGGACGGGTTTGATCGGGTCGAGGCAGCAGGCCCGATGCAGGCACGCATCGGCGCGGGCGGGCAGCTTGGGGCGATCTCGCGCGCGCTGGATGGGCTTGGGCAGGCCTTTTCCAACATGGGCGACATCAATGATCAGACGCTGGCCGGAGCGCTGGCCACCGCCACCCATGGCACCGGGCTGGGCTTTGGCTGCTATTCGGCGATGCTGTCGGAACTGACGCTGATGGACGCGCGCGGCGAACGGCATGTGCTGTCGCGCGACCGTGACGGTGATCTTTTCCGCGCCATGGCCGTGGGCATCGGCACCGGCGGCATCGTCACCGAAGGGGTCGTCAACACCGTTGCCCCCTACCGGCTGAACCGGCGTCGCTATGCCATCGCGCTGAACGACATGCTGGATGAGTTCGACGCGCGCATGGGCGCCTGCCGCAACGTGGAATTCTACTATATCACCGGATCGGGTCAGGCGCTGGTCATGGAAAGCGAAACCAGCCAGGCCCCGCTTGTCCCGCGCCCCGAAGACCGCGATCAGGACGGGCTGGCACAACTGCGCCTGGCCGGTCGCCTGCTGGGCTGGAGCCCGGCCCTGCGCCGCTTTGCCCTGGGTCGCGCGATCAGGGGCCATACCGACGAACATTTCATCGAAGACTGGCACCGCGCCTTTCCCACCGATCGCGACGGCATCCGGTTCAACGAAACCGAATACCACCTGCCGCTGGAACACGGCCCGCAGGCCCTGCGCGAGGTCATAGCGCTGGTCGAACGATCCTTTCCCGAGGTCTATTTCCCGATGGAGGTGCGCACCGTCGGCGCCGACGACCTGTCGCTCAGCCCGTTTTTCGGGCGCGACAGCCTGTCCATCGCCGTCCATCACGAGGCCGGCCAGCCCTTTGAACCGCTGCTGCGGGCCGTGGAAACCGTGTTCCACAAATATCAGGGGCGGCCGCATTGGGGCAAAATGCACAGCCTGACCGCGCCCGCGCTGCGTGCGCTTTATCCCGAATGGGACATGGCCATCGAAGCCCGGCGCATGCTGGACCCCGACAACCGCTTTGTGACCCCCTATATCGCGCGGCTGCTGGGTCTATGACCGGATATGCCGAAAGGCTGATCAGGGCGGTGTCCGATGCAGGGCTGCACCGGCCAGTGCTGGTGCTGGATGCCGCAAGGCTGCGCGCCAATCTTGATCTGCTGGCCCGTACGCTGCCCCGCGACGCCACCCTGCGGCTGGCCGACAAATCACTGCCGGCGCCCGACCTTCTGGCCCTTGGCTTCGAGGCTCTGGCCTGCGATCAGGTGATGTCCTTTCACCTGCCGCTGACCGCGCAGGTGCTGGCGCGTTTCCCCAAGGCGCAGGCCCTGATGGGCAAACCCATGCCGGTCCGGGCCGCAGCGCAGATGCTGGGCGACGCGCCGCTGGCCCAACGCATCACCTGGCTGATCGACAGCGCCGAAACCCTGGCCGCCTATCGCCGCCTTGCCGATGACACCAGCGCCCCCCTCAGCATCGCCTTTGAGGTGAATATCGGGCTGGGCCGGGGCGGCTTTGAAACGCCGCAGGACCTGGCCAGCGCCCTGGGCGCGGTCGGGCCTCTGACGGTACGCGGGCTCATGGGGTATGAGGCGCATGTCCATGCCCTGCCCCGCCTTTTGGGGCGCGGCGCGCCGGCGCTGCGCAGGGCGATGGCGCGGCTGGCGGGCTTTGTGGACGTCCTGCCCCGCACGCAGCGCCAGATCCTCAATACCGGGGGCAGCAGCACGATTCTAGACCTGCCCGCAGATGGGCCGGCCAATGACCTGACGCTGGGATCGCTGCTCGTGAAACCGTCGGATTTCGATCAGCCGCAGAACGCCGCCATCCAGCCCGCGCTGTTCATCGTGACGCCGGTGATCAAGACCTGCCGCCACGGCCTGCCGGGGCATCCGGGCCTGTCGCGCCTGCTGCGCAGAGCGGGGATCATCCGCAACCGGATCGCCTTTGCCTATGGCGGCAAATGGATGGCGCAGCCAATCCACCCGCAGGGCCTGTCGGCCAGCCCGTTTTTCAGCCCCTCGTCGAACCAGCACGGGATCTGCCTGCCCAATGGCGCGCCCGCGCCCGACCACATCGTCTTTCGCCCCACCCAGAGCGAAGCGGTTCTGCAGCAATTTGCGGCCCTGCATGTCTTTGACGGGGCGCAGATCTCGGGTCAGATGACACCGTTTGCCCCAGGCTAGCGGCACCTTCGGCCCCAGTTCAGCCCCCGTTCAGCCCACGTTCAGCCCCCGTTCGCCCCCGGTTCACCCCGAGCCCGCAGGGCGGCAAAATCCGATCGGACACCGCATGTGCATTTTTTTCAAAATCGCTCTTGCGCCCCCCGCGCACAAGCCGTAATTAGCCCCCCACTGTTGGGGTGTAGCCAAGCGGTAAGGCAGCGGTTTTTGGTACCGTGTACCGTAGGTTCGAATCCTACCACCCCAGCCAAAAACGATGGGCTTGGTGCGTCTTGCATCGAGCCTTTTTCTTT
>JAOXSC010000181.1 GCA_025800215.1 Marinibacterium sp.
GGGGCTCGGCCATCTTTCTGCATCAGTGGAGGCGCCCCGGTTACCCCACCGAAGGCTGCATCGCCTTTCGCCGCGACCACCTGCGATGGATCGTGCAACGGCTGCGCCCGGGCACCCGGCTGATTGTATCGTAGGGCGGGCTTCAGCCCGCCGCACCCTCTGTCCCCGCAGCAACCCGCGCGCCAAAAATGGCCGAGCCCACGCGCACATGCGTCGCCCCAAGCGCGATGGCACTTTCAAAATCCCCGCTCATTCCCATGGACAGCCCGTTCAGACCGTTGCGCGCGGCGATCTTGGCCAACAGCGCAAAATGCAAGGCGGGTTCCTCATCCACTGGCGGGATGCACATCAGACCGCGCACCGGCAGATCCAGCCCACGGCATTCTGCAATGAACCCGTCCGCATCGGCTGGCAAGATCCCGGCCTTCTGCGCCTCTTCCCCGGTATTGACCTGAATGAACAGATCCGGGCAGCGGCCCAGTTCCTGCGCCAGACGGGCAAGCGCGGTCGCCAGCTTCGGGCGGTCCAGCGCGTGGATGGCATCGGCCAGCTCCATCGCCTGACGAGCCTTGTTGCTTTGCAGAGGGCCGATCAGATGCAGGTCGATCCCGTCATAGCGCGCGCGAAAGCCCGGCCATTTTCCGGCCGCTTCCTGCACACGGTTTTCACCAAAACACCGATGACCCTGATCCAGAACCGCCGCAACCCGCGCATCGGGCTGCACCTTGGACACCGCGATCAGCTGCACCGATCCGGGGGCGCGTCCGGCCCTGGTTTCGGCCTGCGCAATGCGCGCCTTGATCTCATCCAGTGACATGTCGGGTCTCCTTTGGGGTCGGTCGCAACCTCATATCACGCCACCCCAAAAGAAAAAGGGCAGGCCTGATGGCCTGCCCCGAATTCACAACTGATCTCAGGATCAGAAGTTGAAGCGAACGCCGATGTCGCCGAGAGTGTCGGTGTCGCCGTCGCCTTCTTTGGTTGCGCCGATACCACCGCGGATCGACACGCCGCCGCCCAGCTGGTGGATAACGCCAACACCGTACTGCTGGGTGTCGTCGTCGCCGTTGCCGTCGCCGTACGAGAAGTTGATTTCGGTTGCGTCGGTGATGTCATAGCCAGCCGACACACCGTAGAAGAAGCCTTCTGCGTCCTTGTTTTGGTCCAGGGTCTCAGTACCCAGGAACAGCACGCCGGTGAATGCGCCGAAGGTGGCCGAACCGGTTGCAACGATGATGTCGTCGTCGCTGTCGTTGGCACCATAGGCGATGGCTGCACCGTAGGTGTCGCCTTCATAGGCAAAGTGCAGGTCCCAGGTTTTGTCGTTTGCGTCGTTGTACGAACCAGCAACTGCGAAGTCGCTGAACGCGTAACGGGCATAGAGGTTTTGGTTTTCGCCACCGGTCGACGAGTAGCCGGAGAAGTCAAAGTCAACACCCGAGTACTGGCCAACGAAGTTCGACAGGCCGGGCTCGAAGCCGTAGTAGTTGGGCAGGTTGTCGATGGCGCCAGCTGCGTTGCCTACGTCGATGCGCAGACCTTCGTACTCAGCCGAGAAACGCGCAGCGTTGAAGCCTGCGGTGCCTGCGGTGTTGTCTGCGTCGTCGTCGGCCTGGGCACGAACACGAGCCGAGAAGCGCACGCCGCCATCGGTTTCGGTGGCCGCGTCGATGTTGATCCGCAGACGGCTTTCCAGGAAGGTTTTCTTGTCGTTACCTTCGTCGTAACGCAGGCCGAAACGGCCATAGCCGCTCAGGTTGAAGTTTGCGATGTCTGCCGACGCGACACCTGCGGTGGCGATCAGAGCAGTCGTTGCGCAGAGAATCTTTTTCATAGTTTTCCCTCAGGTTTGAATTCTGGCTCCCAAGACGTCGCCACACAAGCTGGTGCCTCAGGTATGAGCCTCATGTCGCTCTGATGGGGGGGTGTTTTCAAGCGCGCTGCAAAGCCCCGCAAATTTGGCACAAAAATTGGTGCAAGGATGCCACAGTGGGGTCGCGCACCCCGCACCCGCCCCGACCCGGTACACGCGTACATGATTATGCAACCGAGCAAACGGCACGAAATATCACCTTGTTGCGGCAGGGCCGCTTGGGTAGAGATAGCTGGAATTGCCTATGACCTCTGAGCGGAGCCACCCCAAGAATGCGCCGAAATCAGATCCTTGCCGGATGCCTTGTTGCTGCTCTTGTGGCGGGCTGTGGCCCTGCGCGTCAGGGGACATTCAATGAAGACGTGATCGGCGGAAACCCCGACGACGTTGCCGCCGAAAGCACAATCTGGGATGTGTTCGGACCCAACACGCAGGATCAGACGATCAACGTGAACAAATACATCTGGGGCGCCAGCCTTGATGTGCTGTCCTTCCTGCCGATCCGCGAGATTGACCCGTTCTCGGGCGTGATCGTGACCGACTATGGCACCCCTCCGGGTGGGGGCAAAGCGTATCGCGCCACCGTCTATATCACCGATCCCGCGCTCGATGCCCGGTCACTGCGCGTGGCCCTGCAAAGCCGCAGCGGCCCCGTGGACGCCGCCACCACCCGCGCTGTCGAAGACGCGATTCTGTCGCGGGCGCGCCAGATCCGCATCGCGGCCGACAAACTCTGACCGGCGCGGCCCGCACGGGATTGCAGGCTGGCGCCCCGGCGCAAAGCCTTTTATCACAACACCTGACCCAAGGCCCGGCCAAGCGACCGGGCCCATTGCACGTGTAAGGACCCAGAACAGACGATGTCGCGTTATTCCGCCCTCGAGATCGAAAGCAAATGGCAACAGGCCTGGGACAAGGCCGGCATCTTCCGCGCCACGCGCAGCGCCGACAAACCCAAATACTATGTGCTCGAGATGTTCCCATATCCGTCGGGGCGCATCCATATGGGCCATGTGCGCAACTACACCATGGGCGACGTGATCGCGCGCCACAAGCTGGCCACCGGTCACAACGTGCTGCACCCGATGGGCTGGGACGCCTTTGGCATGCCCGCCGAAAATGCCGCCATGGCCATCGGGGGCCATCCCAAGGACTGGACCTATGGCAATATCGCGGACATGCGCGATCAGATGAAGCCGCTTGGCCTGTCGATCGACTGGGACCGCGAATTCGCCACCTGTGACCCTGAATATTACGGCCAGCAGCAGGCGCTCTTTCTGGACATGCTGGATGCGGGGCTGGTCTATCGCAAGAATGCGGTGGTGAACTGGGATCCGGTCGACATGACCGTTCTGGCCAATGAACAGGTGGAAAACGGCCGCGGCTGGCGCTCGGGCGCGCTGGTGGAACGGCGCGAGCTGACGCAGTGGTTCTTCAAGATCTCGGACTTCTCCGAAGAACTGCTGGGCGCGCTTGATTCGCTGGACAACTGGCCCGCCAAGGTGCGGCTGATGCAGGAAAACTGGATCGGCAAGTCGCGCGGGCTGGAATTCAGCTTTGCCCGCACCGATGGCGGCGATCCGATTACCGTCTACACCACCCGCCCCGATACGCTGATGGGGGCGTCCTTTGTGGGCATCTCGCCCGATCATCCCATTGCCAAGGCCATGGAATCGGATCCCGATGTGGCGGCGTTTCTGGCCGAATGCCGCAAGGGCGGCACCACCGAAGAGGCCATCGAAACGGCCGAAAAGCTGGGGCTTGATACCGGGATCCGGGTGCGTCACCCGCTGAACCCCGATTGGGAACTGCCGGTCTGGATCGCCAATTTCATCCTGATGGATTACGGCACCGGCGCGATCTTTGCCTGCCCGGCCCATGATCAGCGCGATCTGGATTTCTGCCGCAAATACGATCTGCCGGTGATCGACACGTTCTTTGCGCTGGATGACGCCACACCGGTGGCGGACACCGCCTTTGTTCCCGCCAAAACCGAAAAGGTCCGCTGGGTGGATCACTTTGCCGGGCTGGACGTGGCCACCGGGCAGGATGCGATCGACGCCACCATCGCCTTTGCCGAAACGCAGGGCTGGGGCACGGGTGTCACCAATTACCGTCTGCGCGACTGGGGCCTGTCGCGGCAGCGCTACTGGGGTTGCCCGATCCCGGTGGTGCATTGCGACAGCTGCGGCACCGTCCCCGAGAACAAGGAAAACCTGCCGGTCCGCCTGCCCGACGATGTCAGCTTTGACACGCCCGGCAACCCGCTGGACCGTCACCCGACCTGGCGCGACACGCCCTGCCCCAAATGTGGCAAACCGGCCAAGCGCGAAACCGACACGATGGACACCTTTGTCGATTCGTCGTGGTATTTCGCCCGCTTCACCGCTCCGCGCGCCGACACCCCCACCGATCTGGCCGAAGCCGAATACTGGATGAATGTGGACCAGTATATCGGCGGCATCGAACATGCGATTCTGCACCTGCTCTATTCGCGCTTCTTTGCCCGCGCGATGCAGATCACCGGCCATCTGCCGCAAAAAGCGATCGAGCCCTTCGACGCGCTGTTCACCCAAGGCATGGTCACGCACGAGATCTATCAGACCCGCGATGCCAATGACCGGCCCGTCTATCACCTGCCCGAAGACGTCACCGACGGCAAACTGGCCGATGGCACGCCGGTTGAAATCATCCCGTCGGCCAAGATGTCGAAGTCCAAGAAAAACGTCGTGGACCCGGTGAACATCATCAACGCCTTTGGGGCGGACACCGCGCGCTGGTTCGTGCTGTCCGATTCGCCCCCCGAACGGGACGTGGAATGGACGGCATCGGGGGCCGAAGCCGCGCATAAGCACCTCACCCGCGTGTGGAACCTGTGCGACCGGATCGGCGCCATGGATCCCGGCGCCAAGGGGCAAGGCGACGAAGAGCTGCTGCGCGAGATGCACAAGACCATCCGCGACGTGTCCCTGGGGCTGGAAAGCTTTGGCTTCAACGCCGCAATCGCCAAGCTTTATGCCTTTACCAACACGCTGGCCAAATCCAAGGCCGGGGCCGATGCGCAGAAACAGGCGATCATGGTGCTGGCACAGCTCATGGCGCCGATGACCCCGCATCTGGCCGAAGACATCTGGG
This sequence comes from Marinibacterium sp., assembly GCA_025800215.1. Classification (GTDB taxonomy): domain Bacteria; phylum Pseudomonadota; class Alphaproteobacteria; order Rhodobacterales; family Rhodobacteraceae; genus JAOXSC01. Next base: position 5,009 of record JAOXSC010000181.1, read on the forward strand.
CCCATCAGGGCGGCACGGGTCTGGTTGCCACGGCCCCCTTCCCCGTGGCCGACGATGCGATCCTGGTGGAAAACACCGTCACCCTGCCGATCCAGATCAACGGCAAGCGCCGCGCCGAAATCACCGTGCCCAAGGACATGGACAAGGCCGACATCGAAGCCATCGCTCTGGCCACCGACGCGGTGCAGAAGGCGCTGGATGGCGGGGCGCCGAAAAAGGTCATCGTGGTGCCGGGGCGGATCGTCAATGTGGTCGCCTGACCGCCGCCTGTTCCTCGCGGGGCTGGCGTCGGGATCGCTGGCGCTGGCGGGCTGCGGGTTCGAACCGACCTATGCCACCGGCGGCACCGGTGACGCGCTGCGCGGCAAGGTGCAGGTGCTCGAACCCGGCAGCCTGGAAACCTATCTGCTGGTGCGCAATCTCGAAGACCGGCTGGGCCGGACCACCATGCCGGTCTACACGCTTTCGCCCGCGCTCAGCGTAATTTCACAGGGCGAAGCGGTGACCCAGACCGGCAGCATCACCCGCTATGCGCTGCGCGGAACGGTCACCTATGTGCTGCGTGAAATCGGCTCGGACGCGGTGGTCAGCGAGGGCACGGTCAGTGCCTTCAATTCCTATTCCGCACGCGGCTCGACGGTGGAAACGGTGGCCGCGCGGCGCGATGCGACGCAGCGGCTGATGGTGATTCTGGCCGACCGGGTCACCGCCGAACTCTATGCCCTGACGGATCTGGCCGAATGAAGCTTTCGGGGGCGGCGGCATCGGGCTATTTCGCCAAACCCGACCCCGACCGGACCGGCCTATTGATCTATGGCGCGGATGCGATGCGCGTGGCGGTGGCGCGGCAGGAATGCCTCGCCGCCCTGCTGGGTCCTGCCGCCGAAGAGGAAATGCGCCTCAGCCGGATGAGCGGCGCCGACCTGCGCAAGGACGCCGCCCTGCTTTTGGATGCGGTCAAGGCGGTGGGGTTCTTTCCCGGCCCCCGCGCCGCCTTTGTCGAAGAGGCAGGCGACGCCAACGCCCCCGCCATCGCCGCCGCACTGAGTGACTGGCGCGCCGGGGATGCACAGATCATCGTGACAGCTGGGCAGCTCAAGGCATCGTCCAAGCTGCGTAAGCTGTTTGAAACGCATTCCAACGCCTATGCGGCAGCGCTGTATGATGACCCGCCATCGCGGGCCGAGATCGAGCGCAACCTGTCGCAGGCCGGTCTTGCCGCGGTGCCGGGCGACAGCCTTGCGGCGCTGACCGATTTGGCGGGCGATCTGGGGCCGGGTGATTTCCGGCAGCTTCTGGACAAGATCGCGCTTTACAAACGGGGCGATCCCGCGCCGCTGTCGCTGGATGACATTCAGGCCTGCGCGCCTGCCTCGACCGAAGCGGGGCTGGATGATCTGATCCATGTGGTGGCCGAAGCCCGCAGCGATCAGGTCGGCCCGCTGCTGCGGCGATTGCAAGGACAGGGTGTGAACGCGGTGACTCTGTGCATCGCGGTGACACGGCATTTCCGACAGCTTTACACGGCCGCTTCGGCGCCCGGCGGGGCGGCCAATGGCATCGGCGCGCTGCGCCCGCCGGTCTATGGCAAACGCCGTGACCGGATGCTGCGGCAGGCCCAGAACTGGGGCGCGCATCGGCTGGAAACCGCGCTGACGGTGCTGACCGATACCGATCTGCAGCTGCGCTCGGCCGGGCAGACCGCCCCGGCCATGGCGGTGATGGAACGCGCGCTGATCCGGCTTTCGATGCTGGGGCGGGGGCGCTGACGCGCCCAAAGCGTTAAAGCAGCCCGGCCAGTCGCGCGCCGGCCATCAGGGTTTCGGCCCGGTGATGGCCGATCTCGGGCGCGACCGTGACGATGTCAGGCACCACAACCACCGTCATGCCCGCCGCCATGGCCGAGCGCGCGCCGGTGGCGCTGTCTTCAAAGGCGATGCAGGCGGCAGGATCCACCGACAGGCGTGCGGCAGCGGTCAGATAGGGTTCGGGATGCGGTTTGGCCTGTTCGACGCAATCGCGCGTCACCACGGTGTGAAACCGGTCTGCGATCCCCACCGCCGCCAGCGAAGACGTCGCCGATGCGCGCCGCGACGACGTGGCCACCGCGCGCGGCAGGGCCAGCGCATCCAGCGCATCCAGAACATCGGTCACATGCGGTTTCATCTGCAGCCCGCCCTGGCGCAGCGTCTGATATTCCGCCCCCCAGGCCCGGTCGAGATCGACCAGCGCGTGCTCTCCAAATTCGGCCACCAAAAGGGCCCGCGCCCCGGCCTGATCCATGCCGATCAGGCTGTGCAGGAAGGCATCCGTCGTGTCATGGCCAAGCGCCCGCGCGGCGCGCCGCCCGGCTTCGATGGCCAGCGATTCGCTGTCCACCAGAGTCCCGTCGAGGTCAAAGATCGCCGCCTGGAACCTCATGACGCGACCCTGGTCTGCACAGGGGCCGGTGTCAGACCCAGCTGGCGCGCCGCCGCTGTCCCCGCCCATTTGCCGGTGGCCAGACAGCCGGTCAGCAAATAGCCACCGGTCGGGGCCTCCCAATCCAGCATTTCGCCCGCGACATAGACGCCGGGATGGGCGCGCAGCATCAGGTCGGGCGTCAGCGCGGCACGCGCCACGCCGCCCGCGGTCGAGATCGCTTCGTCCATGGGGCGCAGGCCCTGATGCGGGATCGCCAGAGCCTTGATCCGGGCGGCCAGCGTTTCGGGATCGCCGGGCAGCGGCCGCGCGCATTCATTGAGAAGCGCCAGCTTTTCGGGGCCAAGCCGCGCGGTTTTGCGCAGATGGGTCGACAGGCTGGCCTTGCCACGCGGGCGCGACAGGCGCTGCACCAGATCGGCATGGGCCAGATCCGGCAGCAGGTCGATCACCAGCCCCGCCCCGTTGCGCAGCGCCGGGCTGAGCGGATAGATCCCGCCGCCTTCGATGCCCCGCGCCGACAGGATCACCTCGCCCCGCGAGGCCATGCTGCCCGCATGCAGCGCGATATTCTTCAGCGGCACGCCGAAATGCGGGGTCATATGGGCCGACCAGCCCACCGACAGCGCCGCGTTGGCGGGCTGAAACGGGCTGAGCGCCACCCCGTCCTGCGCCAGGATCCCCGTCCAGGCGCCATCCGATCCCAGCCGGGCCCAGCTGGCCCCGCCCAGGGTCAGGATCGTCACCGGAGCACTGACCGCCTGCGGCCCGTCGGGCGTGTCGAAGGTCACTGCACCGCCATCCCACCCGGTCCAGCGCCAGCGGGTGCGCACCTGCACCTGTGCCTGCGCCAGCCGTTGCAGCCATGACCGCAGCAGGGGCGACGCCTTCATTGCGACCGGAAACACCCGCCCGGTCGATCCGGTGAACAGATCCTGCCCCAGCCCGCGCGCCCAGGCCTGCGCTTCGGCCGGGCCAAAGGCGGCGATCATCGGTGCCAGCCAGTCGGCCGACGCCCCATAGGCGCGCAAGAAACCGTCGGGATCCTGATCGCGGGTCAGGTTCAGCCCCGATTTTCCGGCCATCAGCAGCTTGCGCCCGATCGACGGCTTGGCTTCGGCCAGCAGAACCGATGCCCCCGCCGCCGACAGAACATCCGCCGCCATCAGCCCTGCCGGGCCGCCGCCGATCACCACTGCGTCCATCGCGTCTCTTGCCTTTGCCTGTCCGTGCCCCAGGATCCCATGCCATGACGCATGATGATCCGATCTGTCCCTTGTGCGGCCGCCCGATCCCGCCAGAGGTTCCTCAGAGCCTTCATCACCTTGTGCCAAAGCTCAAGGGCGGCAAGGGCGGCCCGACCGTTCTATTGCATCATATCTGCCACAAGGAAATCCACGCCACCCTGAGCGAGGCCGACCTGGCGCGCGATTTCAACACCCCCGAGGCGCTACGCACCCATCCAAGGCTGGCCCGGTTCATTACCTGGGTTAGAAAACGCCCGCCCGGATTCTTGTCGAAAACACCCGGAAAAAGGCGTAGTAAGGGCTAGATTATTGTTGATTGGTTGGATGCGTTTCAGTATCCCGAGTAAAAAAGTAAGGATTTAGGGCATGAAGCTCACAGGATTCTTTTCCACCCCCCATGCGCAGCATTACGTGGCGCAGCTTTGCAAATATCTGGCGCACAAGATCCCGGTGCGGCTCGAGGCGTCGACCGCCTATGCCGAACTGCCCACGGGCCCTGCGCGCATCACTGCGCACCCGTCGCATCTGCGGGTGGAACTGACCGTGATCACCGCCGATGACAGTGATCGGGCAAAGCGGATGATCGACAGTCATCTGGTCCGCTTTGCCCATGCCGAAGACTTCAGCGCCATGACTTGGCAGGCCGTGGCCTGACAGCATCCGACACCAAAGGCGCGTCAGCCTGCCGTGCACATCGCCTTGATGCCCGCCGCAATTTCGGGGCGGGCTGCCAGCGTGTCGGCGGCGATGTCGCGCGCGGTGGCCATCAGGTCTTCGCGCGGGACGATGCGGTCGATCAGGCCGAAATCATAGGCCTCTTCGCTGGCGATCTTCTGGCCACCCATCAGAATCAGCCGCGCCCGAGCCGGCCCGATCAGCGCCGTCATGCGCGCAGGGTCGGACGGTTGCGGCAGATAGCCCAGCTTCATCACCGGATAGAACACCTTGGCCCCCGGCACGCCCAGACGGATGTCACAGGCCAGCGCCATGCCGTTGGCCCCACCCGCCAGCGTGCCATTGAGCGCAGCAATGGTCAGCCCCGGCAGGGCCGCGATTGCACCCGACAGCCGTTCCCACAGCGGCGACAGCGCCAGATCGGTGCTGCGGATTTCATCCAGGTCAGCGCCCGCGCTGAACACCTTGCCCGCGCCGGTCAGGATCAGCACACGGGCTTCCTGCGCGGCTTCGGCAATCTCGCTCAGCTCCTGCAGCATGCCGGATGTCAGCGAATTGGCCTTGTCGGCGCGGTTGAGTGTGACGATCCAGAGATCGCCATCCTTGGTCAGGTCAATCATGTCAGCCCTATTCTTTGGCAAAGCGTTTCGTCGCGCAGCGACAGTTCGGTGCCGATCAGCGGATCGGCGTCCGGCCCGCACATCCACAGCATCGCGCGTGCAGGCCAATCGGCGGGGATATGGTCGGACCAGTCCAGCTGGCTGACCGGGTTGATGCCGCTGGCCTTGATCTCGCGCTGCATCTGGGTGGCCACGGTGCCCGGCGACAGGCCCATGGCGCGGATGCCGCTGGCGCGCTCTTCCTTGTCCAGAGAGGCCGTCAGCATTGCCGCCCCGGCCTTGGAGGCGCAGTAATGGCTCCAGGCTTCGACCGGATTGTGGGCGGCGCCGGAGCTGACGGTGATGATGGTGCCGCCACCTGCGGATTTCATCACCGGCAGGGCGGCGCGCATGCCGTAATAGACGCCCTTGAGATTGATGTCGATCACGTGCCCCCAGGCTTCGGGATCGGATGTGGCCAGATGTGAAATGGGCTCCATCGCTCCGGCATTGTTGATCAGCACGTCAAGCCCGCCAAACCGGCGCACCATTGCCTCCACCGCGCCCGACACATCCGCCCAGGACGCCACATCACCCGGCAGCGCCAGCGCCTGTTCGCCGATTTCGGCGGCCAGCGCGTCGACCGGGGCGGCGCTGCGCGACATCAGCCCCACCTGCGCGCCCGCGGCGGCAAAGATCCGCGCGCTTTCGGCCCCGATGCCGCGGCTGGCGCCGGTGATCAGCACACGTTTTCCCGTCATGTCCACATTCGGCTGCATGGCAGTCCCCTTTTCCCCGAACCTGTTCGATACAGGTGGTAATCGGCCTGACCGATCAGGTCCAGTCCGCCGGGACGTCTTGACCCCCGGCCCGTGAATACCCAGCATAGGGAAGAGTTCATTTTTACAAGGGTTTCCCCATGATCCTCGCTTTGCGCCGAACCTCTTGCGCCGTGCTGGCCCTTTCGGTTCTGGCCCCGCCCGCGCTGGCCGATGTCACCCCTCAGCAGGTCTGGGAGGAATGGCGCACCTACATGACCGGTGTCGGCTATGAGGTCGACGTCACCGAAACAGCGCAGGGCAATGATCTGATCCTGAGTGATCTCGTCCTCGTGCAAGAGGTGGCCGAGCCCGCATCACGCACGCAGATTACCCTGCCCCGCGTGGTCCTTACCGATCGCGGCGACGGCACCGTGTCGGTCGATCTGCCCGACAGCATCCCTGTCGAGATCAGCAGCTCGGACGGTGATATGGGCATCCGCACCGGCGTGATGCTGACCCAGCAGGGCGACCAGCTTGTCGTTTCGGGCACGCCCGAGGCGCTGGTCCATGACTATTCGATCGACAATGTCACGCTTACCATGAGCGATTTCGAAAGCACCGGCGGCGGCGACATTCCCGATGCGCTGGCGCTGAGCATGGCCATCGACACCCTTGCCGGGCGCAGCACGCTGGAGCGGGGCGACATGCGCCGCTCCGATCAGCAGATGACCGCCGACAGCCTGTCCTACAGCATGGATCTGCGCGACGACGACGAAAACACCGAAGTCACCCTGCGCGGCCAGATCGAAGACGTGACCTCGACCGCAAAAAGCGTCTTTCCCCTGACATTTGACAGCGCCGATCCGTCGAGCTTTTTCCAAGGTCGCACCGATGTAACGGCTGATTTCGCCTTTGCCAGCGGCAGCAGCGACGTCACCGTAAGCGGACCGGATGGCGGCGTCGCGGCGCAGACCGCGTCGCAGGGCGGGTCGATCCGCGTGGGCATCGGGGTTCAGGGGCTCAGCTATGATCTGCGCCAGTCCCAGTCCACGATCACCGCCGAGATCGCGGGCCTGCCGGTGCCGGTGGATGCCACCCTGGCCGAAAGCGCCTTTGTGCTGACCGCGCCGCTCAGCGCGTCGGACAGCGCACAGGATCTGCAGCTGGCGGTGACGTTCAAGGATCTGATGCCCGGCGATGTGGTCTGGAACATGCTGGATCCGGCGGCCATCCTGCCGCGCGAACCCGCCACGATCGAATTCGATCTGACGGGCACGGCCATGGTAGATGTGGATCTTTATGATCCCGACCTGGCCGAAGCCCCGCCCGAAACCCTGCCCGGCAGCATCGAAACGCTGGATGTGCAGACGCTGCTGATCTCGGCGCTTGGCGCGGAACTGACCGGCAATGGCAGCTTTACCAAGACGGACGCGGCCCCGGCACCCGGCATGCCGCCGCTTGCAGGCGCGCTGGATCTGAAGCTGGTGGGTGGCAACGCGCTGATCGACAACCTGATCAAGATCGGCTGGATCGGCCAGGACGAAGCCATTGGCGCGCGCATGATGATGGGGATCTTTGGTGCGCCCGGCGATGCCCCCGACACGCTGACATCCAAGCTGGAACTGGGCGCGGACGGCTCTATTTCGGCCAATGGTCAGCGCCTGCGCTGATGCCCGCCCCTCTTGCGCCCTTCGGGGCGCAAGGCTAGGTCCGATGGGATCGCATTTAGGACTGGACCCATGAAAGACGCCCTGCCCCTGTCGGATCTTGCCCAGCAGATGATCGACGCCGCCCGCCAGGCCGGCGCCGACCATGCCGATGCCATCGTGCTGCGCGGCGTGGCCCAAAGCGTTGACATCCGCAACGGCACGCTGGAACAGGCCGAACGCGCCGAAGGCACCGATATCGGGATGCGCGTGTTTGTCGGCCAGCGTCAGGCGGTGACATCATCGTCGGACATGTCCGCATCGGTCATTGCCGCCATGGCCGAACGCGCCGTGGCCATGGCCCGCGAAGCCCCCGAAGACCCCCATGCCGGGCTGGCCACGCCCGACCAGCTGGCCACGGGCTGGGATCTGGCCGCGCTGGATCTGTGCGACCCCAGCGATGAACCCGCCCCCCAGGCCCTGAGCGACCGCGCCATCGCCGCCGAAGACGCCGCCCGCGCGGTGTCCGGCGTCACCCAGATCGAAGGCGCCAGCGCCAGCTACAGCCGGACCGACGTGCATCTGGCCGCCAGCAACGGCTTTGCCGGTGGCTATATGCGCACCGGGCATTCCACATCCTGCGTCGCCATTTCCGGGCAGGGCCTGGGGATGGAGCGCGACTATGACGGCGACGCCCGCCTGCACGGGGCCGATCTGCGCGACCCGGCCGAAATCGGCCACAGCGCGGGCCGCCGCGCGGTGGCGCTGCAGGGCGCACGCAAACCGGCGACGGGCAGCTATCCGGTGCTCTTTGACGAACGCATCGCGTCATCGCTGATCGGGCATCTGATGGCGGCGGCCAATGGCGCGGCCATCGCGCGCGGCGGGTCGTGGCTGCAGGATGCTCTGGGCACGCAGGTGCTGCCCGATCACCTCAGCCTGATCGAAGACCCCCACCGCCCCCGCGCCACCGGATCGCGCCCCTTTGACGCCGACGGGCTGCCCACGCAGCGCCGGGCGGTTGTCGACAAGGGGCGGCTGACGGGCTGGACGCTGGATCTGGCCACCGCACGCCAGCTGGGCATGGCATCGACCGGCAATGCCGCACGCGGCGTGTCGTCTCCGCCATCGCCATCGACCTGGAACCTTGAGCTGACACAAGGCAGCGCCAGCCGCGATGATCTGCTGCGCGACATGGGGCGGGGGCTGCTGGTCACGTCGATGATCGGCAGCACGATCAACCCCACCACGGGGGATTATTCGCGCGGTGCGTCAGGCTTTTGGGTCGAAGACGGGCAGATCGCCTATCCGGTCAATGAATGCACCATCGCGGGCAATCTGCGCGACATGCTGCGCCGGATCATCCCCGCCAATGACGCCCGCCCCTATCTCAGCCGCGTGGTGCCGTCGCTTCTGATCGAAGGGATGACCCTTGCCGGAGACTGACGACCTGTCGCTGCTGATCGCCGCCGCCCAGGCTGCGGGCGATCTGGCCCTGCGCTATACTGGCCCCAAGGCCCGCAAATGGGACAAGCCCGATGGCGCTGGCCCCGTGACCGAAGCCGATCTGGCCGTGAACGATCTGCTTGAACAGACCTTGCGCACGGCCCGGCCCGATTACGGCTGGTTGTCCGAAGAAAGCACCGATGATCCCGACCGCCTGACCCGCAGCCGCTGTTTCGTGGTCGATCCCATCGACGGCACCCGCAGCTTTGCCGAAGGGTCGCGCACCTGGGCCCATGCCATCGCCGTGGTCGAAGATGGCCGCCCGGTGGCCGGGGTGGTGTTTCTGCCCATGCGCGATCTGCTGTATCACGCAGCAAGCGGTGCGGGCGCGTTCCTGAATGGTCAGGCGCTGACCGCCACAACGGCACAGGGGCCCGAGGGCGCCACCGTGCTGGCGGCCAAACCGGCCATGGATCCCGCGCGCTGGCGCGCCGGGGCCGTGCCCGGCTTTGCCCGCGCCTATCGCCCGTCGCTGGCCTATCGCATGGCGGTGGTGGCGCAGGGACGCTTCGACGCGATGATCACCCTGCGCCCGACCTGGGACTGGGACATCGCGGCAGGCGACGTGATCCTGCGCGAAGCCGGGGCCGCCACCAGCGACCGCAACGGCACGCCGCTGCGCTTCAACACCCCCACCGCTCAAAGCGATGGCGTTCTGGCCGGAGCCCCCGGCCTGCATGCAGGCCTGATCGCAGCACTTGACCACAAGGCCCCGGCGGCGTGATGCCCGTCCGCCCCCTGCCCCCTGCCGGACAGGCCCCAGGCTGACATGGCAGGGTTCTTTTCACGCGCGACACAGATGGCCAGCCGCAGGGCATCGTTGGCCCCCGATGGCGGCTCCAAGGGCGGCGGTGTGCCGCCCGGTGTCGAAACGGTCTGGGCGCATGCCACGTCGGATCTGCGCTATGAAGCACTGGACGCGCTTGGCACCCGGCTGCAGGCGCACCGGCCCGACCTGCGCTTTGTGCTGACGGCCGATCCCGCCCAGGTGAGCATCGGCAAGGATCCGGATGCTCCGCTGGCGCTGGCCCGCGACGTCCCCACCGCCGCGCGGCGGCTTCTGGACAGGTACCAGCCCGATCTCTGCCTCTGGACCGGGGGGGCGCTGAACCGCCCCGCCCTGCATCAGGCGTCAAAGGCTGGCGCGGATCTGCTGCTGACGGATGTCAGCGAAACCACGCTGTCCGACCGCCCGCGCGGCGTGTTCCGCAACCCGATGGTGGCGATGATCCAGCTGTTCGATCAGATCTTTGCCGAGACGATCGCCGCACGGCTGCAACTGGAACGGCTGGGCGCGCTGCCCGGACGGGTTTCGCTGCTGCCCGCGCTGCAGCCTGAAATCGTGCCACCGGCCTGCAATGACAGCGATCTGCGCGATGTGGGCGGAGCCCTGGCCGGGCGACGGCTGTGGCTGGCCGCGCATGTGGCCGCCCAAGAGGCCGAGGCCGTCATCAAGGCCCACCGCCACGCCGCCCGCCGGTCGCCGCATCTGCTGCTGGTGCTGGTGCCCGACCGGATCGAAGACGCCCCGGCCATGCGCGACGGGCTGAAGGCATCGGGCTTGCGATGGGCCGATTTCGACGACATCGGCGCACCGGATGACACGATCCAGGTGCTGTTTTCGGAAGATCCGCGCAACCTGGCACTCTGGTATCGGGTGGCGGCGCTGTGCTTTCTGGGCTGCTCGCTCTGGCCCGGCCTGGGCGGGCGCCCGCCGCTGGTGGCGGCAACACTTGGCGCCGCGATCATCTGCGGGCCCAACCTGCGCGACCATCTGGGCACATATGAAGAGCTGACCGCCAAAGGCGCCGCACAGGTCATCCGCGATCCCCAGAGGCTGGGAGAAACCGTGCTCGATCTGCTCGCCGCCGACCGGGCCGCCCGCATGGCGCTGGCCGCCTGGGATTTCGCAACCCGCGGCGCCCCGGTCAGCGACCATCTGCTCGGGGTCATCAACGCCCGGCTGGACGCCCGACAGGATGCCGGGCTCGGAGGACATGATGCGCGCGCCTGACTTCTGGTTCACCCCGCCCGACCACCCCGACTGGCGCGCCCGGCTGCTTGGCCCGCTGGGCCGTGCCTATGCGCGCGCCACCGCCCGGCGCGTGGCGCGCAGCCCCGTTGCGGCGCCGGGGATCCCGGTGATCTGTGTGGGAAACCTCAATGCCGGGGGCACGGGCAAGACGCCCACCACGATCAAACTGGTCGAGCTGCTGCGCGATCTCGGCCACGAACCCTTTGTGGTGTCGCGCGGGTATGGGGGCCGTGCCAAAGGGCCGCTGATCGTCGACCCGGCCCGCCACCGCGCCGAAACGGTGGGGGATGAACCGCTGCTGATCTCGGCCTTTGCACAGGTCGTGGTGGCCCGCGACCGCAGCGCCGGGGCGATCGCTGCGCGCGATGCGGGCGCGACCGTCATCGTGCTGGATGACGGGTTTCAGAACCCCGCGCTGGCCAAGGATCTGTCGGTGGTGGTGGTGGATGCAGGCCAGGGCTTCGGCAATGGGCGCTGCCTGCCTGCGGGGCCGCTGCGCGAACCCGTTGACGCAGGCCTGCTGCGCGCCGATCTGGTGCTGTCGATCGGGCCGGATGAGGCCCAGACCAGATTTGCCCGCGACTGGGACCACGCCATCCCGGTGCCGCACCTGACAGGTCGGCTCGAACCGCTGCAGACGGGCATGATGTGGGATGGCACCCGCGTTCTGGCCTTTGCCGGGATCGGTCAGCCCGAGAAATTCTTTGCCACGCTGCGCGACCTTGGTGCGGATCTGGTGCGCGCCGAACCGCTGGACGATCACCAGCACCTCAAGCCGCAGCTGCTCAGCCGCCTTGAAACCGATGCGCGCGCGCTGAACGCGCAGCTGGTGACCACCGAAAAAGACGCCGCACGCCTGCCGCCGGCGTTTCGCGGCAAGGTGCTGACCCTGCCCGTGCGCCTCAGCGTCAAGGATCAGGATCAGCTGAGCACGCTTTTGCGCAACGCCGCCCCACCCCCGCCGTAACGTGGGCGATGGGGCACCGGCGCGGCCCCGCCGCGCCCCGCAGGGCCAAAGGCCCTGCCAGGCATCGCATGCGCCGCAAGGCGCGCTATTGGATCAACCCCCGAACGGGCCCGCGATCAGGGGCAGGGACTAGGGCCAGGGGCTAGGGATTGTCCTGGCCCAGCTTCGGCGCCGGGCGCGTCAGCGCCAGTTCGGCATCGGAAAACACAAACGGTGCCCGGATCCCCGGCACACCGTCCAGCGCGATCTGCATTCCGCGCGCCACCACCTGAGGATCCGCCATCACCTCGTCCAGCGTGTTGATCGGCCCGGCAGGCACGCCCTGCGCCTCGCAGGCGGCCAGCAGGTCGTCCTTGCTGCGCAGCACGGTCGCGCCGTTCAGCCGCGCAATCATCACCCGGCGATTGGCGATGCGATCCTTGTTGGCGGCAAACTCGGGCGCTTCGGCCATGTCATCCAGCCCCAGAATCCGGCAAAGCCGCTGATACTGGGCATCATTGCCGGTGGCGATGATGATATGTCCGTCCGCGCAGTCGAACACCTGATAGGGCGTGAGGTTGGGATGCGCATTGCCCATCCGCCCCGGCGCCACGCCCGTGGTCAGATAGTTCAGCGCCTGGTTCGCGGTCACCGCCACCGCCACATCCAGCAGCGACATGTCGATCTGCTGACCCCGCCCGGTGCGTTCGCGCATATGCAGCGCCGACAGGATCCCCACGACCGAATAGATCCCTGTGAAGATATCGGTGATCGCCACGCCCGATTTCTGCGGCTGGCCATCAGCCTCGCCGGTGACCGACATCAGCCCCGACATGCCCTGAATGATGAAATCATAGCCCGCCCGATGGGCATAGGGTCCGGTCTGGCCGAACCCCGTGATCGAGCAGTAGATCAGCCGCGGGTTGATCACCGACAGGCTGTCATAGTCCAGCCCGTATTTCGCCAGCCCGCCCAGCTTGAAATTCTCGATGACGATATCGGCATCCGCCACCAGATCCCGCACGCGCTGCTGCCCCTCGGGCGTGCGGAAATCCACCGTGACCGACGCCTTGCCCCGGTTCGTCGAATGGAAATACGAGGCCGAAACATCGTCGTCCCGTTCAACAAAGGGCGGCCCCCAGCGGCGCGTGTCATCGCCATCGGGGCTTTCGACCTTGATCACCTCGGCGCCCAGATCCGACAGAGTCTGACCGGCCCAGGGGCCAGCCAGAATACGGGCCAGTTCGACGACTTTCAGCCCGGCAAGCGGTGCGGCCATCAGCCCGCGATCTCTTTATCAATCAGCTTCTTCAGCTCGGCATAGGACATGTTGGACATGGTTTCTCCGTTCACCACCAACGACGGGGTGGCCTGAATGCCATCGGCTTCGGCGTTTTCCTGATACCAACCCACCAGGGCCTGCGCCTTGTCTGCGTCCTGCAGGCAGGCGTCCAGCTTGTCCTTGCTCATGCCACCGGCGCGGGCGATGCGGCGCAGGTCGTCAATGATCTCGGTCGGGCCACCGGCGCGCGCCCAGTCCGATTGTCCGGCAAAGATCGCATCTGTCATCGAAAAGAACTTCTGCGGCTCGCAGCGTGCAATCATCGACGCCCACAGCCCGTAGCGGTCAAAATACACCTCGCGGAAGGTGAAATAGACCTTGCCGGTGTCGATATAGTCTTTCTTGAGCTTCTTGAACTGATCGGCGTGGAACGTCGCACAATGCGGGCAGGTAAAGGACGCGTATTCGGTGATCTTCACCGGCGCGTCGGGATTGCCCAGCGACATTTCCTGAATGGCGGCCTCCTGTGCGGTGGCTTGGCTGACCAGGGGGGCCTGTGCCAGGCCAAAGGTTCCGGCCAGCGCAAGGGCTGCGCAAATCAATGCGGCGAAACGGGTCATGTCTGTTCCCTCTTAGCGGTTTGGTTTCGATAGGATATTGCGGCCCAGACGCTCAAGTGCCGATCGCAGGCCATCATCGGCAACACCCGAGGCGCGGTCACGCGCGGCCTGGGTCACCTGCGGATCGGGCGGCGCATCGCTGCGCGGCTTGGGCCCGGCAAAGACCGCCTGCCCTTCGGCAAAGCCGGTCGGGGCCGTCTGAGTGATGCGGATGCGCTTGATCGCGGCATAGCCATAGGCGGCATTCACCTTTTCGCGCAGCTGTTCTTTCTGCATTTCCAGAAGCGGCGCGTTGGGCCCTGTGGTCAGCACCGTCAGGGTGGCTCCGAACCCGCCCCTGCCATAGCTGACATCCACCGGACGGGCCTGCGCGGCCATGTCGGGCCCGGCGATTTCGGCCCAGTGGGTCAACACCCGAGACACCGCAAATCCCCGGCTTTCCCCGGCCTCGCGGATGCGATCCTTGAGCAGAACCGAGGTGCGTTTGAACCCGCGCGTGGTGGAGTGGCGTCGCGCCATGGTGGTTTCCCTTTTCCTGACGCCTAGTTTAGGCGCTTGTGAGACCGGCACCAGCGAAACCGGACGGAAGGAGAGATAAATCTTGCGTGACACATCCCCCTGCCCGCCCAGGCCCGAGGCCGCAGCCCTGCTGGACTGGTATGACCGCCACGCCCGCGACCTGCCCTGGCGCGTGTCGCCCGCCGATCGTGCGGCGGGGGTGGTGCCCGATCCCTACCGTGTCTGGCTGTCGGAAATCATGCTGCAACAGACCACTGTGGCGGCCGTCAAATCCTATTTCGAACGCTTCACCCAGCTCTGGCCGCGGGTGCAGGATCTGGCGGCGGCCGATGATGCCGCCGTCATGGGGGAATGGGCCGGGCTGGGATATTACGCGCGTGCCCGCAACCTGCTGAAATGCGCGCGCGTGGTGACCGATGTGCACGGGGGCGTCTTTCCCGATACCGCTGCCGACCTTCAGGCGCTGCCCGGCATCGGCCCCTATACCGCAGGGGCGATCGCCGCCATCGCCTTTGACCGGCCCGCCCCGGTGATGGATGGCAATGTGGAGCGCGTGATGGCGCGGCTCTTTGACATCCACACCCCCCTGCCCGCCGCCAAGCCCGAGCTGCGCGCCCAGGTCGAAGCGCTGACCCCCGATCACCGCCCCGGCGATTATGCGCAGGCGGTGATGGATCTGGGCGCCACGATCTGCACGCCCAAATCGCCCGCCTGCGGGATCTGCCCCTGGCGCGATCCCTGCCGCGCGCGCATCAACGGCTGCGCCGCCGACCTGCCCAAAAAGACACCTAAGAAACCCAAACCCACGCGCCATGGGCATATCTATCTGGGCCATCGCCCGGACGGGGCTCTGCTGCTGGAGCGTCGCCCCGACAAAGGCCTGCTGGGCGGGATGCTGGGCTGGCCCGGATCGGACTGGGATCTGGCGCCCGAGCCCGCCCCGCCCTGCGCCGCCGACTGGCGCGATCTGGGGGCCGAGCTGCGCCACACCTTTACCCATTTCCATCTGATCCTGCGGGTCTGGGTGGCCGACCTGCCCGACGACATCCGGCCCGAGCGTGGCCATTTTGTGGCCCGCCGCGATTTCCGGCCCTCGGATCTGCCGACGGTGATGCGCAAGGCGTTTGATCTTTGGAAAGGAAATCAGGGTTAGGTTTGGTGTCACAGCCGGATCCGGCTTAGGCTGGGTCCGTTGAACACAGGGACCACCGATGACCCCGACGCCCCCCGGATTTGGCACCTGGCGCCACGCCGCGCCCTTTGGCTGCGCATTTTTGCTGGTGCCTTTGCTGTGGCTGGCCGCCCTTCGCGGCGGCTGGACCATTGCGCTGGTTCCAATGGCCACCTGGTATCTGTTTGCCATTCTTGACGCGGCCACCGGTCCGACGCTGAACAATGCCGACCCCCAGACCCCTGATGCGGATCTGCGGCTTTATCGTGCGCTGACGCTGGCCTGGGCACCGGTCCAGTTCGTGACCCTGTTCGGGCTGATCTGGTATGTGACACAGGCCAGCGATCTGCGCCCCGGCGAACAGATCGGCGTGTTTTTCGGGATGGGGGTGCTCAGCGGTACGGTGGGGATCAACTACAGCCACGAACTGATGCATCAGCGCCCGCGCATCGAACGCCGCATGGCCGACGGTTTGCTGGCCATGGTTCTCTATTCCCATTTCCGGTCCGAACATCTGCTGGTGCATCACCGCTACGTGGCCACCCCGCGCGATCCGGTCACCGCGCGCTATGGCGAAAGCTTTTACCGGTTTTTTCCGCGTGTGCTGGTGCAATGCCCGGTCTCGGCCTTTCGGGCCGAAGCCGCGATGCTGGCGCGCCGGGGGCGGGGCTGGCATGATCCCGCCAACCCCTTTGTCACCTATGCGGCGCTGCAGGCAGGCACGCTGGCGCTGGCCTTTGCGCTCGGGGGCTGGGCCGGGCTGGGGCTGTTCGTGGTGCAGGCGCTGGTGGCGGTCTGGCAGCTTGAGCTGGTCAATTACGTGGAACATTACGGGCTGGCGCGGCGTCAACTGCCCGACGGGCGGTTCGAGCCCGTGCGCCCGCATCATTCGTGGAACGCCGCGCAACGCGCGACAAACTGGCTGCTGATCAACCTGCAGCGCCATTCCGATCACCACTACAAACCCGACCGGCGCTTTCCGCTGCTGCAGCATCACGACGCTGCAGATGCACCGCAACTGCCCTTTGGCTATCCGGTGATGACGGTGGCGGCGATGATCCCGCCGCTCTGGCGGCGGATCATGCATCCGCGCGTCAAAGCCTGGCGCAAACAGCACTATCCCGACATCACCCGCTGGGCCTAGGGCAGGCTCCAGACCGTCAGACTGTGATCGAGCCCGCGGATCGCCGCGCCATCCTGGCGCTCAAACCCCGGCAGTTCGACCAGACCCGCCATCTGTTCGGCAGCGATCTGGCGACGCATGTCATCGCTCAGAACAATGCGCGCGCCCAGCGTGCGGGTCAGCGCCTCGAGCCGGCTGGCCACGTTCACCGTGTTGCCGATCACCGCAAATTCCAGCTGCGTGGATCCGATATCGCCCAGCACCACCGGCCCGTAATGCAACCCGATGCTGACCTGGATCGCAGGCGCGCCCAGCGCGGCCCGTTCCGCATTGAGCGCATCCACCGATTGCAGCATCGCCCGCGCACAGTCGAGCGCATTGGACGCATCCCGATCCCCCGCCAGTGGCGTTCCAAAGGTGGCCATCAGCCCATCGCCGAGAAACTTGTCCAACGTGCCGCCATGACTGAATACGTCGGTCTCCATCCGGCTGTGAAAGGCGCGCAGGGTTGCAATCACCTCGTGCGCGTCCCGGCTGGCGGCATAGCCGGTAAAGCCCACGATATCGACAAACATCACCGCCACGTTCTGGATCCGCACCTGCTTGAGCGGTTCGTCATTGCGCGACAGCTCGTCCACCACATTGGGCGAGAAATAGCGCGACAGGTTCGCCCGTTCCCGTTCCAGCGCGGCATTACCCAGCAACAGCTGATTGAACCGCCGCACCCCGATGGCCAGGGTGAAGGCGACGATGACAAAAACGACGATCTCCTGCAGGCGGATGTTCCAGTGCACCAGGTTGGGGTCGATCATCTCGGCCAGTTCGGGATCATGGGGCAGGATTTCGGCAAGACCCCGGCTGATGTCGGGATCGGTGCGCCCGAACCACCAGATCAGCACCGCCGTCAGCACCCACAGCAGCGCCCCCCAGATCCCGACGGCAAAGATCGTGCGCCACGAATAGGCCAGCGTCGCGCTGGCCAGGATCAGGTAAAGATACGGGAAATTGTCGAACTGATAGACCACCGTATCAGGCCAGGGGCGCGGATCGAACGGATTGGGAAAGGTCAGCGCAAAGCACATCAGCGCCAGATCGACCAGGATCAGCAGCAGCTCCATCCGCGACCGCCCCACCCGGCCAAAGCGGCGCTGCAGCCAGCCCACATAGGCCAAAAGCGCCAGCAGCGCGTGGTAATACAGCATCGACCAGTGGAAATTGAGGATCGGAATAAGCACCGCCACCACCGCCAGCCCGATCCAGCGCGCGCGCACGGCCAGTTCCAGCCCTTCGCGTTTCTCGCGCTCCAGCGCGGCCAGGGCAAAGCGGTTCTGCACGACATCCTCGACCCTGAGATGGTCGGGAAGATCGTCCTTGGTCAGGTCCAGCTGCGTAGCGGGTTGATCGGTCATGGCCTCTTTCCCCTGATCGCGTTGGCATATGCTAGCCCAGGACCGAGGCGGGGGCGATGGGGTCGGGACCGCCTTGGCACCAAAAAAGCCCCGCCATCAGGCGGGGCCAAGGTGAGTGCCCGGGTCAGGCCGCAGGCACCGGCGGTAACTTGATCTTGGAAACGTGCGCCTCAGTGGCGCATTTCGGCCCGGATCTGCTGGCGCAGCACGTCGATGGGCACGGTTTTGCCATCACGCTTGAAGCACCAGTAGGTCCAGCCATTGCAGCTGGGGGCGCCTTCAAGGGCCGCGCCGACCTGATGGATCGACCCTTTGACATCCTGCCCCACCAGAGTGCCATCGGCGCGCACCTTGGCCTTGTGCCGGCTGTTCATGGAATAAAGCTGTTCGCCCGGACGCAGCATGCCGCGTTCGACCAGCTGGCCAAAGGGCACGCGCGGTTCGGCGCGTTTGCCGGTGCTGACCTCAAGCGCGGATTTGTCGAGCTTGCGCACCTTGGCGATCCGCTCGGCCGCGACCTCGCGATAGGCCGCTTCGCGCTCGATCCCGATGAAATCACGGCCAAGCATCTTGGCGACCGCACCGGTGGTGCCAGTGCCAAAGAACGGGTCCAGCACCACATCGCCAGGATGGGTCGAACCCACCAGCACACGATGCAACAGCGATTGCGGCTTCTGCGTCGGATGCGCCTTGTCGCCATTGGCATCCTTGAGCCGCTCATGCCCGGTGCAGATCGGCAGCACCCAGTCGCTGCGCATCTGGATCCCTTCGTTCAGCGCCTTGAGCGCGTCATAGTTGAAGGTGTATTTCGCGCCTTCTTCCTTGGACGCCCAGATCATCGTTTCATGCGCGTTGGTAAAGCGCTTGCCACGGAAATTCGGCATCGGGTTCGATTTGCGCCACACCACGTCATTGAGGATCCAGAACCCCGCATCCTGCAGGGCCGATCCGACGCGGAAAATGTTGTGGTAGGATCCGATCACCCAGATCGCCCCGTTGGGCTTGAGCACCCGCCGCGCCGCCGCCAGCCAGTCACGCGTGAACCGGTCATAGGCGGCAAAGGACGAAAACTGATCCCAGGCGTCGGTCACCGCATCGACCTGGGAATTGTCGGGGCGGTGAAGCTCGCCCTTGAGCTGCAGGTTATAAGGCGGATCCGCAAAGATCAGATCCACAGAATTCTCCGGCAGGCCATTCATCACGTCGATGCAATCGCCGGCCAATATCTCGTTCAGGGGCAGCGTCTCCGCTGCCTTGGTCTTGGTTTTTGTCATGGTCTGCCTCTTTGGAGCCCGGCGCATTTTTGCGCTCATTGCTTGCTCCAAAGATGAGTCAAACCCGATTCGCCGTCAAATTCTTTTTTGAATCAATGACTTGCAGATTTGCCTTGATACAAGATATTGTGGACCGGCTTGAACGAACGTCTATGGTGTGGGGTCAGCCCAAGATTTCGGAGCGCGGCCTTGTGCTCGGGCGTGGGGTAGCCTGCGTTGCGCTCCCAGCCATAGCCGGGATGTTGTTGCGCCAAATCCACCATGATGCGGTCGCGCGCCGTTTTCGCCATGATCGACGCTGCAGCAATCGACAGGCTGCGCGCATCGCCCTTGACCACGGTCTGAGACGGCAGGGTCAGCCCCTTGGGTGTGCGATTGCCGTCGATCAGTGCGAAATCAGCGGGCGTGCCAAGCTGATCAAGGGCGCGGCACATGGCCAGATGGCTGGCCTGCAGGATGTTGATCTGCTCGATTTCCTCGACCGAGGCGTGGGCGACAGCCACCACCGCCCGGTCCTGCAGCTGCGCGGCCAGATGGTCACGCGCCCTGGCTGTCAGCTTTTTGGAATCGTGCAGCCCCTCGGGGATGTCATCAGGGTTCAGGATCACGGCAGCTGCGGTCACCGGGCCCGCCAGCGGGCCGCGCCCGACCTCGTCGACCCCGGCCACCCGCAGAAAACCGCGCGCATGCAAATCAGCTTCAAAGGTAAAATCCGGCATATCCGCGCCTAGCCCCGATGCCGCACGACGCGCAAGGGAAATCGCACGCTTTGGCGCGCCTCGCGGTCCCGGCAGACGGTGACGCAGAAACGCAACAACATGCCCGAAATTGCCGCCCTGCGCTCGCACCCAATCAACTAGACGCGCATAAGCGTCACCAGTTAAATTGCCCTTGGACATCCTCATGAAATCTCTTTCCATTGTCGCGGCGCTGGCCGCCGCAGTCGCAATTGCGGGCTGCACCCCGGTCAAAGGCCCCACCGCAGGCGGCATCACCGCATCTTTCAAGAACGATGAAGCCAAATCCTTTGTCGCGGGCATGCAGCCTGCCAAAGCCAAGGCGGTTCGGGGCGAAAAGACGCTGCCCGCCGACTGCACCATTGATTCGACAAAATTTGCGGCCTCGTTCAAGTCGCCCGCAACGGTCAACCTGCCCGCCTACAGCAAGGATCCGGTCCCTGTCACCGTGAGCTGCACCTTCGAGGACGAAACCAAGACCGTCGTCTTCAAACCCAAGAACCTGTCGGCCCAGGCGCGCGCGGGCTCCGCGATCGGCGTGGCGATCCTGTGCCCGATCTGCGGGGTCGGCTATGCCGCCGCCACTGCGGGGAAAAAGGAAAACGACATTCACGGGTTTTCGTCCCTGACCGTCGAATTCGACTGAGCGGTCCGCCCCAAACCCGCCGGGTCTGTCTTGCCATGGCCGCGCAATTGCCCATCTTGGAGCATGAGCCCACAACACAGACCCGGTGATGACCCTGCCAGCCCGTGACCTGACCACGTCCTATACGATCGACATCCAGCCGCTTGACGGCACTGTCACCGCATGGCGGGGCGATGCGATGCTTGCGCAATCGGACCGCGCGCAGGTAATGTTCGAAACCCGCCTGCAGCCGACGGTCTATTTCCCGGTCGAAGACATCTGCGCCGAGATCACCGGCGTTTCGGATCTGCAGACCTTCTGCCCGTTCAAGGGCACGGCCACCTATCGCGGCCTGCGCATCGACGGCACCGATCTGGACGCGGCGATCTGGTGCTATGACAGCCCCCTGCCCGAAAGCCGCCGCCTTGCGGGCTATGCAGCCTTCATGCCCGGCATCGCAAGCACGCTGGACACCGGCGACACCCTGCTGCCCCCGCCGCAGGACGGGCATCTGAGCGGTGCGCTGGTCGACTGGCTGCTGCGCGAGGCCCCGGCCATCCCCACGCCCGAAGACCTGACCCGCGCGCTGGCCCATAACATGATCGCCCATGGCATTGCGATCAGCCGCATCAGCATCATGATCTGGTCGCTGCACCCGATGATCGCAGGGCGCAACTTTGTCTGGGAAAAGGATGGCGACAGCGTCAATTCCTATGCCCCGAGCTACGAGATCCATGATCACCCCGGCTTTGTGAACAGCCCCCTGCGCCACGTCGCCGCCGGGCTGGGCGGGGTTCGGGCGCGGCTGGCCGATGGCAGCGCCGACAGCGACAGCTTTCCCATCCTGCAGGATCTGCGTGCCAAGGGGGCGACGGATTACGTGGCCATGCCGATGCCCTTTTCGGACGGGCGCAAGAACGTTCTGACGCTGACCTGCGATCACCCCGACGGGTTCACCACCGCCAATCTGGGGCTGGTCTTTGAATGCAGCCCGCTGATCAGCCGCCTGTTCGAGGTCTTCACCCTCAAGGACAACGCCCGGTCACTGCTGGAAACCTATCTGGGGCGGCGCACCGGCGCGCGGGTGCTGGGCGGCGAAATCCGGCGCGGCGACGGCGACGAAATCGACGCCGCGATCATGTTCTGCGATCTGCGCGGATCGACCCGGCTGGCCGAAACCATGGCGCGCGATGACTATCTGTCACTGCTCAACGCCTTTTTCGAGACCGCATCGACCCATGTCGAAGAAATGGGCGGCGAGGTGCTGAAATTCATCGGTGACGCGGTGTTGGCCGTCTTTCCCGCCGACACCACCCCCGACGAAGCCTGCGACCGCGCCTTGCAGGCCGCGCAGCGGATCGTGCGGGCCTGCCATGCCGAAACCCGCCCGATGCATTGCGCGGCGGGGCTGGACTTTGGCCGGGTGACCTATGGCAATGTGGGATCACAGGGGCGGCTGGATTTCACCGTGATCGGGCAGGCCGCCAATGTGGCCGCACGGCTGGGCGACTACGGCAAGCAGAACAACCATGCCATCGTCACCAGCGATGCGTTCTGCCGCGCCGGCTGCACCCTGTTGCCCCTGGGGCCGGTGCCGCTGCACAATGTGGCCGAGCCGGTGATGGCCTTTGCGGCCGCGACCGGCTAGCACGACCTTGCCCAGCCCCGCGCGCGTTCCTATAAGCGGGGTCAAACCATCGCACCGGAGCGCGCCATGCCTTTTGATCAGCGTCACCTTCTGGGGATCGAAACGCTCCGCCCTGATGAAATCACCAGCGTTCTGGACCTGGCCGAAGACTATGTCGCGCTCAACCGGCAGTCGGACAAACATGCCGATGCGCTGACCGGGCTGACCCAGATCAACATGTTCTTCGAAAACTCGACCCGCACCCAGGCCAGTTTCGAACTGGCGGGCAAACGGCTGGGCGCGGATGTGATGAACATGAGCGTCGCCGCGAGCTCGGTCAAAAAGGGCGAAACGCTGATCGACACGGCGATGACGCTGAACGCCATGCACCCCGATCTTCTGGTCGTGCGCCACCCCCATTCGGGCGCCGTGGATCTGCTGGCGCAAAAGGTGAACTGCGCGGTGCTCAACGCCGGTGACGGACGGCACGAGCACCCGACCCAGGCGCTGCTGGATGCGCTGACGATCCGGCGCGCCAAGGGGCGGCTGCACCGGCTCAATATCGCGATCTGCGGAGACATCGCCCACAGCCGCGTGGCGCGGTCGAACCTGCTGCTTCTGGGCAAGATGGAAAACCGCCTGCGCCTGATCGGCCCGCCGACGCTGATGCCGTCGGGCATCTCGGATTTCGGGGTCGAGGTCTATGACAACATGCGTGACGGGCTGGCCGATGTGGATGTGGTGATGATGCTGCGCCTGCAAAAGGAACGGATGGATGGCGGGTTCATCCCGTCCGAGCGTGAATATTTCCACCGCTACGGGCTGGATGCCGATAAGCTGTCTCATGCCAAGCCCGACGCCATCGTGATGCATCCCGGCCCGATGAACCGGGGCGTGGAAATCGACGGCACCCTGGCCGATGACATCAACCGCTCGGTGATCCAGGATCAGGTGGAAATGGGTGTGGCGGTGCGCATGGCGGCGATGGATCTGCTGGCGCGCAACCTCAGAGCCCACCGGGCAGGCGCAGCATGACCGGCACAGCCGCCGACCTGACGGTGCCCGAACGCGAAACCGGGCGGGTACGGCTGTTTGCGGTCAATCTGAGCGATGCCGACATTGCCCCGATGATCGCCGATCCCGACCCTGCGCATCCCGACCCGGTGCCCCATCCCACAGCGCCGGCCGCCGCGCGGCTTCTGGGGACGGACGGGCTCGACCCCAGCGGGATCGAGCTTTTCCCGGTCAAGGATCTCGATGGGCTGGGGCTGGTCGATTACCTCGCGGACGGGCACGGCATCCCGCGCGATCAGCTCCGCCCCGACCGGGCGCGCCTGATGGCGCTTGAAGGGCATGTGCTGCTGATGCTGTCGGCGGCCAGCCGGGATCAGGCGATGACCCTTGCACCCGGTGCCGACCTGACCCTGATCGGCACCTATGGGCGCCCGCGCACCGACTGGACGGCAGCGCCTCTGGACAGCGCGGCCGCTGCCCCCTTTAGCGGCGCGCGCGTGCCGCCGCGCGTGGCGCGCGCCGAAGCCACCCGCCGGGGCGGCATCCTGGTCGGCGTGGTCATGGCGCTGATCGCACTGGCCCTGATCTGGATGGTGATGTGATGACCGAACCGCTTGCAACATTCCGGCCCGACCGCGGCGCCTATCTGCGCAGCCACACCTGGATGGCGGCGCTGGCCATGGCGCTGGCGATGCTGGTGCTGTGGCTGATCGGCAATCCCTATGTCTGGACCGGCGCGCCTGCCGGGCTGCTCGCCATCGGGGTGCGCGGCTGGTATCTGGCGTCCGAAGAACTGGCGGTGCGCTGGCAGATCGCCGATGATGTGCTGGCCGGGGCGGGTGTGCGGATCCCGCTGGGCCAGATCGACAAGATCAACACGCTTGGCAGCATGGTGCAGGTGGTGACCCGCGACGGGCACAAGCACCTGATCAAATACCAGGCCGACCCCGCCGCCACCGTCGCGGCCATCAAGAAAGCCACAGGATGAGCGACGTTCTATTTACCAATGCACGGCTGATCGACCCCGAGGCCGGAACCGAATTCCTGGGCTGGCTGTCGGTCAAGGGCGGGCGCATTGCCGATCACGGCAATGCCCACCCCCATGCCATCGACGAACCTGCGCAGGTGGTGGATGCGGGCGGCAAATGCCTGGCCCCCGGCATCGTGGATCTGGGCGTCAAGGTGGGCGAACCGGGCGAGCGGCACAAGGAAAGCTATCGCTCGGCCGGGCTGGCGGCGGCGGCGGGCGGTGTCACCACCATTGTCACCCGTCCCGACACCGATCCCACCATCGACAACCCCGAAACGCTGGAATTCGTCACCCGCCGCGCGCAGGAAGACAGCCCCGTGCATGTCCGCCCCATTGCCGCCCTGACCAAGGGGCGCGAAGGGCGCGAGATGACCGAGATCGGGTTCCTCAAGGATGCCGGCGCCGTGGCCTTTTCCGATTGCGACCATGTGGTGCACAACACCAAGGTTCTGACCCGCGCGCTCAGCTATGCGCGATCCTGCGACGCGCTGGTGATCGGCCACCCGCAAGAGCCCGAACTGTCGCGCGGCGCATCGGCCACGTCGGGGAAATTTGCGTCCCTGCGCGGTCTGCCGGCGGTGTCGCCCATGGCCGAGCGCATGGGCATCGACCGTGACATCGCGCTGCTGGAAATGACCGGTGCGCGCTATCACGCCGACCAGATCACCACCGCGCGCGCCCTGCCCGCGCTGAGCCGGGCCAAGGCCAACGGGCTCGACATCACGGCGGGCACGTCGATCCACCATGTGACGCTGAACGAACTCGACGTGGCCGATTACCGGACCTTCTTCAAGGTGACGCCGCCGCTGCGCTCGGAAGACGATCGGCTGGCCGTGGTCGACGCGCTGCGCGACGGGCTGATCGACATCCTCAGCTCCATGCACACGCCGCAGGACGAGGAATCCAAACGCCTGCCCTTTGAGGCCGCCGCCAGCGGGGCGGTTGCGCTGGAAACCTTCCTGCCCGCCGCGCTGCGCCTGTATCACGCGGGGCATCTGGACCTGCCGCAGCTGTTCCGCGCCATGGCGCTGAACCCCGCGCGCCGTCTGGGGCTTGACGCCGGGACCATCGCGCCGGGCGCGCCTGCCGATCTGGTGCTGTTTGACGCCGATGTGCCCTTTGTGCTGGATCGGTTCAAACTGCGGTCGAAATCCAAGAACACCCCTTTTGACGGGCAGCGCATGCAGGGCCGGGTGCTGGGCACCTGGGTTGCGGGCACCCGCGTCTACGAGGCCACGTGATGCCGCAGATGGACAGTTCGGCCAGCATGATTCTGCTGGCGCTTTGCCTGGGCTACGGGCTGGGGTCGGTGCCCTTTGGCATGGTGCTGACGCGGATCATGGGTCTGGGCAATCTGCGTGACATCGGGTCCGGCAACATCGGCGCCACCAATGTGCTGCGCACCGGCAACAAGCTGGCCGCAGCGCTGACCCTGCTGCTGGATGCGGCCAAAGGCGCGGTGGTGGTGGTGATCCTGCGGGGCTTTGGCGCCGACGCGCTGGCGCTGCAACTGGGTGCGCTGGCGGCAATGCTGGGGCATTGCTTTCCGGTCTGGCTGGGCTTTCGAGGGGGCAAGGGCGTGGCCACGTTCCTGGGGCTTTGGCTGGTGCTGGCCTGGCCGGTGGGTCTGGCCTGCTGCGCCAGTTGGCTGGTGGGGGCCGCACTGACGCGGATTTCGTCGATGGGCGCGCTGGTGGCGGCGGCGGCATCGGTGCTTTGGGTCTGGCTGCTGACCGATGGCAGCATGCTGGGGCTGAGCGTCATCCTCGCCCTGCTGGTGATCACACGCCATCACCAGAACATCGCCCGCATCCGTGCCGGGACCGAACCGCGCATCGGATCCAAAGGCGGATCCAAGGGCGGATCAAAACCCTGAGCCGCCCCACCGACGCAGCCCTTGCCGCCTTACGCGCCTGGCCTGTGGGCACGCTTCCCGGACGGTCACAAGGGCGCCGGTATATGGTCAGCAAGCGGCTTCACGCAGGGGGCCGGTCCATCAAGCTGGTCGCGCACGAGCTGGGCGGGCCCGACTATATCAGCCTCAACCTTTACGATCTTGGCCGGGGTCCACGGATCTTTCCGTGCGAAATGCCGCTGACCAAGGTACTGCGGTTTCTGGAAGACCTGCAATCTTGACGGGTTGATATTCTCATCAAAACTGTTATTTCTGTCATAACAGAAATTTCGGAATATCGTGATGCAACTCAGCCAATCCATGCAGGACTTTATTCTTCACTGGGGGGAAATGGGCTCTCGCTGGGGGGTGAACCGCTCGGTCGCGCAGATCCATGCGCTGCTGCATATCTCGCCCGATCCGATGACAGCCGATGAAATCTGCGACACGCTCAACCTTGCACGGTCCAATGTGTCGAACGGGCTGAAAGAGCTGCAGGGCTGGAAGCTTGTCAAAGTCAGCCGCAAGCTGGGCGATCGCCGCGATCATTTTACGTCGATCCGGGACATGTTCGATCTGGTGAACACCGTCGTGGCCGAACGGCGCAAACGCGAATTTGCCCCGACGCTCGAAGCGCTCGAAGCGGTGCTGCAAGAGGCCGAAACCGATCAGACCCCCACCGCCGTGCGCGACCGCATGCGCGAAACCCATCGGGTGATGAAGATGTTTGATGATTGGTATCTCGACTTTTCGCGCCTGCCGCATGCGGTGCATCTGAGCGTGCTCAAGCTGGGATCCAGGATTGTCAGCCTGCTTCCGGGTGGGCGATCCGCAAGGCCAACCGACAGCTGATCAGAGCCCCCTGAAGACGCCTATTGCCCCCGCAGTGCAAAAAATTTTGACCGGAAGTTTCTCTCATGACAGAAATAACTGCACAGAACGCAAGATCCGCCCCGCGCTATATCCTCGACCCCGTGGCGTTTGCGCTGGCGATGGTGGGCGGGCCGGTGCTGATCGGTCTGCTGGGCGCACCATTGTTGCTGATCCCAAGCTTTGCGGTGATCATCGGCGGGATCCCCTATCTTGTGATCGGCACGCCCGTGCTGGCGCTTTATCTGCGACACAACCCGCCGCAGCCCGGAAAAATCGCGCTGCTGGCGTTCTTGGCAGACGCTGCAGTGCTGCTGTTGGTCAGCATAGTTGCATCCAATAGCGGCGATCCGTCGGACACAGAACTTGCGACCCTCGCCTTGGCCTGCGGGCTGGTCTTTGCCCCGCTCTGGGGCGCGACAACGGCGGTGCTCTATCGCCGCCTGCGCCACCCGATCTACACCCACCCCTGTCCTTTGTAACCCAAGAGGCTTCCCAATGATGATCTACGTTCTTGTCTATCTCGGCGCGGCACTGACCATTCTGGCCGTTCTGTGCGGCATGATCCTGCGGATCGGCCATCTGATGGATCACTGCCCAAGCGGCGGCGGCGCCACGCGCACCGCCGCGCTGACCATCGCCACCGGCTTTGCCGCCATCGGCACGGGGGGCGTCATTCTGGGATGCGCCCTGCTGGTGGCCCTGAACGACGCCAGCGGCACGGCGTTGTCCGGGGCCCTTGGGCTGGTGGTGCTGTGCCTCGGGCTTGGGTTTTCACACGCGGTGGCAACCCTGCGCACCGTGCTGGTGCCGATGCCAGCAGACGCCCCCGGCGACACCTCTGCACCGCCTGCCCAATAACGGGTTGATGCACAGGATCTGTGCGCCCATGCGCAGTCACATTAGGTTGTTTTGTATGTGAGCCCCCACCTTCCCAAGTTGGCAGGGCGAGCGGATCCATTCCGATCCTTTGACGCTCGTTTCGCGGTGCATTCCCACCGTTTGCAACATTCCCATTGCCGTGGGATCGCAGAGACCCTGCCCCATGGCGTCTGAAAGGACATGAACAATGCTGAACCTCAAAACCCTGATCTCGGGCGCCGCCCTGTCGCTTGCCGTTGCCACCACCTCGATCGCCGCTGGCGTGGACGTGAACGCCACCACCACCGGCCTGGCGCTGCGCGGCTATGACCCGGTTGCCTACTTCACCGATGGCGCACCGACCGAAGGCGACCTGAACATCACCGCCGTCTACAACGACGCCACCTATCGCTTTGCGTCCGAAGAAAACAAAGCCACCTTCGAAGCCAACCCCGAAGCCTACGCCCCGGCCTATGGCGGGTTCTGCGCCTTCGGCACGGCCATGGGCTTCAAATTCGACGGTGACCCCGAAGTCTGGAAGATCGTCGACAACCGTCTCTACCTGAACCTGTCGCCCGCCGTGCAAGAGCGTTGGGAAACCGACGTGCCGGGCTTCATTGATCAGGCCGAAACCCAGTGGGACGTGATCGAAGACAAAACGCCCGCAGAACTGCAAACGCAGTAATCCCCGGGACTGGACCTGCGACTGAAACTGCGACTGGCGGCGCTGCACGGCGCCGCCACATTCCATGTCAGGCCGCCAGCACGGCCTGACCGCTGATCCCCCCCAGCCAGTCAAGCAGGATCGGGATCATCGCGCGCCCCGCGTCTTCGTACATGGGCATATGGCCCGCACCTTGCAGGATATGCACCGGTGCACGGTAATAGGCGGCGGTCATATAGGTGTCGATCAGCGGCACAAAGCGGTCCCGCGACCCGCCGATCACCAACAGATTGTCCTGGCTCAGCGGCCCCGGCGCAAAGGGCGGCCAGCCCATGGCATCCATCATTGCCGCCAGCGATTCATTCTGCAGCTTCGACAGAAACCCGTCGAACCGCGCATCCGCGATGCCACCGGGAAACAACCCGTCGCGCACCACCCCGATATTCACATGCGGCAGGCCGAACAGGCTGTATTTGCCCATTTCGTGCCACAGCCTGGGGTGGCGCCAGAACATTTCCATCGACGCGCGCCACAGCCCGTAGGGCGGCACCGAACACAGCAGCGCCGTGCCCGCCGGTTGCGCGCCGGACGCCAGCAGCTTCTGCGCCGCGGCCCCGCCCAGCGAATGCGCCAGCAGCGCCACGGGACGACCGGTATTGTCCATGGCCTTCGCGATGTCATCGGCATAGGTGGCCAGCCGGTGTGCGTTCAGCCGGTCGCGCCCGGCGCTGTTGCCATGGCCGGACAGGCTGAGCGCCCAGGTGCGATACCCGGCATCGGTAAAGGGGGCGATCAGATCGGGCTCCCACATCCAGGCGCCGGATGAAATCCCGTGCACCAGAATGATGTCGATGGGCTGCTCCGGCCCGGTGGGCGCGTATTCGATACATTCAAGATGGTCTGCCATGGCGCATTCCCGGCCTTGTGGTCACCCCTGCGCCCTAGCGTGTTTGCACAACAGATGCACCAGTTTGGCCGCGCAAACGGGGCCGGACGCTGCGACACGCCCGGCCCCGACACCGGCTTAGCGCATGCCAAGCCCCAGATGGGTCGATCCGACCCCGGCCGCAGCATAGGCTTTGGGGGTGGCAACCGGGGCGACGCGGCCGACAAAGTAATGCTCGTCCCGTTCGGGCAGATCCACGCGGGCCTCGTATTCCAGCGCGGGGAACAGCACGCTTTGATGGATCGCAGCCGGCAGGGCCATCAGGCCAAGCCGCGCGCGCTGAATGGTGATCCGCCCGCCCTGTTTGACCGCCAGATTGAGATCGGGATCTTCAAGCAGCCCGGCGGCCAGCGCCGTTTCGGTGCCGCCGATCCTGACCTTGGCGGCTTCGGTCGGGCTGCGCCAGACATTGATGGCCCCGGTGGGCTGCAGAGTGCCCCGCGCCGGGATCAGATCCACCAGCGTCTTGCCGCCTGCGCCGATCACCGGCAGATCGTCCAGCGCATAGCCAAAGACCACCGTCGCCTCGCCCGCGCCCGTGCGCAGGGTGCGGCCCTTTTCGTCGGCCTCGGCCACCTGCACCAGACGCAGCTGGGGCTTTTGCGCATGGGCCATGTCAAAGCCGCCGATCTCGGCCATTTCATGGGCCAGCGACAGCGCCTGTTCGGTGGCCGCGCGGCCCAGCGTCAGCACCGGCTGGCCATCGGCATCGCGATCTTCGGACAGATCGTCCCAATCAAGGAATTCACTGTCGCCTTTCAGCTCGTGCACGTGGTTGGACGACCAGATCGCGCCCGAGGCGGCGAAATATTCCACCCCGCCCCGGTCCGAAGCCATCATGCGGCCAAATTCGGTATCGACCTGCTGCACCCGGCCCAGATCCAGCCGTTCGGCCAGCGCATGCACGCCCTTTTCGCGGTCGTCATAGCAGGGGGCGGCGCAGCGCAGCACGGGGGCCGTGTCGGGCAGCTTGGGAAGGTCGGCGTCAAAGCGGATGTCTTGAATGTTCAGGGTCATGTCATCTCTCCTCAGCAGGTGCCACGGGCCCAGAAAAAGGTGCGGTTGCGCACCGGGTCCGACGGTTCAGAGGGTTGGAATTTCTCGTTATAGGTGCTGACGAAGTTGCCCGCCGAATTGTCACCCGATGTGCGCATATAGGCCCAGTCCACATTGGACCCTTCGACCATGCGATTGGCTTTCTTCCACGCCACCCGGATCGGGTCATGGGCATAAAGCCCAAAGGCCAGCGCATTGCCCACACCGCCATACCAGGCAAACCAGAACCCGCGCATGTCGCGCCCGCCGCCCGAATAGGAATTGGTGTGAAAGCCGCACATGAAGTGCAGCCGCTCAAAGGCCGGGATCCAGTCCCAGGTGCTGTTGTTGCTGTCGTGGCGCAGAACCTGACAGGCGTGGCTGGCCCAGACTTCGAGATCTCCGGCGCCAAAGGCCACACTGTCCGAGGTCGACACCGATCCGTCCCAGACCGAAAACCGCCCCGGAGACCCGTGCGAGGACATCATCAGGCAATCCACATTGTCGGATTTTTCGTCATAGTTGGCAGTGACGACAAAATCCTTTTCCTTCACGGCGCTGTCGCCGTGATCTTCGGTCCAGTCATAACCGGGGATGAGGTCAAAGGCAGAGGCAAAGCTTTGCGCTTCGATCCGGCGGCCATCCAGCCCATCCTTGATCCACCACGCGCCCATACGTCGAGCCATGTTCGTCTCCTTTTTTGTAAAATGTCTTTTCGGAAAATAGTCATCGCGGGGAATGCACGACACGGATCAGGCTACGCCCCGGGGTGACGCAGGGGTAGTCTGGAATACCGGACTGGGATCGCGGGCTGCGCTGACAGGGGGCCTAGCGCAGGGCCGTTTGGGTCAGGGGGCAGCGGTCGCCGTCATAAAACTGCGTCAGGATCTGACCAAAAGGACCATCGCCGGCGGTTTCGAACAGGGTCATGGACGACCGCAGCTTCAGCGCATCCACCTGACCCAGGATCGCTTCGGGGCGGGTGCCCTGATGGGTCAGCAGGGCAGTGCAGATCGCGATCAGGCGCGGCCCCAGCACCGGATGGGCCAGATAGGCGCGCGCTTCGGAAAGATCGCACAGGCCATAGAACCGCGCGCGTTCGGACCCGCCCAGCCCGGCCAGCTGGGGAAAGATGTACCACATCCAGTGCGAGCGTTTGCGCCCCTGGCCGATCTCGGCCAGGGCGATGGCATAGTCCGCTTCCTGTGCTGCAAGGAAGCGCTCAAGGCTCAATAGGAAAACGCGCCGTAGATGCGGGTCAGATCCCCGCCCCAGTCGCCGTGATAATGATCCAGCAGCTCATCGGCGGCGACCTTGCCACTGTCCAGGCTGTCTTTCAGCGCGCTCAGGAAATGGGTTTCGTCGGGCACCAGCCCGCCCGCGCCGGGGCGGGCGCGCGCGCGCAGCCCCTGTTCGGCGATCTCAACCGCCTGCCGGGCCAGATCCAGCATGCGGATGTCACCGACCTGCGCGTGCAGCCCGTCCACACTGGCGGCGACGCGCAGCGCGTCGCGGGTGTCGGCATCCCACCCCTTGACCAGATCCCAGGCCGCGTCCAGCGCGCCCTGATCATAGGTCAGCCCCACCCAGAAGGCAGGCAACGCACACAGCTTGCGCCACTGGCCGCCATCGGCACCGCGCATTTCGATGAATTTCTTGACGCGCGCTTCGGGGAACAGCGTTGTCAGGTGATCGGCCCAATCGCTAAGGGTGGGCTTTTCGCCCGGCAGGGCAGGCAGTTCACCGCGCAGGAAATCCCGGAAGGACTGGCCAAGCGCATTGTGATAGACCCCGTCGCGATAGACGAAATACATCGGCACATCGAGCGCATATTCCGCCCAGGCTTCGAACCCGAACCCGTCATCAAAGACAAAAGGCACCATGCCCGTGCGATCGGGATCCAGATCCCGCCACACCCGCGCCCGCCACGATTTGTGGCCGTTCACCTTGCCTTCGAAAAAGGGCGAATTGGCAAAGAGCGCGGTTGCCACCGGCTGCAGGGCAATCGCCACACGCATCTTTTGCACCATGTCCGCTTCGGACGAAAAATCCAGATTGACCTGAACCGTGCAGGTGCGGCGCATCATGGTGGTTCCCATGGTGCCGACCTCTTGCATATAGCTGTCCATCAGCTTGTAGCGGCCTTTGGGCATCAGCGGCATCTGGTCATGGGTCCAGATCGGGGCCGCCCCAAGACCGATGAAGCCCACGCCGATCTTGTCGGCGATGTCCTTGACGTCGCGCAGGTGCTCGTTCACCTCGTCACAGGTTTCATGGATGGTTTCCAGCGGCGCGCCCGACAGTTCCAGCGCCCCCCCCGGTTCGAGCGAGATATTGGCCCCGCCCTTGGTCAGGCCGATCAGCTTGCCGGCCTCTTCCAGCGGGGCCCAGTCATGCTGGTCGCGCAGCGCCGTGAGAACGGCCAGGATCGAGCGCTCGCCTTCATAGGGGAGCGGCTTGAGCGTGTCGGTGCAATAGCCGAATTTCTCGTGCTCGGTGCCGATGCGCCAGTCTTGCCTGGGTTTGCAGCCCTCTGCCATATATTCGGCAAGCTGCTCATACCGCTCGATCGGGCCGCCGCCGGACTGGGGGATGGACATTCTGGCGCTCCGTTTGCTGTGGCCATCTGGTTCGATCAGTCGTGCTGTGAAATGCGGGCACTGTCAATGCAGGCGGTTGCGGTCGATCCGGCCGGGATGGCGTTCCCAGATGACCACCGGCATCGGCGTCGGCCCCTTGAGATGCTGCAACATCCTTGTGGTCTTGATCCCCGGCAGCCCGGCAAAGGCGTCAAACAGCGCATCCGCGCCTTCGGCGTTCACGGGAATGTGCAATTGCCCCTGACCCGGAACATGCAGCACCCAATGCGCGGGATGCTGGACGGGATCCAGGATCAGCGTTTCCAGATCGGCCATCGCCACCGAGCCGCCGCTGAGCGGGCCCATATAGGTGACCTCTCCTTCATCGACGAGCACCACGCCGGGGCCGCGACCGGTGCTGCGAAAGCGCAGCCGCTGCACCCCGATCACACAGAGCGCCGCGCCCGCGATCACCAGCACCAGCCCGACCCAGGCCAGCAGCCCGCCCACATCCATCATCCAATAGGCGCCAAGCGCGATCAGCCCGACCCCGGCGATGACCTCGCGCCAGCGGGTGACAAGGGCGGTGACCTCGGGGCGGATAAAGCTCATGCCTGGATCTCCGTGGTTGGGGGCTGCGGGCTGGCGGGGCGCGGCCCGTCCAGCAGCGCAAGCCCGTAGGACCCGATGTGCCGGAACCCGATGCCCTCATAGGCGCGGGCGGCCGCGCGGTTGTTGGCAAACAGGATCGCGACGGACGCGCCGTGGCGGCGGGCCTCGGCCAGCAGCGCGGCGGTGACCCGGCGGCCCTGCCCGCGATTGCGCTGGTCATCGGGGACAAAGACACCGCCCACCTGCACCATATCCCCCACCTGCGCATTCAGCGCGGCCATCGCCACCGGCTGGCCCGCCTCATAGATCATCCGTACCGGGCTGCCCTCGGCCACAGCGGCCTGCGCCCGCGCACGGGCCTGCCGCAGGCGTTCGGCGGCGTCACCGGCCATGCCGGTCTGCCGCAGATAGCCGTCAAACCAGCCGGTCAGCAGCGCCGCGTCCTGCGGGCCGGGGGGCCGCAGATCGGCACCGGGATCGGTCAGATCGGCCAGTGCCAGCCGATAAAGCGGTTCGTCCTGGCGCAGCGACATCACCGATCGGGGCCAGCCCAGAACCTCCAGCGCCGCGTCGATCTGCGCGGGCACGCCGGTGATCCCCAACAGCGCCTGATCGCCCAGAGCATCGGCCCAGGCCCGCAGATCCGCAGGCACCGGATCCGGAGCCTGCATCAGCAGATAGCCCGCGCGCGTGACGCCAAAGACCCCGCGCAGGTCCGGCCCTTCGCTGAGCCAGAACCGGGTCGCATCGCGATGCGTGTCATCGCGCGCGACCACGCCATGTGTCGCCAGATTGGATCGCAGAAACATCGAGGTTTCGGCATGCTGCGCCAGAAAACGCTCCATCGCCGGGCGGTCGGCATCACGGGCCGGGCGCAGGGTCACGGCCAGTCCCCCAGTTGCGACTGCCACAGCGTCAGCGCCGCCACCGCCGCAGTATCCGCGCGCAGGATGCGCGGGCCAAGCGTGATCGAGCGGGTAAAGGGCAACCCGCGCAGCCGCGTGCGCTCGGCGTCCGAAAACCCGCCTTCGGGCCCGATCAGGATGGCACCGGGGCGGGCCCGGTCGGCAGGGTCCAGATGCCCGGTTTCACCCGCAAGCGTTTCGTCACAGAACACAAGCTGGCGATCCGCTGGCCAGTCGGCCAGCAGCCGGTCCAGCCGGTGCAGATCCGCAACCTCGGGCACAAAGGTGCCGCCGCATTGCTCGGCCGCCTCGATGGCATGGGCCTGCAGCCGGTCCTGGCGGATGCGGTCGGAATTGGTGAAATCGGTCTGCACGGGGATGATCCGCGCCGCGCCCATTTCGGCGGCCTTTTCCACGATGAAATCGGTGCGCGCCTTTTTGATCGGCGCAAACAGCAGCCACAGATCGGGCGGCATGCGCAGCGGCGCGCTTTGCTCAAGGCAGGTCAGGATGCCGCCGCGTTTGCCCGCCTCGGCCACCTCGGCGCGCCATTCGCCGTCGCGCCCGTTGAATAGAAGCACCTGCGCGCCGACACCCTGACGCATCACCCCGAACAGGTAATGCGCGTGATCCCGCGACAGAGGAACCGATTGCTCCGCACCCAGAGGGTGATCTACATACAGTCTGATCTTGGCCACCATGGACCCTTACTTATGCAAGCTTCCGGCATGAAACCAGATGGACAGGTGGCAGATGCCGATATTGGCAACTGGGTCGACCGTTTTGCACCGCACTGGTCGCGCCCCTATCTGCGCCTGTCCCGCGCCGACCGGCTCGCGCCGGTCTTTCTGCTGCTGGTGCCGTGCTGGTGGGGGCTGGCGCTGGCCATTCTGCATGACGGGCAGTTCGGCGGCCATGACATCTGGATCGCGCTTGGCTGTGCCATCGGATCGGTGCTGATGCGCGGGGCGGGGTGCACCTGGAACGACATCAACGACCGTCATTTCGATGCCCAGGTCGAACGCACGCGATCGCGCCCGATCCCGTCGGGCCAGGTGGGGGTGCGCGGCGCGCTGGCCTGGCTGGTGCTGCAATGCCTGGTGTCGCTGGGCATCCTGCTGAGCTTCAACACCGCCGCCATCGGGCTGGGCGTGCTGTCGCTGCTGCCGGTGGCGGTCTATCCCTTTGCCAAACGCTTTACCTGGTGGCCGCAGGTGTTTCTGGGGCTGGCGTTCAACTGGGGCGCGCTGCTGGCCTGGGCGGCGCATAGCGGCGGGCTGGGCTGGCCTGCGGTGGCGCTCTATCTCGCGGGGATCGCCTGGACGCTGTTTTATGACACGATCTATGCCCATCAGGACACCGAAGACGACGCGCTGATCGGGGTGAAATCCACCGCCCGGCTGTTTGCCGATGACACGCCGCGCTGGCTGGCGCTGTTTCTGGGGCTGACGGTGGCGCTGTTTGCCGTGGCGGTGCTGGGCGCACTGCCAGAGGGCGCATCCCGTGCCGCGCAGGCGCTGGCGCTGCTGGCGCCGCTGGCCATGGGGGCGCATCTGTTCTGGCAGTTGCGGCAGTTTGATGCGGATGACGGGCCGGGCCTGCTGCGGATCTTTCGGTCCAACCGCGAAGCCGGGCTGATCCCGCTGCTGTTCCTGCTGCCGGCCCTGCTGGTCTGAGCAGCGGATTGAACCCCGCCGCCGAAGCGCCTAAGACATAGGCATCACGACAGAACGGACCCGGACACCAATGCGGCTCAAGGCATTTCTTTTGACAAGCGCCACCCTCATTGGCGCTGCGGGCCTGTCGGTGCTGGCCGCAGGCTATGCAGTAACCGCCGTCGAAGAAGGATCGGAAATCGCCGTGCGCGCGCGCCTTGACGCGGCCGGCCATGACTGGGCCGAAGTGCAGGCCGACGGGCTGCAGGTGATCCTGAGCGGCACCGCCGCGGACGAAGCGATACGGCTTGACGCGCTCAGTCAGGTGGGCGGTGTGGTCGATCCCGCACGCATCATCAACAAGACCGACGTGACCCCCGCGCAGGATCTGGCCCCGCCGCGCTTTTCCATCGAATTCCTGCGCAACGAAGCGGGCGTGTCGGTCATCGGGCTGATCCCGACCTCGACCGACCGGGCGGCCCTGCTGGCGCAGCTGATCACGCTGGCCGATGGCGCGCCGGTGACAGAATTGCTGGAAACCGCCGATTTCGACGCGCCCAAAGGCTGGGACGCGGCGATGCGCTATGCGCTGCAGGTGGCAACCGAATTGCCGCGCTCCAAGATCTCGATCACGGCTGATGCCATTGCGGTCACCGCCATCACCGACAGCCGCGAGGCCAAGCAAGAGCTGGACGCCCGCCTGCCCCGCCGCGCGCCTGCGGGGCTGGAGCTGACGCTGGACATCGCCGCCCCGCGCCCGGTGATCACACCCTTTACGCTGCGCTATGTGCTGGATGCGGCGGGCGGGCATTTCGATGCCTGTTCGGCCGATACCGAGGCGGCCCGCACCCGCATTGTTGCAGCCGCCCCGCATCTCGACGGTGACAACGGCACAGGCTGCGTGGTGGGTATGGGCGTGCCCAGCCCACGCTGGGGCGATGCTGCGACGCTGTCGCTGCAGGCGCTTGGCACTCTGGGGGGCGGGTCGCTCAATATCTCGGATGCCGACGTGGCGCTGATCGCTGCCGAAGGCACCGACCCGCGCCTGTTCGACCGTGTGGTGGGAGAGCTTGAAACCACCCTGCCCCCGGTCTTTTCGCTTAAGGCCGTGCTGCCGGTGGTCGAAGATGACGACGCCGAAGGCCCGCCCGAATTCACCGGCACCCGGTCACCCGAAGGGCTGGTGCAGCTGCGCGGCCGGATCCGCGACGCCACCATTCGGGGGCTGGCCGACGGGCTGGCGCGCGCGCGCTTTGGCACCGACAATGTCCGCACCGCGCTGCGCAGCGTCGACGATCTGCCGCAGGGCTGGTCGCTGCGCGTGCTCACCGGGATCGAAGCGCTGTCCTGGCTGGATCACGGCGCGGTGGTGGTGACGCCCGACATGCTCGACCTGCGCGGGGTCACCCACCACGAAGACGCCAATGCGCGCCTGTCGCAGCTGATCACCGGCAAGCTGGGCGAAACCGCCGCCTTTACGCTGGACCTGACCTATGAGGCGCCCCCGCCCCCGCGCGAAGCCAAGCTGTCGCCGGAGCTGTGCGCCGAACAGATCGTCAGCGAACTGAGCCGCAACAAGATCCGCTTTGAACCGGGATCGGCCACGATTGACCCCGCATCGGCGGCAACGATGGATGTGCTGGCCGACATCATCAAGCAATGCGGCGACATGCGGATGGAAATACAGGGCCATACCGATGCCCAGGGCCGCGAGGAAATGAACCAGGAGCTGAGCCAGGCCCGCGCCCAGTCGGTGCTGGACGAGCTGCGCGCAAGGCGCATTCCCACCGCGCGCTTTGTCGCCACCGGCTATGGCGAATCGCGGCCCATCGCCACCAATGACACCGCCGCAGGGCGCGAAACCAACCGGCGTATCGAATTCGTGCTGCTGGAAGCCGAAAGCGGCGAAGGCCCGTCCATCCTGGACCTGATCGCCAACACGCCGGGTGCCAGCCGCCCAGGCGACAACACCAACGCCCCCGCCCCGCAGGAGACGGATGATGAGCAGAACTGAATTCATCGTGGTCACAGCAATCGTGCTGTTTGCAGCCTTTGTGATGGGCTGGGGCGCGCATTGGCTGGTCACCCGCTTTACCCGCGTGAACCCCCGTGACGTCGACGAATTCGACCGCATGAGCCGCGAGCTGCACGAGGCAGAAGAAACCCGCGACGAGGCGATCACCTATCTGCAGCAGCGCGAAGCCGAACTGTCGAACCGTCTGGCCCAGAGCGAAGCGGAACTGTCGGCCGCGATGGAGGGCCTGCGCGTGGCCCGCGCCGAAGCCGAAGAGCTGCGCGCGCGCGGCTGACCAGACGCGGCCCCCGTCAGCCTACCAACGGTCAAGCGCGGCTTCGTCGTCGTCCTTGGCGGCAACCCAGTCGGCGCTGTCTTTGGTGATTTCCTTCTTCCAGAAGGGCGCGCGGGATTTGAGGTAATCCATCAGGAATTCGGCCGCCTCGAACGCGTCCTTGCGGTGCCGCGCGGCGGTGGCCACCATCATGATCTGATCCCCCGGCCCCAGCCGCCCATGGCGGTGGATGACCAGCGCATCGGCCAGCGACCAGCGCTGCATCGCCTCTTGGGCGATCTTGGTCAGGGCGGCTTCGGTCATGCCGGGGTAATGCTCGATCTCCATCACCTGCAGATCGCCGCTGGCGACGTCGCGCACGATGCCGGTAAAGGTCACCACCGCCCCCGCATTGTCGAGCCCGGTGGAAAACTCGGTCACTTCGGCGCCCAGATCAAAGGGCGCGTCCTGCACCAGCACGCGCATGGGGCTCAGCCCCCCGTCATCGGCGGAAAGAACGCGATCTCGCGCGCGCCTGCGATGGGGGCGTCAAAATCGCTCAGCTCCTGATCAATGGCCACGCGCAGGGCGCCCAGGTCTTCGAACGCCACGGCATAGCGGTCTTCCCGCGCGCGCAGTTCATCGACCAGCTCGGCCACGGTTGCGGCATCGCTGTCCACGCGTTCGCGCGGCAGGCCTATGCGTTCACGCACCCAGGCAAAATACAGAATGTCCATCACGCCTCCTCGCTCAGATGGGGCAGGGCCTTGGTGAAGTAATCCCACCCTGTGATCAGCGTCAGCCCGGCCGCCAGCCACAGCAGCACCAGCCCGACCCAGCCGGTCACGGTCATGCCATCCAGATACCAGCCAAGCCCGAGCTCGTCGGGCACCCGACCTTCCAGAATGTCCGACACCAGAGCCTCGTCCATGCCCCAGACGGCCATTCCCAGATAATGTTCAAATATGCCCTGCGAAAACAGCACCGCAATTGCGACCATCTGGGCGGTTGTCTTCCATTTGGCCAGCTTGGTGACCTTCAGCGTGCCCGCCGTATTGCCCAGATATTCGCGCAGGCCCGACACAAAGACCTCGCGGAACAGGATCACGGTGGCGGGCAGCACCAGCCAGGGCGACATTGACGAATAGCCCACGATCACCATCAGGGCGATCACCACCATCGCCTTGTCGGCAATCGGATCCAGCATCGCGCCCAGTCTGCTTTCCTGGCTCCAGGCGCGGGCGAGATAGCCATCGACCCAATCGGTCAGCGCCGCACCGACAAACAGGATCAGCGCGAACCAGTCTGCATAGGGGCGATGGAAATAGAGAAACATCACCGCCAGGGCGGGGGCGGCAACAAGACGGAGGACCGTCAGAATATTGGGCAAAGTCCAGTGCATGGCCGGACCCTACACGGGCCCATGCGCAGAGGAAAGCGGTGCGTCAGCCGCACACGGCATATCCCGGCGCCCCGCATCGACCTGCACGTCGCAGCGCACCCGACGCGGCCGTCCGATCCGCGCGTCACCCATCGTTGAAAAAGGCATGGATCTTTTCGGCCAGAGCGTCCGAAATCCCGTCCACCGCCTTGAGGTCGGCAAGATTGGCGCGGGTTACCGCCTTGGCCGACCCGAAATGCGCCAGCAACGCGCGTTTGCGCGCCGCCCCCACGCCCGGCACCTCGTCCAGCGGGGTGGCGCCCACCGCCTTGGCCCGCTTGGCGCGATGGGTGCCGATGGCAAAGCGGTGCGCTTCGTCCCGCAGGCGCTGGATGAAATACAGCACCGGATCATTGTGGCGCAGCGCAAAGGGGCGCTGGCCGGGGCGATAGAATTCCTCTTTGCCGGCATCGCGGTCCACGCCCTTGGCCACGCCCACCATGGGGATGTCTTCGACCCCGTGCTGGGCCATGATTTCGGCCACCGCACTGACCTGCCCGGCGCCGCCGTCGATCAGCAGCAGGTCGGGCCACAGCCCCCTGTCGCGGTCGGGGTCTTCTTTCTGCAGGCGGGTAAAGCGGCGGGTCAGCACCTCTTTCATCATTCCGAAATCGTCGCCCGGCGTCAGATCGTCACCGCGGATGTTGAATTTGCGATAGCTGTTCTTCATGAACCCGTCGGGCCCGGCGACAATCATGCCCCCCACCGCATTGGTGCCCTGAATGTGGCTGTTGTCATAGACTTCGATCCGCTGCGGTGGCGCATCAAGGTCGAACGCCTCGGCCAGGCCGCGCAACAGCTTGGCCTGAGTCGCGCTTTCGGCCATGCGGCGGGCCAGGCTTTCGCGCGCATTGCGCAGCGCGCCCGACACCAGTTCGGCCTTTTCGCCCCGCTGCGGGACCAGAATTTCAACCTTGCGCCCGGCCTTTTCCGACAGGGCCTGCGTCATCAGATCGGCATTTTCGATCCCGTCCGACAGGATCAGCTGACGGGGCGGTTCCTTGTTGTCATAGAACTGGCCCAGAAACGCCTCCATCACCTCGGGCGCGCCGACATCCGAACCCACGCGCGGGTAATAGTCGTGATTGCCCCAGTTTTGATTGGCGCGGATGAAAAACACCTGAACGCAGGCCTGCCCGCTGTCCATATGCAGGGCGATCACATCCGCCTCGGCCACGCCGCGCGGGTTGATGCCCTGTGCCGTCTGCACCTGCGTCAGCGCCCGGATCCTGTCGCGCAGGGCGGCGGCGCGCTCGAACTCCATCGCATCGGACGCCTCCTGCATTTCGGCGGCCAGATCTTCCTGGACCTTGGTGGACCGGCCCGACAGGAACCGTTCGGCGTCGCGCAGGCTGGCGGCATAGTCATCTTCGCTGATCAGGCCCACGCAGGGGCCCGAGCAACGCTTGATCTGATAGAGCAGGCAGGGCCGCGTGCGGCTGTCGAACATCGGATCCGAACAGTTGCGCAGCAGGAACGCCTTTTGCAACTGGTTGAGCGTGCGGTTCACCGCGCCTGCACTGGCGAAGGGCCCGAAATAGGCGCCCTTTTCGGTCTTGGCGCCGCGATGCTTCTTGATCTGCGGAAACGGGTGCCCCTTGGGCAAGAGGATGTTGGGAAAGCTTTTGTCGTCGCGCAGCAGCACGTTGTATTTGGGCTTGAGCTGCTTGATCAGGTTCTGTTCCAGCAGCAGTGCTTCGGTTTCGGTGCGCGTGGTCAGGAACATCATCGACGCGGTTTCACGGATCATCCGCGCAATGCGCGCGCTGTGACCGGTGGGGCGCGCATAGCTTGACACCCGCGCCCTGAGATTGCGCGCCTTGCCCACGTAAAGCACCCGCGCCTGCGCATCGAGCATCCGGTACACGCCCGGCCCCGCCCCCAGCGTGCGCAGGTAGGATTGAATGCAGGCATGACCGGTCGGAGCCGGGGCCGAAAGGTCCGTGTCGTCGCTCATCCGTAGCTGTCCCGATTCTGTGGTGTCGCCTGCAATTGTATCACCGCCATTTCAAGGCCAAACAAATCCACCGAAACTGTGGATAAGTCTGCGTGTAACTTCTGGGTACTCGGAATTTTTCCTTTGTCTACGTGGGCTTTGGTTGATCTGATTAATTTATAAGCACAAATGTAAGACTTTGATTTTACTTCATAACTTTCTGTGAACCCGTCAAGCACATGAAATCAAAGGCCTTTTTGTAACATCTTGGTAACACTTGTGGCAGCGGTGCAAAACTTGCACCGCAAAGGCATTATTCCACGCCCACAACGTCCGGGGTTCGCCACCCAAGATGCTGCCCGCCATCCACGCAAAGAAGCTGTCCGGTGACGCCCGGAGCGTCCAGGAAATAGCCCAGGGCGGCGGTCATGTCCTCGGGGTTTGATCCGCGTTTCAGCACCGTGTTTTCGCGTTGCTGGGCAAAGCTTTCGGGGCTTTGCCGGGCCCCGATCAGGGTCGGTCCGGGGCCGATCGCATTCACCCGGATCGCCGGTGCCAGCGCCTGCGCGGCGGTTTGCGTCATCGTCCACAGCGCGGTCTTGGCCATGGTGTAGGTCACGAAATGCGGCGTCAGCTTGCGCACGCGCATGTCGATCATGTTCACCACCAGCCCCTGCGCCATCGGTTCACCTCGGGCATCTTTCACCGGCTCGAGCCCCTGCGCCGCCAGCGCCTGGGTCAGCACGAAGGGCGCGCGCAGGTTGCTCATCATGTGGCGATCCCAGCTGTCGCGGCTGGCGGTCTTGTAGTTGTCGTATTCAAAGATCGACGCGTTGTTCACCAGACAGGTCACCGGCCCACCAAGCGCATCGACGGTGCGGTCAAACAGCGTGCCAAGCGCGTCTTCGTCCAGCAGATCGGCCTGAAGGGCTTCGGCCTTGCGGCCCATGGCGCGGATTTCGTCCACAACCTGTTCTGCGTCCGAACGCGACGACGCGTAATGCACCCCTACATCAAAGCCGCGCCCGGCCAGATACATCGCCATGGCGCGGCCGATCCGCCTGCCCGCACCGGTCACAAGACAACGAGACATCACCCGCCCCCCAAAGAATTACAGTCCTGTCAGAGCAGGATAGCCAGAATGTAGATCACATATAGCGCGCTCAGAACAACGCCCCAGCCGCGCGTGATGTCTTTCTTGAAGAATACGAAGGGGATGATCAAAAGCGACGCGCCCAGCATCACCCACAGATCCAGCCGCAGGAAGGATTCAGCCACCGGAATGTCGCCAAACAGCGTGGCAATCCCGATGATGGCCAGCAGGTTGAACATGTTCGACCCGATCACATTGCCAAGCGCCACATCCGCCTGACGCCGCAGCGCCGCCATCATTGTAGTGGCCAGTTCCGGCAGCGACGTGCCCACCGCCACCAGCGTCAGCCCGATCACGGTTTCGCTGACCCCGTAGGTGCGCGCGATGATGGTGGCGTTGTCGACCAGCAGGCTGGCCCCCAGCGGCAGCCCGATCATCCCCAGCAGCAGATAGATCGCGATGCGCGATGCGGGCATGTCGGGGTCGACCTCTTCCAGGTCGACCAGTTCGTCTTCGGGGCAGTCCTTGCAGGCTTCGCGGTGACGCCGCGCTTCGCGGAAACTGTCGCCCAGCACCAGCGCCAGCGCCGCCAGCAGGATCAGGCCCGACACCCATGTGAAACTGCCGCAAAACGCCAGTGCAATGAACAAAAGCGTGGCCGCGATCATGAAGACATAGGTCTTGCGGCTGTCGCATTCGCTGGTGTGCAACCCCGCCAGCAAGGCCGGGATCCCCAGCACCAGCAGGATGTTCGCGGTGTTCGACCCCACCACATTGCCAAGCGCGATGCCCGGCGCGTCCTCAAGGATCGCCTTGATGGAAATCAGCAATTCGGGTGCCGATGTGCCAAAGGCCACGATGGTCAGGCTGACGATCAGCGCAGGCACCCCCAGCCGCAGGCTGAGGTTCACCGCCCCCTTGACCAGCGTATCCCCTGCCAGGAGCAGGATCAGCAGGCCAAGCCCAGACAGGATCCAAGGCATCATGACCGGCGTCCTCCCTTGCCGCAGGGGCACGGGCCCTTGCCGATCCGGTGGCGCCCGCAGGCGGGGCAGCGCGCCGCATCGCGGCGCATGATCCGGGGCATCCGCAGTTTTCCGAACATCGCCAGAACCGCCATCACAATCAGAAACAGAAAGACAATCTTGAGG
Source organism: Marinibacterium sp. (assembly GCA_025800215.1). Classification (GTDB taxonomy): domain Bacteria; phylum Pseudomonadota; class Alphaproteobacteria; order Rhodobacterales; family Rhodobacteraceae; genus JAOXSC01. The sequence goes on from JAOXSC010000181.1 coordinate 49,206, forward strand.
ATCACGTCAGAGGCCAAAACGCGCATAAGCGGCGCGCTCCTCGATGCCGGACACGACGCTGTCGGCGGCCTGCGCCCCAAGCCGCGACCAGGGCGACCGGCGCGGGCCATAGCGGCGGAACCGGACCTTGTCTCCGAACAGCTCTTCCATTTTGGGGCGCAGATGCGCCAGCCCGTCGATCAGCCCGAGCGCCTGCGCGCGGCGCGCCAGCCAGACCTCTCCGGTAAAGAGGTTCTGGGTGGGATCAAGCTTATCCCCGCGCCGATCGCTGACATGGGATTTGAAATTGCCGTGGATGTCATCCAGCAGCACCTGCAGGCGGGCCACGTCTTCTTCGTTTTCGGGCCGGAACGGGTCGAGCATGGATTTGCTTTCGCCCGCCGTGTGCACCCGGCGTTCCAGCCCCTGCCGGGCCAGGAACACATGCGCCCCGAACCCCGACGAGATCACGCCGATGGACCCGATGACCGAGCTTTCATCGGCATAGATTTCATCCGCTGACGCCGCCAGCCAGTACCCGCCCGAGGCCGCCACATCTTCGACAAAGGCATAGACGGGCACCTTGTGCCGGTCCGCCAGACGGCGGATGCGGCTGCCGATCAGCGATGATTGCACCGGCGATCCGCCGGGCGAATTCAGCTCAAGCGCGACGGCGGCGGGCTTGCCGCGCCGGAACGCTTTTTCCAGCACCGGCGCCAGCGCCAGATCAGACAGAGACCCGCGCCCGGCCATGCCGATGGCGCCCGACAGGCGGACAACAGATACAAGCGGTTCGGATTTTACAAAGGGCAGCCAGCGTTTCATGAAGCGTGATGTAGAGGGCAAGGGGTGGGCAAACAAGGGACAGCACGCGCCGCCGCTGGGGCTGTGATGCAAAACTTGTGCATTTGGGCAAAAATGACACCGCAGGCCGGCGCGATCAGCTGCGGATCCGCCAGCCCGTTTTGAAGATCCAGGCGATCACGGCGACGCATCCCAGCGTGAAGCCGCCAATCGCCAAAAGGCTCATCCCCACGGGCACATCCGCCATCCCGAAGAACGACCAGCGAAAGCCCGAGATCAGATAGACCACCGGGTTGAACAGCGTCACGTTCTGCCAGAAGGGCGGCAGCATCGAGATCGAATAGAAAGACCCGCCCAGAAACACCAGCGGCGTGATCACCATCATCGGCACCAGTTGCAGCTGTTCGAAATTCGACGCCCAGATCCCGATGATGAACCCCAGCAAGGCAAAGCTGAGGCAGGTCAGCACCAGAAAGGCCAGCATCGCACCGGGATGGGCAATGATCAGGTCCACAAACAGCGACGATGTCCCCAGGATCACCACCCCGATGAACAGCGCCTTGGTCGCCGCCGCCCCCACATAGCCCAGGGTGATTTCCAGAAAGTTGATCGGCGCCGACAGCAGTTCATAGACCGTGCCGATGAATTTCGGGAAATAGATGCCGAAAGACGCGTTGGAAATCGCCTGTGTCATCACACTCAGCATGATCAGCCCCGGCACGATAAAGGCGCCATAGCTGACGCCTTCGACCTCGTCGATGCGGCTGCCGATGGCGGCGCCGAAGACCACGAAATACAGCGATGTCGACAGCACCGGCGACAGAAAGCTCTGCATCAGGGTGCGGAAAAAGCGGGCCATCTCGAACCGGTAGATGGCGGCAATGGCGGTCCAGTTCATGGCTGCGGTCCTTTCACCAGATCGACAAAGATGTCTTCCAGGCTGCTCTGGCGCGTCTGCACATCGCGCAGCACCAGCCCTGCGGCATCCAGATCGTTCAAAAGCGTGCGAATGCCGGTGCGCTCGGCCTTGGTGTCATAGGTATAGATCAGCGTATCGGGCGTCGGGCCGGGTTCCAGCCGGTGATGGGCCAGCGCCTCGGGCAGCGTGTCGGGACGGTCGGCCAGCTGCAATTCGATCTGTTTCTGCCCCATGCGGGCCATCAGCCGGGCCTTTTTCTCGACCAGCATCAGCGCCCCGCCATTGATCACGCCGACACGGTCGGCAATGGCTTCGGCTTCTTCGATGTAATGGGTGGTCAGGATGATGGTGACCCCCGACGCCTTGAGCTCGGCCACGATGTCCCACATGTCCTTGCGCAGCTCGACATCGACGCCGGCGGTGGGTTCGTCCAGAAACAGCAGGCGCGGATCATGGGCCAGCGCCTTGGCGATCAGCACCCGGCGTTTCATCCCGCCCGACAATTCCTTGATCTGGGCATCGCGCTTGTCCCAGAGCGACAGCTTGCGCAGAATGTCCTCGATCCGCGCATCGTCACGGGCCTTGCCAAACAGCCCGCGCGAGAAGCGGACCGAATTCCAGACCTTTTCAAAGGGTTCGAGCGCGATATCCTGCGGCACCAGCCCGATCAGGCTGCGTGCGGCGCGAAAGCTGGTGCCAATGTCATGCCCGCCCACGCGCACCGCCCCGCCCGACGGGCGGGTGATCCCGCAGACGGTGGAAATCAGCGTCGTCTTGCCTGCGCCATTGGGGCCCAGAAGGGCAAGGATCTCGCCCTCTTCGACATCGAGCGTGACGCCGCGCAGCGCCTCGAACCCGCCATCATAGACCTTGCGCAGATCCCGGATCTCCAGGATTGGTGCCATCGTGCAGTCCCCCCATGGCCACGCGCCCGCCCAAAGACCGGCGCCACCGGATGCCGGGGCAAGGCCACGGCTGATGTTCTGTCTAGCGTGTCGCCCGTCGAACGCAAGGTGCGGGGCAGATTGTACATGGACACAGCGCGCCGTTGTGCTAGCGGTTCCCCCAAGGAAAGGACAGATCATGACAGCTCAGAACCGTGCAGCCCTTGGGGTGGCGTTCATCCTGGCGGGGATGCTGGGCATTTCGATCAACGACATGCTGATCAAGCAACTTTCCGGGGGGTATCCACTGCACCAGATGGTGTTCACGCGCTCTGCCATTGGGATCGTGTTTTCGCTGATGCTGGTGCAGCTCGAAGGGGGGCTGTCGATCCTCTACACCCGTCGGCCGGGGCTGCATCTGCTGCGCGGCGGGATGGTCGTGGTGTCCAACATGGCGTTCTTTCTGGCCCTGGCGGTGATGCCGCTGGCTGACGCCACAGCGATCTTTTTTGTCGCCCCCCTGTTCATCACGCTGCTGTCGATCCCGATGCTGGGCGAAAAGGTGGGGCCGATGCGGCTTGGCGCGGTGCTGGTAGGGTTTGCCGGCGTCATCATCATGCAGCGCCCCTGGGCCAGCGCGGATGCGCTTGGCACGTCACGGCTGGTGCTGCTGCTACCGGTGCTGGCGGCGCTGACCTACGCGATGATGCAGTTGCTGACACGCAAGCTTGGGGCCGACACCAAGGCATCGGCGCTGGCAGTCTATCTGCAGGGGATGTTTATCGTGGTGTCACTGGGATTCTGGGCCGTGGCAGGCGACGGGCGCTTTGCCGAAGGGCTCGAAAACCCCAGCCTGCTGTTCCTGCTGCGCGCCTGGAGCTGGCCCGAGCCGCAGGACTGGCCCTATTTCATCGGGCTGGGGCTGAATTCGGCGGTGATCGGCTATTGTCTGAGCGCAGCCTACCGCGCCGCCGACGCGGCCACGATTGCCCCGTTTGAATATGTAGGCCTGCCGCTTGCGGTGTTCTGGGGCTGGCTGATCTGGGCCGATCTGCCGGATCTGGAAATCTGGATCGGCATGGCGCTGATCGTGGGGGCGGGGCTGTTCGTCTTCATCCGCGAACAGCGCAAGGCCCGGCGGGCCGCAGGGCCCGAACGCGCGGCGCGCCCTGACGCCCCGCAGGGCTGACCCCGGCCAGACGGCCGGGGCCCAAGGGTCTATTGACGACGTGCGGCGCCGAAGGCCCCAACATTGGAGCGCCCGTCAGGTCCGCCGACCGAGAACGTGCCACCCACCTCGGCCGCATTCGGGCCAAAGAAGCTGCCATTCACCTGACCGCTCAGTTGGCCAGCACCGGTCACCTGACCGCCAAAGCGGTTGCCGCTGACAGGTACGCTGGCATCGAAGTCAAGATTGCGCGCGGTTGTTACGGAACTTTCGCCGAACGGCACCAGGAACGTGTTGCGGCTCCTCACATCCGCGGTGGCGAAGTCGGTCGTCACGCTGACCCTCGAGGTGGTGAACCCCGCAGTCCCAAACGAGTTGACGCCCACACCCACGGAATCACCGCTATAGACGGCGCGGGTCTGGCCTGCGATCTCGGCGGGTGCGGTGCGGTTGCCATAGGAGCCCGCCATCGCGGTGCCACGCTCGCCGCCCAACCCGGTCACCCAGGCACCAAAGGTCTGATGCTCGAGCCCCATAGCCGGACCGTTGGCCAGAAAGCCCGCTTCCTTGTTGTTCGCCGTTCGGGTCGAAATCAGTGTCCCGCTCGGGTCGATGGTGTCGCCTTCGTTGCGGTCTGCGTAGATGGTATCACGCCCGCCGGTGACCTTGATCGCGCGCGGTGAGCCCCCTTCGTTGAGGATCTGCACCGAGCTGCCGGTCGGGGTTTCGGTCCGATCAGATACGCGCACGCCACCGAATGTCTCGGCCTGCACGTTCATCTGCACGAGGTCACCGTTAATGACGGTCGCACCATCCTGAGGCATGTTCGAATTGCCCTGGAACGGCTGCAGCGGCACGCCGGTGAAGGCATCACCGCCACCACCGCCACCGCCGCCACCGCAGGCGGACAGGGCGGCCAGAGCCGCGCCTGCCAGAAGCATACGCATTGTTGCCGTGTTCATCTCAAGCTCCTTGTCTTCTATCTTTGCTGGAACATGTGTTTTGGCTACTGACGGGTCGTGCCAAAGGCACCGACATAGGTGATGCCGTCACTGGTGCTGGTCTGGAATGTCCCGCCCAGCTCTTCAGCATTGGGCCCATAGAACCGGCCATCTGCCGAGCCGGCGACCCCCGCTCCGCTGACAGCCGCACTGAACGTGTTGCCGCTGACCCTGCCGCTGCCGGACAGGTCAAGATCGGGGACCGGCACCAGACCGCCTCCGGTGAAGGGCCCAACGACCGTGTTGGTGGTATTGAAGGTCACTGCGTTAAAGTCCGTTTCGATTTCCGCCTCGGCGAAAACATCGAATTCTGCGCCACTGCGCCCCACCGCATAGCCGACGCTTTCGCCGGAATAGCGTGCGGTGGTTCCGCTCGGCATCTTGCTTGCGTGGGTGCGCGATCCGAACGATCCGACACCGGCCACCTGCTCGGGCGTTCCCAGGCGGGTCTGCCAACTGCCAAAGGTCTGATACTGCAAAGGCTTGTCTTGCTTGCCTTTCGAAAAAAACGCCCAGCGTTTGCCGCTGTTTGTTCGAACAGACACGGCACGATCGGTCACGGTGGCGCTATCTTTGCCGGTTGCCGACGAATCAAAGCGCGTCGTCCCGTCGGATGCCTTTACTGACAGAATGCCACTGTCCGGATCAGTATCCGCAAACCCTCGGATCACAAGCGAACTTCTTTCCGGATTGCGCACCGCAACCAAAGAGGTCGGGCCCGGTTTTGCCACTGTGACGGCGCGCCCCGGGATGGTTTGGTTTTCGACCCCTTCGCCAGCAACGGCAAAGCCGGCCCGCTCGACCGGCGGCAGAGGGGGCGGGGGCGGGGGCGTGGGCGCAGATGCACGGGCGGTCGTGGGCGCAGACCTAGTCGACACGCTCGGCGCATCATCATCGCCGCCACCGCCGCCGCCACAGGCCGACACCGCCCCAACCAGAGCAATCAACGCCACCGCACGCCAGGGCCGGGCGGGTCCAAAGATCTTGCGTGTCGAAGTCACTTCCATCTTCAATTCCCTTCTCTTGCTCAAAATCATCATCACAATCGGAGCGATCAGAACCGCCGCTCCAACCCGAGGGCCAGATCGACCTCGTCATAGCTGAAGGCCTCGATCCCCGAATTCACCCGCCGATAGGACAGGGACGCAAAGGGGGTGAAGGCACGCGCCACGAACCAGTCGGTCTTTTCCACCCGCAGGCTGGCGCCATAGCCCAGTTCATCAGGATCATCGGTAAACAGCGGGCTGGGGCGGTCAAAGCGGCGCTGCTCGACAAAGACCCGCGGGCGCAGCGTCACGCCAAAGCCGATATCGGCCTGACCGAACACCGCAAGACCCAGCCGGCTATAATCTTCCAGCTCATAGGGGACATCCTTGTCTTCGGCATAGACCGACACGCCCACCACACCGGTGCCACCCACCGCGCGGCGATAGCCAAGCTCGCCAATCCACAGATCGCCGTCTTCGTCATCGCGCTGCCGGTTGTCGAGCCGGTTATAGGACAGCACGCCAAAGGCCGACTGCCCCTAAGACCACCGATGTTCGCCGGTCACCCGCAGTCCGACCCGGTCCTGATACTGATCACCGCGCACAAAGCGCGTGCCGGCTGTCAGCGCGGTATCCAGCGTGGTGCGGTTGCGCACATAGCGCAGGCCCGCCGCCGCAGACAGGCGGTGATCGTCATAGTCGCTGCCCGGACCTTCTTCGAAATCGGCCGCCAGGGTGGCAAAGCCCAGGGCCTGCGCCCGTTCGCCCGAGAGCGCGGCAAGGGGCGCGCGCAGCGTCACATCCACAGCGCCGCGCAGGCCAAGCCGGGTGTCGCTGTCACGCTCAAGCTCGAACGGCAGCTCGACCCCGCCAAAGCCCAGGCGGATCTCGTCGGTGTCATAGTTGCGCGCGTCCCCCAGCCGGGCCAGTGCGATCCGTGCGTTCCATTCAACGCCACGCCGCGCATCAATGGCCCGGATGTAGATCAGCACATTGCTGCGCACCTCGTCGGGGATGTCGGCCGACAGCACGACAAAGAACTCCTGCCGCGCCCGCGCCCATTCTTCAGCTTCGAAATAGGCGCGTGCCAGTTCCAGCCGGACCCGAATCAGACCGGGGTCGAGCGCCAGAATCGCGGTCAGCTCGCGGATGGCAAATTGCGGGTCCCCCCGGTCGAGCGCATCGAGCGCCACCAGAAAGCGCGCTTCGATCTGTTCAGCGGCAACAGCGGTGGTGGGCTCTGCCTGCGCCAATGCAACCTGTGGCGCATTACTGCACAAAAGAACCAAGCCAACCGACGAAAGAAAACGGAACAGGCCACGATTGATCACCGAACATGCCACACATGATAATTAACCTTATTGCAGTCATTTCACAGGTCCGTGACGAGCACCAGAGCCTGCAGCGCTTTTGCGTCAATGACGTGCAGGCAGAGCACATATTGAACCGTTCGGTTTAGATGAACCTTGTTTCCTGCCCCCCCGGCAGTGTATGCCGGTCGGTGGTAAGAGTGAGGCGGATATGACCCAGACCACATCCATCCTGCGTACCGGCCGCAAGTTCGATCAGGTCCTGAGCGGCGCACGCAAAGTGTTCATCGCCGACGGGTTCGAAGGGGCCAGCGTGGACGATATCGCCCGCGCCGCAGGGGTGTCGAAGGCCACGCTTTATAGCTATTTTCCGGACAAACGGCTGCTTTTTGTCGAAGTCGCCCGCGTCGAATGCGAACGCATGTCCGAAGAGATCATGGCCCAGATCGACGAAACCCGCCCCGCCCGCGAAGGGCTTGGCATCGCGGCACGTGCGCTGACGGGGTTTCTGGTCACCGGGTTTGCGCAAGAGCTGTTCCGGATCTGCGTGGCCGAAAGCAAACGCTTTCCCGACCTGGGCCGCGCCTTTTTCGAAAACGGCCCGAATGAAGGCTGCAACCGTCTGGCGGCCTATTTCGAAAAGATGACGGCGCGGGGCGAATTGACGATCGACGACATTCCGCTGGCCGCCGAACAGTTTTCCGAATTGTGCAAGGTAAAGCTGTGGCAACGGGCCCTGTTCGGGATCCAGACCGAATTCACCCAAGCCGAAGTCGTCTATGTCGCCGATCATGCGGTCGACATGTTTCTGGCACGCTATGGCACCTGAAACGGATGGGGCGGCAGGGCAAGCGCCCCGCCACCCCTGATGTGACATGCGATCCCTGCGCCATCCCGGATGGCGCAGGAGGCATCAGAATTCCACCACGGCCCGGATGGATTTGCCTTCGTGCATCAGATCGAACCCTTCGTTGATCTGATCCAAGGTCAGCTTGTGGGTGATCATCTCGTCGATCTCGATCTTGCCGTCCATGTACCAGTCGACAAATTTCGGCACATCCGTGCGGCCCTTGGCGCCGCCAAACGCGGTGCCTTTCCAGACACGCCCCGTCACCAGCTGGAACGGGCGGGTGCTGATTTCGGCCCCGGCAGGTGCCACGCCGATGATCACCGACACGCCCCAGCCGCGATGCGAACATTCCAGCGCATCGCGCATGACCTGCACATTCCCGGTGGCGTCGAACGAATAGTCCACGCCGCCAAACTGGTCCTGTTCGGTCTTGGTCAGCTCGATGATGGCTTCGGTGACGGACTGGCCTTCGGGCAGTTCGCCGGGGTTCACGAAATCGGTCATGCCGAATTTGCGCGCCATCTCGGCCTTGTCGGAATTGAGGTCAACGCCGATGATCTTGTCGGCCCCGGCCATGCGCAGCCCCTGGATCACGTTGAGCCCGATGCCCCCCAGACCGAACACCGCAGCGGTCGATCCGATCTCGACCCCGGCGGTATTGATCACCGCACCGATGCCCGTGGTCACACCGCAGCCGATATAACAGATCTTGTCGAAGGGGGCGTCGTCGCGCACTTTGGCCAGCGCAATCTCGGGCAGGACGGTGTGGTTGGCAAAGGTCGAACAGCCCATGTAGTGGTAGATCGGCGTCCCGTCGAGCATCGAGAACCGGGTTGTGCCATCGGGCATCAGGCCCTGACCTTGGGTGCCGCGGATCGCGGTGCACAGGTTGGTCTTGCCCGACAGGCACGCATGGCATTCACGGCATTCCGGCGTATAGAGCGGGATCACGTGGTCGCCCGGCTTGAGCGTGGTCACGCCTTCGCCCACCTCGACGACGATGCCCGCACCTTCGTGGCCCAGGATCGACGGAAACAGACCTTCGGGATCGGCGCCCGAGCGGGTGAATTCATCGGTGTGGCAAAGACCGGTGGCCTTGATTTCCACCAGAACCTCACCCGCTTTGGGGCCTTCGAGGTTCACCTCCATGATCTCAAGCGGTTTGCCGGCTTCCAATGCAACGGCGGCACGGGTACGCATGGGTTTTCCTTCCTGTGAATTGGGATGCGACCCTGAGCCAATCGGCGCGCGATTTCAACCGCCACGCGGTGCCAAGGCCCGGCTCCACCCCTGAAATGATGCTTTGAAGTTTAGGCGGGCGTTATGTCGGTGGCTGCCCCCGATGCGTCGTGAAACCGGTCAAATGCGGCGATGTCTTGATTTGGACGCAAAAGGGCGCAACTCTGGGGGCATGAACATGCAGACCCCGCCCTATCGCCCCGCACCACCACAGGTGGCCTTTGACCGGCGCGAGCTGTCGGTGATCCTGTCCGTTTACGGCCGCATGGTGGCGGCCGGGGAATGGCGTGATTACGGCATATCCACCTTGAGCGACATGGCCGTGTTTTCGGTGTTCCGCCGCACTGCCGAGCACCCGCTTTACCGGATCGAAAAGCGCCCCAAACTGCGCAATCGCCAGGGGCAGTATTCGGTGGTGGGGATGGATGGGCAGATCCTCAAGCGTGGGCAGGATCTGAAGACCGTGTTGCGGGTGCTGGAGCGCAAACTGATCCGCGCCGTGGACTAGCCAGCCGGGACGCGGTGTGGTGGACGGCTGGGGCTCTGCCCCAGACCCCGAGGTATTTTTCGCCACAAAGAAACAGGGCGCGTTGCGTCAGGCAAAGCGGCGACGCGCGGTGACGGCGCCGAATTCGCGGGCAGCGATCCGGGTCAGGGCGGCGTCGAGCGGTTCAATGGCCACCGCCATGTGATGGGCATTGGCGTGGATCAGGGTATGGGCGTCAAGCATCAGACCCACATGCCCCTTCCAGCAGATCACATCGCCGCGCAGGAGCGGTTCATCCTGGCCGATGTCGCGCCCGTGGCGGGCCTGCAGGTCGCTGTCGCGCGGGCAGTCGCGGCCGGCGGAATGCTGAGCAAGCTGCACAAGGCCCGAGCAGTCGATGCCAAACGCGCTGTCTCCGCCCCAGAGATAAGGGGTGCCCAGGAGCGTTTCGGCCACGGATGCAGGGTCGGGCGTGGTGGTGTCGACCGGCGCCACATGGGCCAGCGGGACGTATCCACCGGGCTCAAGCGCGAGGAAATCGCCCTGCGGGCGGCCCCGGATCAGGCTGCCAAGGCCAAGCATCGCGATTTCGGGGGATTTGATGTCGGGGGCGCTGTAGATGTGGCTGGCGCGCGCGGTGATCCGGTGACTGGGGGCCGGGCCGTCGGTCAGCTGCGCCGCGCGCAGATAGCCCACATAGCCATCCCCCGGATCAAAGCCGAAGGCCCAGCCATCGCGGGTGTCCAGCACCGTGAACGGCTGGCCGAAGCGCAGCTGCTTGTCGCGCGCGCCACCCGGCGCCGCGCAGAGATCCCCTGCGGGGACAGTGCAGTATCTGAGGCGGCCTTCGCTCCGCGCCGGGGCGGCATCATCGGCGAGCGACACATGCGCGACATGCGCATTGGCGCGGTGAAAGCGGCGGTCGGGCGTCGGCCGGGTCACAGCGACAGCAGTCCGGGCAGCGCATCCAGTACGGCGCGGGCCCCCTGCCCCACGCCGCCTTTTGGCCGGGCCGGGGCCGCCGAGGGCTGCCAGCCGTAAATGTCGAAATGCACATAATCGGCCGTGTCGACCACAAAGCGGCGCAGGAACAGGGCCGCGGTGATCGAGCCAGCAAACCCGCCCGCCGGTGCGTTGTCGAGATCGGCAATGCCGGGTTCGATCATCGGCTCATAGGGATCGTGAAAGGGCATGCGCCAGACCGGGTCGGCGACATCTTCGCCTGCCTTTGCGATCTGGGCGGCCGGCGCGTCGCCCGTGCTGTAGAAAGGCGCAAGATCGGGCCCCACCGCCACCCGTGCCGCGCCGGTCAGCGTGGCCATGGAGATGATGAGGTCGGGCTTGCCTTCATCCGCGAGCGCCAGCGCGTCGGCCAGCACCAGACGGCCTTCGGCGTCGGTATTGTTGATCTCGACCGTCAGCCCGTTGCGGGCGGTCAGGATGTCGCCGGGCCGGAAGGCCGATCCCGAGACCGCGTTTTCCACCGCCGGGATCAGCACGCGCAATTGCACCGGCAGATCCAGCGCCATGATCATGCGCGCCAGCCCAAGCACCGTGGCCGCGCCACCCATGTCCTTTTTCATGAGCCCCATGGATCCGCCCGGTTTGAGGTTGAGCCCGCCGGTGTCGAAACACACGCCCTTGCCCACCAGCGCCAGAACCGGGCCGCTGTTCCCCCAATGCATGTCGATCAGGCGCGGCGCACGTGCGGCCGCCCGGCCCACCGCGTGGATCATCGGAAAATTGCCATCCAGCAAAGCATCGCCCTGGGTGACCTCGATCCTGGCGCCGAAATCGGCGGCCAGATCCCGCGCCGCCTGTTCCAGCGCGTCGGGCCCCATGTCACTGGCCGGGGTGTTGATCAGATCACGGGTCAGGCCCTCGCCCGCGGCGATGGCTTCGATCCGGTCGGCGTCGATCCCGTCAGGCGCCACAAGCTGCGCGCTGCCGCCCGCTGCCCCGGTTCCCGCGCGATAGCGGTCGAACCGGTAGCCCGCCAGCAGCCAACCCAGGGCTTCGACCGAAAGGTCAAGCCCGCCATCGCTTTCCAGCCGGTAGATCCCGGCGGGCAGCCGGGCCGCCCCCTGGGCCAGCACGAACCGGCCGCGACGGCGCTGCGCCGGTGTCCCGATGCCCAGAAGGGCCATGGCAGGCGCACCATGATCACCAGGCACCAGCAGCGCCGCGCCTTTGGCTGCGGCAAAGCCGTTGGCCGCCACCCAGGCGCGGACCTGCGGCGTCTGATCGGCCAGAAACCCATCAAGCGTGTCAGGGTCCAGCACGTGAACCGGAATGACATCGGCATCAGAGGGATCGGGGCGGGCAAAGCTCAGGCGCATGGATTGGTCCTTGGAACACGGGCATTTGGGGCAGCCTAACGCGTTTCAGCGCCGCTTTGAATCCCCCCGTGGCCCGGTCATGCCGCCCGCAGGATCAGACCGACAGATCCTGCAGATCCCACACCGCCGTCAATGAGCGTTCACCAATGCGGATCAACCGGCTGAGCGTGGCGGCCAGCGCCACCCGGTCGCCTGCATCAATCGTCAGCGTCACATCGCGCGCCACCCGCGCCAGCGCCGCCATGCCAACCTGTTCGGCGATCGCAATCAGCGTGCGCGCATTCTTGCGCAGCGGTCCAAAATCGGCTGACACGTACATCTCCTGACACTGGCTCAGGCGCACGGCGAGCTCTTCGATGGCGCGGCAGATCACATCCTCGGCCGCGCTTTCACCCAATTGTCTGTACAACATTCCAAGACGGTCCGGATCCACACGCACGGGTTCGTCCCGACCAAACACGACGACATCTGCCACCACTTAATACCCTTTCTCACTTGCCCCCACGGCGATGGCACCCTGCACCACGACATCTTTTCAAAACGTTTCGCACCCCCGGCCATCTTGTTCGAATTGTCCGGGACGGCCGGATCATTTCGAGCATCCCCCGCAGCCCGCCAATCCGAGGCTTTGCAGCCCGGCGCTTTCGCGCTAGGCCTGCTGCATGAGACTCCTCGCTCCAATCGCCCTGCTGATCATACTGATCGCAGCACAGACCCCCATTCGCGCCGACGCCCAGGCCTTTGACCGCGACAGCGGCGATGTGTTCGGACGGCTTATTCGGGAAAACGCGGAAGGGGCGCTGGCGCTTTACGGGCTGGCCGCCCTGCCCGACGACAGCGCCAGTACGCTGCTGCTGGATACTGGCAACGACCCCAACCGAAACTATGACTTTCAGGGCTCGCAACTGGGCGGAGGGTTTGCGCTGTCCGAGAGCTTTCCGCTCTATCTGGAAGGGTATCTCGCCTATAACCGGTTTGATCCGGTGCTGTTCCTGTCCGATCAGGGCACCACATCCCGGATCCCGCTGAAATGGACATCCATAGCCGCCACCGGGGGCATCGGCTGGCAGTTTGATCTGGGCGAATACTGGACTCTGCGGCCGCTGGCGCATCTGTCGCTGGGCCGGATCCAGAGCGACACATCCATCGGCGCCACCGTGATCGCCGACCGGCTGGGGTTCGAAGACGCGTCGTTTCTTGAAGGCGGCGGTGTCACCGTGGGGGGCTATGGCGCGTCGCTCGCGCTGTCCTACAACCGGCGCCTGCCCAGCGATCACGAGGTGGACGCGTCGCTGCGCTATACCTATCTGGAACTCAAGCCGATCGCGGGTGACAGCGACCTCATTGCCACGGCCCGCGCCGAAACAACCGCGCTGTGGACGCGCTATCGCTATCCCACCGGGGCCGACCTGTGGAACCGCCCGGTGCGTGGGGTGGTGGATTTTTCCGCCTCGTACCTGTCGGGGGATCAGGGCCCGGCACTTGGCACCGACTGGCTGGCGCGCGTGGGCGTGGGGATGGAGGTCGACCTGACCGAAACCTGGGTTCCCTGGGCAACCACCACCCGCCTGATGATCCGCTTTACCAAGGGCGAGGATGTGGAAGGGTATTCGATCGGGCTGGGGGTGAGTTTCTAGGGCGGATGAACGGTCCGAAGCGGCCAGCTTATGCAGGCGCTATGCGCCGACGCATCGAACGCGCCAGGTTCAGTCATCGCCAACGGCTACGTATGTTTCAGCGGCGCAGGGCAAACCTTGTGGTGCGGATCAAACCACAGAATGCGCATGTACTGTGGGCGATGAACGCAAAAGACCCGGCAGGTCCCAGTCAAGCGAATGGAATAGAGAGAGTCCAAATCATCAAGCTCGATATCCGAGAGCCTCGTCTGGGCATCTTTTGAGAGACGGTCGGTCGGGATAAAGTGGCAACCGCGCTGCCTTTGCTCTGTTTCGGACATCGTTTCAATATCGGCAAGCGACTTCACAACGGCCTTAAATTCTTCCCCGTCAGAGAGCAGTGACCAGGCAAACGGACCCCCTTGATCGGCTGCATTGAACCGCCATGAGATGACCCCACCTCGGAATGACGGCGGCTCGGCGACTATGCGCGGCTCCTTTTTCGGATTCGGACTGACTTTTACCTTTGGCGACTTGCTCTTCTTTCGCGCCATCAGAGGCTTCCATAGTACTCTGCCATCGCTGCATGACTGATCGGGCTGTCGCTGCGCTCTGCGGGACCAAGGCCTTTGCGCGCCTCTTTCCAAGGATCCTCAGCATGTGTGAGGTCACTCAGCCATTGGGCGTCTTTTTCACCGTAGAACCTTAGCACTGAGTCAATCGTGTCGCGCGCGTCGTCATCAAGCTCATCCGGACGACCCGGAAACACGTCAGGCCCCACACGAAACAATCCTCGGTGTTTTTTGTACAGTTCGGGACAAACCGGACCATTGGCCCAAGCTTGGATCTGCTCTTCGAATAGCGGCCTTTCTTCCCAAACGAGAGACCAGCACTGCGAATAGTAGACCAGTTTTTGAAGCTTCATCGCTGTCATCTCACCGCGAGAACGCAGGATGTAGGCTGCGACGTCAAAAACGCTCATTTTCTATCTCACATTCATTTACATCAATGCTTGGAAACACATTCCAACTGCGGCGCCTCGTAACACACACGAGAAAAGAAAGCACTAAATTCATCTTTTCAGGCGAAATTGCCGCAATCCACAAAATTATGCGCCGCATAACGCAAAAAACGGCGCACCGGGGGTGCGCCGTTTGCGGATCGGGATCGCGGTGGGATCAGCCCTTTTTCAGGACTTCGCGGCCCAGAAGCTCGGCGATCTGCACGGCGTTCAGGGCGGCGCCCTTGCGCAGGTTGTCGGACACGCACCAGAAGTTCAGGCCGTTGTCGATCGTGGAATCCTGACGGATCCGGCTGATAAAGGTGGCGAAATCGCCCACACATTCGGCCGGTGTCACATAGCCACCCGCCTCGCGCTTGTCGATCACCATGATGCCGGGGCTTTCGCGCAGGATGTCACGGGCCTCGTCTTCGTCCAGGAAATCCTCGGTCTCGATATTGATCGCTTCGGAATGGCCGACAAAGACCGGCACCCGCACGCAGGTTGCCGTCACCTTGATCGACG
The DNA here is from genome assembly GCA_025800215.1 of Marinibacterium sp. GTDB lineage: Bacteria > Pseudomonadota > Alphaproteobacteria > Rhodobacterales > Rhodobacteraceae > JAOXSC01. The sequence continues at coordinate 64,313 of JAOXSC010000181.1, forward strand.
GATCGACGATCTTTTTGGTTTCGGCCACCATCTTCCATTCTTCCTTGGTCGAGCCGTCTTCCATGAAGACGTCGATATGCGGGATCACGTTGAACGCGATCTGCTTCTGGAACGTCTTGGGCGCAACATCGGTGGTGGGGTTGTAGATCGCCTTGGTCTGATCCCAAAGCTCATCCATGCCATTCTTGCCCGCACCCGATACCGACTGGTAGGTCGACACCACGACGCGCTTGATCTTGGCGCGGTCATGCAGCGGCTTGAGCGCCACGACCATCTGCGCGGTCGAACAGTTGGGGTTGGCGATGATGTTCTTCTTTGCGTAGTCGTGGATCGCCTGCGGGTTCACCTCGGGAACGATCAGCGGAATATCCGGATCGTAGCGGTAAAGCGACGAGTTATCGATCACGACACAGCCCGCAGCCGCAGCCTTGGGCCCGTATTCCTTGGTGGCGTCCGAGCCGATGGCAAAGAGCGCCATGTCCCAACCCGCAAAATCGAACGTATCAATGTCCTGGGTCGTCAGTGTCTTGTCGCCAAAGCTGACCTCGGTCCCAAGGGACCGGCGGCTGGCCAGAACGGCAAGCTCATCCACCGGAAACTGGCGCTCGGCCAGAATGTTCAGCATTTCGCGGCCCACATTGCCCGTGGCGCCGGCGACAACGACGCGGTAACCCATGTCTTTTCTCCAATACGCAAGCGCGCGCTATGTATAGGCAAACCCGGCGGGTTTAAAGTCTGCATTTCGTGACAGTCGGGTCCGGGTCAATCGCGCCACTGACGCGCCAGCGCACGCGCCGCCCCGGCCAGCAGCAGCGCATCCATCCCCACGGCCAGGAACTGGGCCCCGAAATCACGGTAGAGCGCGCAGGTTTCGGGCGCGATGCCAAGGATCCCCGCCGCCTTGCCCGCGGCGCGGATCCGGGTCAGCGCGTCGCGGATGGCAGCCACGACTTCGGGCGCGTCGCTCTGGCCGGGGTGACCAAGCGCAGCGGCCAGATCGGCGGGGCCGATGAAGACCCCGTCCACCCCGTCGACGGCAAGGATATCATCCAGCGCAGCAAGGCCCGGACGGGTTTCGACCTGCACCAGAACGCAGATCTGATCATTGGCCGTGGTCACATAATCGGGGATCGCGGAAAACCGCGTGGCGCGCGCCCCGGCCCCGCCAACCCCGCGATGGCCCTGCGGAGGATAGCGGCAGGCCGACACCAGCGCCCGCGCCTGGTCGGCGCTTTCGACCAGAGGCACCAGCACGCTCTGCGCCCCGGCATCCAGCACCTGTTTGAGGATCCAGGATTCGCCCGCCGGCACCCGCACCACCGGATGGCTGCCCGATGCCGCAAGCACGATTAGCTGCCTGCGGATCGCGCGAATGTCATAGATCGTGTGCTCGCCATCGACCACAAGCCAGTCGAAACCGGCTGTTCCCATGATTTCGGCCGAGGTTTCATCGCCAATGCTCAGCCAGCAACCGATCTGCATGCGGCCATCCCGCAGCGCGGCTTTGAACGGGTTTATCGGGGCGGACATCCTGCACCTGCCTGCTTTGAAACAATTTATTTCCCTCGTTAAGTGACCTTACGTTAACCACTTAGGCCAAGGCAAGCCGATGACTTGGCTACGACAGAGCATCGGCGAATTGCGACGTCAGCACTAAATAGCACATGACGAAGATTTTAGCCGCGCAAAATCTTGATAAAACTGCATAATTATGCAATATTCAGCTATGACCAACGCCCACCATTCATTTTCCGACTCCCTGCCGCTCGCGCTGTTGCGCGCGCGGGAACGGATCACATCCCCTGTCCGGTCGATGCTGGCAGAGGTCGGGTTGACCGAACAGCAATGGCGCGTCCTGCGTGTTCTGCATGACGAAGGCCCGCAGGATCCCACGCGGATCGCGGCGCAAAGCTGCCTGCTGCTGCCCAGCCTGACGCGGATCCTGCAGAAGCTGGATGAAAAGGGGCTGATCGTGCGGACCCCCGACCCCGATGACCGGCGCAAGCAGATTGTCGGGATCACCGGGCTGGGCGAAGCGGTGATCGCGGCCAATCTTGAACCGACGCTGCGGGTACTCGACGATCTGCGCGATGAAATCGGGTCGGAACGCTATGACCTTCTGGTCGAGCTGCTCAATCAGGTCGAACAGGTCAGACAGCGCGCAGATGCCGCGCCCTGACGCCGCCTGCCGGGGGTTGACCTTCCCGTAACAGGAACCTTTATGCAGGACATCGCCCCCCGGTCCGGGGGCGCATGTCTGTTGCGAGAGGTTCCATGGCCGACACCACCCAGCTTCGCTTTGCCATCGACGGGCTGCATTGTGCGGGCTGCGTGTCACGCGCCGAAAGGGCGCTGGCGGCGGTTCCGGGCCTGCGGGACGCGCGGGTGAACCTGGCTGCGCGCAACGCCACCGTACAGCTGGACGGCGCCGCAGCCCCCGCGATCCGCGATGCGCTGACCCAGGCGGGCTATCCCGCGCAGGAAGACAGCGTCACGCTCGAGATCGACGGCATGTCCTGCGCCAGCTGTGCAGCACGGGTGCAGACAGCACTGGAACAGGTGCCGGGGGTGGTGGCGGCGCAGGTGAACTTTGCAACCCGCAGCGCCCGCGTGACCGTTCTGGGCGGCAGCACGCCCATGTCAGCGCTTGAAACGGCGATCACCGGGCTTGGCTATATCGCCCGCCCGCGCGTCAGCGGTGCGCCAGCGCCTGATGCGGCGGTCAGCGAAGAGCGGAGCGCCCGGCGCCTTGCTCTGATCGCGGCGATGCTGACGCTGCCGATCTTCGTGACCGAAATGGGCGGGCATCTGTTTGCCCCGCTGCACCATTGGATCATGGCCCGGATCGGGCAGGATCTGTTCTGGCAGGCGCAATGGCTGCTGGCGACGCTGGTGCTGATATGGCCCGGCGGCCCGATGCTGCGGCGCGGGCTGAAGGCCCTGCTGCGCGGGGCGCCGGACATGGACAGTCTGGTGACGCTGGGGGCGGGATCGGCCTGGGCCTATTCGGTGCTGGCCACCTTTGCCCCATCGCTGCTGCCATCGGGTGCGCGCGCCGTCTATTTCGAAGCCGCCGCCGTCATCGTGACACTGATCCTTGTGGGGCGATGGCTCGAAGCACGTGCGCGCGGCCGCGCGGGCGACGCGATCCGCGCCCTTGTGGGGCTGCAGCCATCAACCGCCCGCGTGGAAACGGCACCGGCCCAGACCACCCTGCGCGAGATTTCTCAGCTGGCCCCCGGCGACATCGTGCATCTGCGACCGGGCGAGCGTGTGCCGGTGGACGGGCGCATCCTGGGCGGGACCAGCCATATGGACGAAAGCATGCTGACCGGCGAACCGCTGCCGGTGGAACGCGGCCCCGGCGCCCCGGTCGTGGGCGGCAGCCTGAACGGTCAGGGCGCCCTGCGGATCGAGGTCACGGCCACCGGCGCCGACACCGTGCTGGCGCGCATCATCGCCCTTGTCGAAGACGCCCAGGCCGCGCGCCTGCCCGTGCAGGCGCTGGCCGATCGCGTGGTGCGGATCTTTGTGCCCGCCGTGCTGATCATCGCCTGTGTCACGGTGCTGGGCTGGCTGGCGCTTGGGGGATGGGCGGCGCTGCCGCAGGCGCTGGTGGCGGGGGTGTCGGTACTGATCATCGCATGCCCCTGCGCCATGGGCCTGGCGACGCCGACCTCCATCCTTGTGGGCACCGGGCGCGCGGCCGAACTTGGCGTGCTGTTCCGGCGCGGCGACGCGTTGCAGCGGCTGACGGATGTGCGGGTGGTGGCCTTTGACAAGACCGGCACGCTGACACGTGGGCGGCCCGAGCTGACCGGCTTTGACACCCTGCCCGGCACAGATCCCGATGAGATCCTGCGCCGTGTTGCAGCCGCCGAGGCCGGGTCCGAACACCCCATTGCCCGCGCCATCCTGACCGCGGCCGAGGCACGCGGGCTGGCCCCGCTGACGACCCCCGTCGAAACCACCGCCATCGCAGGCTATGGGCTGCGGGCCGAAATCGACGGGTGCCGCGTGCTGGTCGGCACCCGTGCCCTGATGCAGCGCGAAGGGGTGGATCAGGCGCCACTGGCGGCCCTGCCCGCCGCCGATCCCGGCGACACGCCGGTGCTGGTGGCACTGGACGGGCAGCTGGCGGCCCGGCTGAGCGTATCCGACGCCGTCAAACCCGATGCCGCCCGCGCGCTGGCAGCACTGCGCGCCATGGGGCTGCGGCTGGCGATGATCACCGGGGACCAACCCGGCAGCGCGGCCCGCATCGCCGATGCGCTTGAGATCGACACGGTGCATGCCGACCTGCGCCCCGATGAAAAGCACGCGGTGCTGGATCAGCTGCGCGCCGAGCACGGGCCGGTGGCCTTTGTGGGGGACGGCATCAATGACGCGCCCGCTCTGGCCGGCGCGGATGTGGGGATCGCGGTGGGTACGGGCACCGATGTGGCCATCGAAAGCGCCGATGTGGTGCTGTCATCGGGCCGTCTGGGGGGCGTGGCGAATGCCTTTGCCCTGTCGCGGGCGACACTGCGCAACATCCGGCAGAACCTGGTCTGGGCCTTTGGCTATAACGTCGCTTTGATCCCCGTGGCGGCGGGGGTGCTCTATCCCGGCTTCGGGCTGCTGCTGTCGCCGATGCTGGCAGCGGGGGCCATGGCGCTGTCGTCGGTCTTTGTGGTGAGCAACGCGCTGCGCCTGCGGCGGGTGCAGCCGGTGATCCCGGCACGCGCGTCATGAGTCGGGCGCCATGAATATCGGCGCGGCGGCGACACGCACCGGGCTGCCGGCCAAGACGATCCGGTATTACGAGGATATCGGGCTGGTCACGCCCGAGCGCGCATCCAACGGGTATCGCAGCTATTCCGACAGCGATTGTCACAAGCTTGCCTTTGTCGGGCGGGCGCGGGCGCATGGGTTTTCGGTTGAAGACTGCCGCACCCTGCTGGCCCTTTACGAAGATCAGAGCCGCGCCAGCGCCGATGTCAAGCGGCTGGCACAGCAGCATCTGACCGAGATCGAGGCCAAGATATCCGATCTGCAGCAGATGCACGCCACCCTGTCGCGGCTGGTGCAATCCTGCGCGGGCGACGACCGGCCCGACTGCCCGATCCTGAGCGACTTTGCCAAGGGCGGCAGAGGGTAGCTTTGGGTGTCGAAGCGGGTGGCGGGCTGAAGCCCGCCCTACCGCGGAAGCCGGAGCTGTGCCCGTGCTTGTGCCTTCTCTTGGGGCCTCAGGCCCGCGGATCCTGCGGGGCGGATTTGGTGTCGTCGGGCAGCACCCCCGCGATCACGCCGGACACGCCGTCTTCCATCGACAGGCCCAGCTCATCACCCAGCTTTTTCAGCGCGGGCAGCTGAACGGCCATGTCCAGGATCGAATCGAGCGCCTGATTGATGGCCGGTTTGTCGCCCGCAGCCGAGCCGCCCGACCCGCCCGAGCCGCCCGCAGAGGCCCCGCCGATGCCCGCCACATGATGGATCTTGATCGATTCGATCTTTTCGGCGGGCCGCACCATTTCTGCGACGATGCCCGGCATCGCCTCGATCCGGGCCAGCGAGACCTTCATGTCGATCAGATCGGCCGACAGCGCGTTTTCGGCCGCAACGATGGCGCGCTTGCCTTCGGCTTCGGCGAGCATGTCCTTTTGCTTGGCCTCGGCCCGGATCGACACGGCGTCCGCCTCGGCCTGTGCTTCTTCGCGGCGGGCGGCGGCCCGGTCGGCGGCGGCGTCGCGGTCGGCGGCGGCGCTCAGGCGCACCTTGGTGGCTTCGCGCTCGGCCTCGCGGGCGGCTTCGATCAGGGCGATCTGCTTTTGCCGTTCGGCTTCGGCCACTTCGCGGGCGGTGGTCACCGCCTCCATCGCCTTGGTGGCTTCGGCGCGGGCCAGATCGGCGGATGCGCGGGCGCGGCTTTCTTCTTCGGATTTCTGGGCGATGATGATCTGGCGTTCCTGTTCGGCCACTTCAAGCTCGCGGTCGCGGGCGATCTCGGCGGCGCGGATCGCCTGTTCGCGCGACACGCGGGCCTTTTCGGATTCCTGATCGGCCAGCTCGCGCTGACGGGCGATGTCGGCCTCTTGTTCGGCGCGCAGATTGGCCACGATCTTGGCCTGTTCGATCTGGGCGGCCTGTTCGTCCTGTTCGATGGTCAGCCGTTGACGTTCAGCCTCCATCGCGGCGCGGCGCACGGACACTTCGGCATCGGCGTCGATCTGGGCGCGTTCCTTTTTGGAATCCGCGATCACCTCGGCCAGTTTGCGCATCCCCACGGCGTTGAACGCGTTGTTTTCATCAAGCGCTTCGAACGGGGTCTGGTCCAGCGCGGTCAGCGATACCGATTCCAGCGAGAGCCCGTTCTTCAGCAGATCCTCGGACACCGCATTCTGCACCTCTTGCACGAAATCGGCGCGGTTTTCATGCAGCCCGTCCATGGTCATCTGGGCCGCCACGGCGCGCAGACCGTCGACCAGCTTGCCTTCGATCATCTCGCGCAGCTGGTCGACATAAAAGGTCCGGTCCCCCAGCGTCTGCGCGGCGCGCGCGATGCCTTCATCGGTGGCACTGACCGAGACATAGAATTCCACCCCCACATCAACCCGCATCCGGTCCTGGGTGATCAGCGCCGCATCATTTTCGCGCTTCACCTCAAGGCGCAGGGTCTTCATGTTGACGGGGCTGACCTCGTGCAGCAGCGGGATCACAAGGATGGCACCATCCATGATCACCCGTTTGCCGCCTGCGCCGGTCTTGACCAGGCTGACTTCGCGCGTGGCGCGTTTGTAGAGGCGCCCAAGCACGAGGCCGAAGAACAGGATCAGCGCCAGAACGCCGATGACAAACAGGACAAGGGTTTCAAACAGCACAGGAAATCCTTTCAGGGTAATGAGTTAAGGCAGATTGCGGGCAGATCACGCCTGCGACAGGTCAACAATGCGATACAGACCATCGCGCGCACGCAGGACCAGAACTTCGGTTCCGGCACGGATCGTGACATCGTCGCGCAGCGGTTCGGCGCGCAGATAGTGCAGGTTGCCAAAGCCATCGGTCACGCGCACCTCGGCCGGGCGGCCACGGGCGGCAGTGCCGGTGGTGACCACCCCGCGCCTGCGGCCCAGGTGCCGTTCCGACAGCGACTGGGTTTCGGCCTTGGGCAGCAGCCGGGCAAAGGCTCCGCCCAGGCCGCGCGCCACCAGAACACCGGTGATCGCCGCCGGGATCAGGGCCTGCCAGGCCGGCAAGAGCACTCCGGTGGTTTCGCTGAGCACCGATTGCAGCACGACGCCCGACATGCCAAAGCCAAACAGCAGCGACGCCAGCCAGATCAGCATCGGCACACGCCCCAGCCCCAGCCAGCCCAGCAACCCGGCCGCACCTGGTGCGTTGGGCGCCTCGGGATGATCGGCCAGATCGGACCCGACCGGATCCACCATGTCGAGGTCGATGGCATCCAGATCCATCGCATCCAGATCGACCATGTCGACGTCAAACAGCTCGGCATCCGGCGCATCCAGGCCCAGATCGGCATCGCTGTCCGACCCCAGAAAGGACGTGCCAAGCAGCAGCCCGATCAGTTCCAGCCCAAGCAGACCCGCCAACAGCGCCAGAGCCAGCGTGAACGGGGCCACAGGCCCCTGCATCAGAAGCTCAAACATGACGGAACCGAAATTCTGTATACCTTTGCATACCAAATATATGGGGACCTCACGTGACCGTTACAAGATGTTAACGACAGTCTTCTCTCTCACCAGGGCGGGCCCAAGCTTCGGCCATTGGCAACATGTGCAGATTGTTGACGCCGCCGTGGCCTGCCCGCTTGCCCGGCTGCGCCCGAGCGGCTAGGCCGGTGTCATGGTCGAGATCTTTTTGCGCACCCTGCCCTTTTTTGCGGTCATCGGCCTTGGCTATCTGGCCGGGCGCACGCGCTTTTTCACGGCCGAAGCGACCGCCTATCTGACCAAGTTCGTTTTCTTCTTTGCGCTATCGGCGATGCTGTTCCGCTTTGCCGCCAATCTCAGCCTGGACGAGGTGTTCGACGCGCCGCTGGTGCTGGGCTATCTGTGCGGCACATCGGCGGTCTACGTGATTGCCACTGCGGTGGCGCTGTTGCGGCGGCTCAACGTGGCCACGGCGGCTGTCGAAGCACAATGTGCCGTGATCTCGAACTCCGGCTTTCTAGGCCTGCCGATGTTCCTGATCCTGTTTGGCGAGGCCGCGCTTGGCCCGGTCATGCTGACGCTGGCGGTGGACCTGATCGTGTTTTCCAGCCTGATCGTCATCCTGATCACCGGATCGCGCGACGGGCGCATGTCCTGGGGCATCTTTCGCACCATCGGGGCCGGACTGATCCGCAACCCGATGATCATGTCGATCAGCGCAGGCTTTGCCTGGTCGGCGCTGGATCTGCCGATCCCCGAACCGGTCAACGAATTTCTGCTGATCCTGGGCGGAGCCGCAACACCCGGCGCGCTGTTTGCCATTGGCGCGTCGCTGGTGGGGCGCGGGGGCGAGCGGCTGGAGATCGCGGGCTGGCTGAGCTTTTGCAAACTGGTGCTGCACCCCGCAGCCGTCGCGGTGGGCGTGCTGATCCTGTTTCCCATCGACCCGCTGTCGGCCGCCGTGGTGGTGGCCACCGCAGCGCTGCCGGTGGCGGGCAATGTCTATATGCTGGCCCAGCATTACGGGGTGGCCCCGCAGCGCGTATCGACCGCGATCCTGATGTCCACGGTGGCCAGCATCGTCACCCTGCCGCTGGTGATTTCCTGGGTCAGCCCGCTCTGACCCGCAACGCGGCAGGGCGCGCCCTGCCGGATTGCCCTTGCATAAAGGGCCAAAGCCGTTAGCCATAACCGGACCACAGATCAGAGGGATCCCAGGATGGACACCGTTTCCGAAAACAAGGCCTTTGGCGGCACGCAGGGCGTCTATCGCCACAGCTCGGACGCCTGCGGCTGTGACATGACATTCGGTCTTTTTCTGCCGCAAGAGGCTCGGGACGGGGCTGTCCCGGTGTTGTGGTACCTGTCCGGGCTGACCTGCACCCATGAAAACGCCATGGTCAAGGCGGGCGCCCAGGCCTGGGCTGCCGAACAGGGCATTGCGCTGATCTTTCCCGACACCTCTCCGCGTGGCGACGGGGTGGCCGATGACGACGCCTATGACCTCGGCCAGGGCGCGGGGTTCTATGTGAACGCCACCCAGGATCCCTGGGCGCCGCATTTCCGCATGTGGGATTATGTGGCCGAAGAACTGCCCGCGCTGGTGGCACGGGAATTTGCCATCGACAGTGAACGTCAGGCCATCACCGGCCATTCCATGGGCGGGCACGGGGCGCTGACGCTGGCGATGAACCTGCCGGGGCGCTACCGGTCGGTGTCGGCCTTTGCACCGATCGCGCACCCCACCGCGTCGGATTGGGGGCGCAAGCAGCTGTCGGCCTATCTGGGCGGCAACGAAGCCGACTGGGCGCGCCACGATGCCACGCTGATGATGCGCGAAACCGGCTTTGACGGGCCGGTGCTGGTGGATACCGGCACCCAGGACCAGTTCATCGACCTGCTCAAACCCGAAGCCCTGGCCGATGCCGTCAACGCCCGACGCCAAGAGGCCACGCTGCGCCTGCAGCCGGGCTATGACCACAGCTATTTCTTTGTCTCGACCTTCATGGAAGACCACGTGAATTTCCACGCCGAGGCCCTGTGGGCATGAGCATCCGGGCGGTCATCTTCGACATCGGCAATGTGCTGATCGAATGGCAACCCGAACGGTTCTATGACGCCCAGATCGGCGAAGATCGTCGCCGCGCGATGTTTGCCGACATCGACCTGCATGCGATGAACCATCAGGTGGATCTGGGCGCGCCGTTTCGCGACACGGTCTATGCCTGCGCCGATGCCCACCCTGCATGGGCGGACGAAATCCGCCTGTGGCATGATCGCTGGATCGACATGGCATCGCCCCGGATCGACCATTCGGTGGCGATCCTGCGGGCATTGCGGGCGCAGGGGACACCCGTGTTTGCGCTCAGCAATTTCGGGGTGGGGACGTTCGAATTTGCCGAAACGGTCTATGACTTTCTGGGGGACTTCGACCGCCGGTTCATCTCGGGCTACATGCAGGTGGCCAAACCTGAGCCCGAGATCTATGCCCGGCTCGAAGCCGATTGCGGCCTGCCGCCCGACACGCTCTTGTTTGCCGATGACCGGGCCGACAATATCGCCGCCGCGCAGGCGCGCGGCTGGCAGACGCATCTGTTCGAAACCCCCAAAGGCTGGGAACGCGCGCTGATCGACCATGGCGTGCTGCCGGGGCCGGTCGCATGAGCCTGCCGTTTGTGTCCTTTGCCGAAGGCGAGCGGCTGGCCGACTGGGTCGCCCTGACAGAGGCGCTGCGCGCCGGGCACCGCCTGCCACGGGCCGAGATTGCCGATACGTTTCTTTATCGCGGCAAGGACACGCTGCTGTCGCGGGCGGCGTGGATCGACGGGATGGGCATGGCGGTGAAAACCGCCACGGTCTTTCCCGGCAACACCGATCACCCTCCGATCAACGGATCGGTGACGCTGTTTGACGACGCACATGGCTGCGCCGAAGCCCTGGTGGATTTCCACCTTGTGACCAAATGGAAAACGGCGGGTGACAGCCTGCTGGCGGCGCTGGATCTGGCCCCGCGCGGCGCCCGCGAGATCCTGATCCTGGGGGCCGGCAGCGTCGCCGCATCCCTGATCGAGGCGTTTTCAGCCGGGTTCCCCGGTGCGCGCTTCACCCTTTGGAACCGATCCGCCGAGCGGGCGCGGGCACTGGCCGCACAGCACGACCGCGTGTCGGTGGCCACCGATCTGCAAGAGGCGGTGCCGCAGGCCGACATCATTCTGGGGGCCACCATGTCCACCGACCCGGTGCTGCGCGGAGACTGGCTGCGGCCGGGCCAGCATGTGAACCTGATCGGCGCCTACCGCCCCGACATGCGCGAAGCGGACGACACCGCCCTGCGCCGCGCCCGGATCTATGTGGACAGCTTTGACACCACGCTGGATCACATCGGAGAGCTCAAGATCCCGCTGGCATCGGGCGCGATCACGCGCGCGGACGTGCGCGCCGATTACTATGACCCCGATGGCTTTGAACGCGGCGGCAGCGATGACATCACCCTGTTCAAGAATGGCGGCGGCGCGCATCTGGACCTGATGGTCAGCCGCTATTTCTTGGACCTGTGGAAGGCGGCGCAATGATCTGGATCCTGCTTCTTCTGGCCGTGGCCGCAGCGCCCTTCGTGATCGAGGCCCTGCGCAAACCCGTTGACCGCACCCAAGCCAGCGGTCAGTTCGCCGACCTGCCGGGCGGCACCACCCATTACAGCTGGACCGGCCCGGATGACGGCCCCGTCGTCGTCTGTGTGCACGGGCTGACCACCCCGTCCTTTGTCTGGCGCGGGGTGGCGGCCGGGCTTGCCGCCGCGGGCTACCGGGTGCTGAGCTATGATCTTTACGGGCGCGGCTATTCCGAGCGGGTGCGCGGCGTGCAAAGCGACCGGTTCTTTGTCACCCAGCTTGACGAATTGCTGGCCGATCAGGGGGTTGAGCAGCCCTTTGTGCTGATCGGCTATTCCATGGGCGGGGCCATCGTGACGGCCTTTGCCGCCCGGTTCCCGGCCCGCATCCGCCGGCTTGTGCTGCTGGCCCCGGCGGGGATGGGGCATCAGCTTGGCCCGTTGGCGCGCTTTATCAGGGGCGCGCCGGGGATCGGTGACTGGCTGTTCCGCCTGTTCTACCCCGCCCAGCTGCGCAAGGGGATCGAAGCCGAACGCCCCCTGCCCGGCAGCGTGCCGGGCATCGCCGACCTGCAACTGGCCGAGCTTGACCATCGCGGCTTTCTGCCTGCTGTGCTGTCAAGCCTGCGCCACATGCTGGGTGCTCCTCTGGAACGCTATCACCGGACCATCGCCGATGCGGGCCTGCCGGTGCTTGCGATCTGGGGGGTGGATGATGATGTGATCCCGCTCGCGGCCAAGGACCGGTTGACCGGCTGGAACCCTGCGGCGCGGCATGTGGTGATCGACGGGGCAGGACATGGCGTGACCTATACCCATACCGATCAGGTGCTGGACGCGATCCTGCCCGCCGATTGACCGCAGCGATCAAGGATCCCGATCAGGCCGCCACCAGCGGCCGTTCCCGGATCGGCAGATGCACCAGCGCGCTGAACGCGCCAATGGCCACACCAATCCACCACACCATCGTGTAGTCGCCGTGCAGGTCATAGAGCCGCCCACCCAGCCAGACGCCGAGGAAACTGCCAAGCTGGTGGCTGAAGAACACGAACCCATAGATCGTGCCCATATAGCGCAGCCCATAGATATACCCCACCAGCCCCGATGTCAGCGGCACCGTCGCCAGCCAGAGCGCGCCCATCGACAGCGAAAACACGATCACCGAAAGCGGTGTGATCGGCAGCAGGATAAACACCGCCGACAGCAGCGTCCGCGCGGTGTAGATCCCCGCCAGCACATATTTGCGCGGCAGGAACTTGCCCAGCCAGCCCGCCGCCAGCGTGCCTGCAATATTGGCCACACCGATCAGCGACAGCGCCACCGCCCCCAACGCGGATGTGGTCGACACGCCCATGCTGTCCAGAAACCCGCCGGGCGCGATGGGCCCGCACAGCTCGGTGATAAAGGCCGGAAAATGCGCCGTCACGAAGCCAAGCTGATAGCCGCAGCTGAAAAAGCCCAGAAAGATCAGCGTAAAGCTTGGATCGCGCGCCGCGCGTCGCAGCACCGTGCCCATGCTGTCCTGAATGTCGTCTTTGCCTGCGGGCGTGCCCGCGTGCAGGAAGGGAACCAGCACAAGCGCCAGCGCGATGCTGGCCCCCAGGATCAGGAAGGTGGTCTGCCAGCTGACCACCTGCAGCAGGCTTTCGGTCAAAGGCGGCACCACGATCTGCCCTACGCTGCCCGCCGCCGTGGCAATGGCAAGCGCCATTGACCGGTTGGCATCGCTGGCCGCGCGCGCGATGATCGCCAGGATCACGCCGAACCCCATCCCTGCAATCCCGAACCCGACCAGCCAGGCGTTCAGCTGATGACCCAGCGGCGTGGTCGACGCCGCGCTCAGCACCATGCCCAGAATGTACAAAAGCGCCCCGAACAGGATCGCCCGACGCTCGCCCAGCTTTTCGGCCATGGCGCCAAAGATCGGCTGGCCGATGCCCCAGGCCAGGTTCTGGATCGCGATGGCCATGGAAAATTCGGCCCTCGGCCAGCCGAATTCTTCGGCCACCGGAATCTGAAACAGGCCAAAGCTCGACCGGACGCCAAAGCTGACGATCAGGATCAGGCACCCGGCCACAAGAACCGGCGTGATCAGGCGTTGGGATGCGGGCATGGGGGCTCCTTCAAGGGGTTGCGCGCATGCTGCGCTGCAATGGCAACTGCGTCAAATCAGCAATTCTGTCGGGGCGGTTCAATTCCTCTTATGCGACTTTTCAACACCCGGACAGCGCGCTAAGGGTGGTCGGATGACTGACGTAAGCGCGCTTTATGCCACCCGGACCGCCCAGGGCGATCTGCATTCCGACCCCGCCCAGCAGGCGGTCCTGCCGGAATTCGACCGGATCATTTCCGCCCTGCAGCAACCGGTGCGACGCGGGTTCTTCCGCAAGCCGCCCGAACCGCCCAAAGGGCTTTACCTTTGGGGCGGCGTCGGGCGCGGCAAATCCATGCTGATGGATCTTTTTGTCGACGCGCTTGGTGATGCGATCCCGTCGCGGCGGGTGCATTTTCACGCCTTTATGCAGGACATCCACGCCGCCATGCACAAAGCCCGCCAGAGCGGCGTCGAAGACGCCATCGCCCCGGTGGCCGCCAGTGTGGCCGACAGCGTGCGGGTGCTGGCCTTTGACGAAATGCAGATCACCGACATCACCGATGCGATGATCGTCGGGCGCCTGTTCGAAGCCCTGTTCGCAGCCGGCGTGGTGGTGGTGACCACGTCGAACCGGGTGCCTGATGATCTTTACAAGGACGGGCTCAACCGCAATCTGTTTCTGCCCTTCATCGCGCTGATCAAAGAGCGGATGCAGGTGCATGAGCTGGTCAGCCCGACCGACTACCGCCAGAACCGTCTGTCCGGCGCGCAGGTCTATTTCACCCCCAAGGGCCGCGCCGCACGCGAAGCACTGGATGCGGTCTGGGCGGATCTTGCCGGGGGCGCGGGAAGCCCGCTGACCCTGCATGTCAACGGGCGCGAGGTGATCCTGCCCGCCTGCCGCAACGGGGTGGCGCGGGCGACATTCTACGATCTGTGCGGCAAGATGCTGGGTCCGGCCGACTATCTGGTGCTGGCCGAAACCGTGCGCGTGCTGATCCTTGACGATATTCCGCATATGTCGCGATCAAACTTCAACGAAGCCAAACGCTTTGTCACCCTGATCGACGCGCTTTACGAAGCGCGGGTCAAGCTGATCTGTTCCGCCGCCGCCGAGCCCGAGATGCTGTATGTCGAAGGCGAAGGCGTGTTCGAATTCGAACGCACCGCCAGCCGCCTGCGTGAAATGCAGTCCGAAGACTGGCAGGGCTGAGCAGACCACCTGCTGCAATTTACAACATAGACATCAATTTAGTGTCATGTCTGTGCATTTCGCGGATGGCGGCATGCTTGGTATATTATTACAATAAAAAGACCGACTAAGTACTCTGACGTATTTTAACTTGTTTATCGGCGTATTTTTCAGGCATGCAAAAAAAATCCCTTCCTTCACTGCGGACGCTGCAGGTTTTTGCCAGTTTCGGGCATACAGAATCAGTCTCAAAAACCGCGCAAGAGCTTGACGTGACGCCCGGCGCAGTCAGTCAGCAGCTCAAACTTCTGGAAACGCAGGTCGGGCGGGCGCTGTTCCTGCGGCGCGGGCGCACCCTGTCGCTGCGCCCCGAAGCCAAGCTTTATCACAAGATGCTGCTCGACGGGATCGAGGCGCTGAACTGTGCACAATCTTTCATCGAAGACTACGAAAGCAGCGCGCAGCTTCGCATCAGCGCGCTGCCATCACTGTTGTCGAAATGGCTTTACCCGGCGCTTGGCCGGTTTCAGGATCGCCATCCTGGCGTGCCGATCAGCATGGACGCCACGAACTCAGAACCCGAAAGGCCGCTGCCTGCGCGCATGTTCCGGCTGACCTATGGCGACCTGTCCGACGCCTACACCCACAAAGAGGCCCTGTTCACCGATGTGGTCTTCCCGGTCTGCGCCCCCAGCCTCGCAGCTGCGAACCCAGATTTTCTGACACCTGAGGGGCTGCGTCGTGCACCGTTGCTGCACGTTGACTGGGGGGCCGAATTTGCAAGCGTGCCCAATTGGGACGACTGGTTTCGCGCCCAGGGCACCACCATCGACCCCGACGTGGGCTCGACCCGGATGGCTCTGTCAAGCCAGGCGGTCGAAGCCGCCATCGACGGGCGGGGCGTGGCGCTGGTGCAGACATCCTTTGCCCACAGGGATCTGCAGCTGCGGCGGCTGGTGCGGCTGTCGGATACGACGCTGGACCTGCCCCACCCCTATTGCCTGTGCTGGGATGAGGCGGGCGACGCTGACCCGCTGATGCAGGCGTTCCTGGATTGGGTGCGCAACGAGGCGCATCGCCTGGCAGGGCAGATCCGCAACCTGCCGCCACCACCCTACAGCCCCTAGCGGCCGTCAGCCGTTTTCGCGCAGCACCTGCCCGGCCAGATACAACGATCCGCAGATCAGAACCCGCGCATCGGGGGTTTTCGACAGGATCGCGGCCAGCGCATCCCGCACGCTGTCGGCGCTTGATGCCGCCAGCCCCGCGCGCGCGGCTGCGGCTGCGGTGTCGGCGGCGGGCAGGGTATTGGCCTCGCCCGGGATCGACACGGCCGTCAGGCTGTCGGCCACCCCGGCCAGCGGGCGCAGATAACCGCCCACATCCTTGGTGTTGAGCATGCCGCAGATCAGATGCGTGGGCCGCGCAGGCAGCACGCGCAGCACATCCGCCAGCGCATCACCCGCTGCCGGGTTGTGCCCGCCATCAAGCCACAGATCCGCACCTGCCGCCTGATCAACCAGCGGCCCGTGACGCAGGCGCTGCATGCGGGCGGGCCATTCGGCGCGTGTCATCGCCGCCTCAAAGGCCGCATCGCCGAACCCCAGATGGCGCAGCACCGCCAGCGCCATGCCGGCATTCTGCACCTGATGACGCCCCAGAAGCGCCGGGCGCGGCAGATCCAGAAGGCCGGTTTCGTCCTCATAGATCAGACGGCCCGCTTCTTCGCGCACATGCCAGTGCTGGCCCTGCACAAACAGCGGCGCGCCCAGCCGGGCGGCGCGCGCTTCGATCACCTCAAGCGCGGCGTCGTCCTGCGCGCCCACCACACAGGGCACCCCGCGTTTGATGATCCCGGCCTTTTCGCCCGCGATCTCGGGCAGGGTGTCGCCCAGAAACTGCTGGTGGTCGATCGACACCGGCGTGATCACCGTCATCACCGGATCATCAATCACATTGGTCGCATCAAGCCGCCCGCCCAGCCCGACCTCGAGCAGGGTGTAATCCGCCGGGGTCTGGGCAAAGGCCAGCAGCGCCGCGGAGGTGGTGATTTCGAAATAGGTGATGTCCTGCCCGTCATTGGCCGCATAGCAGCGGTCGAGCAACGCGGTCAGGTCGTCTTCGGAAATCAGCTCTCCGGCCAGGCGGATGCGTTCGTGAAATCGTGCCAGGTGTGGCGAGGTATAGGCATGCACGCGCTGCCCCGCCCCTTCCAGCCCGGCCCGGATCATTGCCTGGGTGGATCCCTTGCCATTGGTGCCCGCCACATGGATCACCGGCGGCATCCGCCGCTGCGGATCATCCAGCGCGGCCAGCAGCCGCCAGACCCGATCCAGCGTGAGGTCGATGATCTTGGGATGCAGCGCCATCATCCGGTCCAGGATGACATCCGATCCGGTCGTGCTCATGCGTCGCCATCCGCGTCAGGGGTGGCGCCGGGCATATCGGCCTCGGTGGGCGGGATCGGTGCGGCATCGGGCGGCGGCAATTCGCCCTTGATTGCAGGCGGCAGCCCCAGAAGCATCCGGGTGATGCCGATCAGTTCATCGCGCATCTGGGGGCGCGGGGTGACGCGGTCGAGCATCCCATGCTCGAGCAGGTATTCGGCGCGCTGGAACCCTTCGGGCAGCTTTTCGCGGATCGTCTGTTCGATCACCCGAGGCCCGGCAAAGCAGATCAGCGCGTTGGGTTCGGAAATCTGCACATCGCCCAGCATCGCATAGGATGCGGTCACGCCACCGGTGGTGGGGTGGGTCAGCACAACGATATAGGGCAGCCCGGCTTCCTTGAGCATCTGCACCGCCACCGTCGAGCGCGGCATCTGCATGAGGCTGAGGATCCCTTCCTGCATCCGCGCGCCACCGGCTGCCGAAAACAGGATCAAGGGACGCTTGAGGCGCACCGCCTCTTCGGCGGCGGCAACGATGGCATTGCCCACATACATGCCCATGGACCCGCCCATGAAGCTGAAATCCTGGGCCGCAGCGATGATGGGCGTGCGCCCGATCTCGCCCGCGGCGACAAGCATCGCCTCTTTTTCCGAGGTCTGTTTCTGGGCCGATTTCAGCCGGTCGGGATATTTTTTCTGATCGCGGAACTGCAGCGGGTCGGCGACGGGTTCGGGCACGTCGACTTCGGTAAAGATGCCGCCATCGAACAGCGCTTCGAACCGCGCGCGCGGCGTGATGCCCATGTGGTGGCCGCAGCTGGTGCAGACATTCACATTGTCATGCAGCTCGCGGTGAAACAGCATGGTCCCGCAGCCATCGCATTTGTGCCAGAGGTTTTCCGGGGTCTCCCGGCGCGAAAAGATCGAATTGATCCGTGGCCGGACATAGTTGGTGATCCAGTTCATGCGTGTCTCCCGGCCCGTTCGTCGCCTATGATCCGGTCAGATAAGGCCCCTGCGACAGAATTGCAATCAGCGCCGAAGCGCCAGACGCGCTGCCAACCAGGACACGATCATCATCGCGAATTCCACCGGCATGAGCGCGCGCAGCGCATCCCCGTCCGGGGCCGCGCCTGACAGCGTGAAAAGGGCAAGGCCATTCATCCCATCCGGCAGCGAAATGATCAGAAGGGCCGATATGTCATTTGCGAAATGCACGGCGAATGCAGGCCCCAGCGTGCCCGCCCGCGCCGTCAGATCCGCCATCAGCAGCCCAAAGACACCGGCCCAGAGCGCAAAGAAGATCGCATTGTCGCCCGCTTCGGCCGGGGCATAATGCCCGGCCGCAAACAGCGCCGATGGCACCAGCATCCAGATCAGAGGGCTGCGAAAGCGCGCCGCCAGCTGCTGTTGCAGATAGCCGCGAAACAGCAGCTCTTCGGCACTGACCTGAATGGCGATGGCCAGCAACGACAACGGCAGCAATGCCAGCCAGCGGGCCGGCGCCAGATTGGCCTGCAGCGGCAGATCCCCGCCCCAGGGCGGCAGCAGCCACAGCACGGCCCCCAGCAGCGCCATCGCCCGCAGCACGCGCCAGCCCTGCCGCAGGGCCAGCACCGGGTTGCCCACCAGCGTTCCGATCCCGCGCTGGTGCAACACGCCAAGCGCCACCGCCACACCGACCGACACAAAACCGAACGCCCCCAGCATCAGCAATAGACCGGGCGGCGTGCGCCCCGGTTCCGCCGCCATGACGCTATCAAGCCAGACGGCCGGTGCCGTTGCGATCAGGGTGCTGCGCAGCGCAATATTCAGACCAAACGCCACCGCAAGCGCCAGGATGACCCCGGCCACCACGCGCCACAGATCCGCCTGCGCACGTGCCGGGGCGACAAACCCCGCATGGGCGGCATAGGCCCTGTCAGCGGCGCGCGGCATGGGATGGCCCCGTTGCATGATCGGCCAGAACATCCTGGGCCACGTCCTGGAACGACCGGCCGCCCGGATCAATCCCGGCCACAAGGTCGGCGGGCGACACGCCCGCATTGCGCATCATGCTGACCAGCCCCGACATGTTCGAGGCCACCGCCTCGAGCAGGCTGACCGCCACGTCGACGTCGTTTTCGATCACCGAGCGGAATTCCTCGGCCCCGATGCGCAGGAACTGGCATTCGGTCCGGGCCACGAAATTCACCTGCCGCCGTTCGCGCAGGATCACCGTCAGATCCCCGACCAGCCGCCCTGCTTCGATCACGGCGATGGGGGCCTGATCGGGCTCGTGATGGGGCCAGCGGATCTCGGCCTCGCCCTTGAGACACAGATAGGCCGCGTCCGCAGGCTGCTGATAGGCAAAGATCTCTTGCCCGGCATCGGCCTTGTACCACTGGGCCGAATAGGCCAGCAGCCGCTGGTTGCGCGGATCAAGCCGTTCAAAAAGCTCGTTGCCCGAAATGATCCGCAGCTTTTTGCGCAGATCATCGGCGCCGCTTTCGTCCAGCCCTTCGAACACGTCATCCCCGTCGCCGTCGATGCGGCCATTGCGGATTTCGATGTACTGATCATAAAGCTGCGGGTTTTCGAAATGATCTTCCATGAAGATCATCGTGCTGCGCGGCAGCAGCGATTGCAGGCGGCGGCGCGCCACCGCGCGGGCCTGGCTGTCCTGACTGGCCAGCGCCTTGTCCAGCACCAGCACATCGGGACGCTTCAGCCCGGCCCGGCTGAAGGCCGCGCGCTCCTGCACCACCGTGGGCAGGTTGGCCCCGCCGATGCCGGTGGTCACATCCGTCATCAGGATCGCCAGCCGCCGGTCCAGATCGTGGCGTTGCAGCACCTCGATCACGGCGGTTTCGATTTCTTCGGCATGGGCCCCGGCCAGCAGCGACACCCGCCCGTAAAGCGCGTTTTCCAGCACCGTCAGCCGTGCGGCATAGCCCTTGGCATCCAGCGGCTGGAACAGATCGCGCGCCTGTTCCCGCATCGCCGCCCCGCGCGTGCGGCGCAGATGCAGGATCTTGTCCTTGTACTGATCGGGAAAGCCCGGCCCGATCTGTTCAGCGGTCAGCAGGAACGGAACCGTCAGCATCAGCGCGCATTCATCATCGCTCAGGCCGGCGCGCCCGGCATGGGCATAGCTGCCGGAAATCTCGACCAGACGGCGATAGACATCCGGGTCCATCCCCAGCTTGCGGAACAGCGGGTGGTCGGTGCCATCCACGCCAAAGGTCTGCTGCAGCGTCTGGATCACCGCCTGCGAGATGCGGATCGCTTCGTCGGCCAGATCATTGTCGCGCAGCATCTGCAGGAACCCATATTCGGACGCGAGCCCGGTCTGGCTGATCTCGCGCGCGGGCGCGGCGTAAAGCAGGTTCCCCCCAAGCGCCACCGCCGGGTTAAAGCGTTCGGGATCAAACCGATAGACGTACAGATCGAGCCCCCGCGCCGCCAGTTCCTCGGCCACCGCATCGCGCAGGCCCACGATGTCACGGGCCAGCGCGGCATGGCGCACCGGGTCAAGCCGCCCCTGCAGCGACCGGCGCAGCATGCTGTCGCCCTGGCCCACCGCTTCGATCAGCTGGAACCACCAGTCGCGCAGCTCTTCGCTGTCATTGAGCCCGGCCACGCCGGGATCGACCCAGTCGGCCTCGATGGGATCGGTGCTGTTGCCCGCGCGCTGCGCTTCCAGCCGCCGCCGCGCCACCGCAGCACTTTTTCGGCCTTCGCTTTCCAGCGGACGCATCCGCAGCGGCATCACCAGATTGTCGCCCAGCGTACCGTCAAACAGATAGGGGCGCGAATGGGCATAGCCGATGCGCGTGGCGATCACGGTCTGATGCAGGCTGTCCAGCGGATGGCCCGCAATGGTGATGGTGCCGCGCGTGGGCCGGATTTCGCGGGCCAGAAGCTCGGCAACCGCACGACGTTCCAGCGGATTGGGGCATTTGATCGCCACGCGGCTGCCGGACGGGATCGTCAGGTTCAGCCCTTCCAGAAGCGTATTGCCGTCCTGATCCACCAGATAGACATCGTCAAAGACAATATCGCCCTGCAGGTTGGGGATGCTGGAGGGTTCACCATCGAACAGATCGGGCGGGATCATGTCGGCAGGCGCAAACCGTTCGGTGACGATGCGCCAGCGCAGCGACATGTCCTGCACCTGGTTGTAATAGGTCAGCAGCTCTTTCCAGGGCGATGCAATATCCTTGTAGGCCGCCAGCGCCGCCACCAGCGCGCCCACCGTGATCTGCCCCTTGATCGCCAGATAACCGCCCACTGCATAAAAGAAAAACGGCGTCAGCTGGGTGATGAAGTTGTTGAGAAACTTCATAAAGAACTTTTTGTTATAGATCCGGAAACGGATCTGGAACAGCCGTCCCAGCCGTTCGGAGATCTGCGCCTGCCGATATCGCCAGCCGCCATTCTCGCGCAGATCGCTGACGCCTTGCGCGGTTTCGCCGATCTCGGCGGAGAGCTGACGGATCTCTTTGATGCGTTCTTTGTTCAAGAGGTTGATCTGCCGCTGCAGCATAGGGATCAGCCAGGCCTGTAGCGGGATCAGCGCGATTGAGGCCAGCCCGAACCAGACGGATTGCGCGAACAGAAACGCCACAATCGTCAGCATCTGCCCCGCCTGAAACACGGGCTGCGCCACGGCGTCCCCCATCAGCCCGCCCATCGGCTCGGACTCGGAGGTGACCATGGAGACCAGTTCGCCCTGCGAGGTGGTTCGGAAATAGCTGCGCGGGAACCGCATCATGCGCGCGATCAGAGTGTATCTGAGGCGGCGCAGCAACCGTTCGGCCAAAATCCCCTTCATGGTGTTCAGCCGCATTTTCATAAGGCCGCTGACCAGAACCGTGGCGAGAAAGCCAAAACAGAGGATGATCAGGAACTCATACTGGCTGAGTTCCACGCCCATCACATCGACAGATTCGTACTCCGCCCCGATGGCATCGTTGATGATCCGCTTGGGCAGTTCCAGCGAGGCATAGATAAACGGAAAGACCGCAATCGTGAACAACAGAAGTCCGATCTGCTGTTTCTTTGAGTATTTCCAGATGAAGCTGAAAATCGTGGGTTCCATGCCCCAACCTCTTTGTGGTGGCCCGAAAGGGTGCGGGCATCTCGCCACCGGAACCTAGGCGCGCGGCGGTCTCATTGCAATGCGCGGGCTACACGGCGTGAAGCGTCGCGGAAGGCTTGTGAACCGGTGCCCGCATCGCTAGACCAAATCGAAACGCCTGCCTCGGAGGAGCACCAGCCATGCGCAAGTTTGACAAGTCCCGCCTGCCCAGCCGCCACGTCACCGAAGGACCGGCCCGTGCGCCGCATCGGTCATATTACTATGCGATGGGGATGACAGAGGCTGAAATTCACCAGCCGCTCGTCGGTGTTGCAACCTGCTGGA